>JAGAFM010000047.1 GCA_017612655.1 Clostridia bacterium | reverse complement strand
GGAAAACGGAATGAAAGATTAGAAAGCGGTCTTTTCGCTCAGGTAGGAGACCAGGGCATCGATCGGAAGCCGGATCTGCTCCATGGAGTCGCGGTCGCGAACAGTGACACAATGATCCGCCTCGATTCCTTTCTCTGCGTCTCCGACCGTGGAAAAGTCCACCGTGATACAGTACGGGGTACCGATTTCGTCTTCCCGGCGGTAGCGCTTCCCGATGGAACCGGCTTCGTCATAGTCGACAGAGAAGTATTTGGACAGCATGGAATAGATCTCCGTTGCCTTGTCGGCAAGCTTTTTGGAGAGCGGAAGAACCGCCGCTTTGAACGGAGCGAGAGCAGGATGCAGATGGAGAACGACACGGACATCGTTCTTTTCAGCGTCGATGACTTCTTCGTCATAGGCGTCGATCAGAAACGCGAGCGCGACACGGTCCGCGCCCAGTGAAGGCTCGATGACATACGGAATATAATGCTCGTTTGTATCCGGGTCGAAGTAAGTCATGTCCTTCCCGCTGATTTCCGCATGACGGCTGAGATCGTAGTCTGTCCGGTCTGCAACACCCCAGAGTTCCCCCCATCCGAACGGGAACAGAAACTCGAAATCGGTGGTTGCCTTGGAATAGAAGCAGAGTTCTTCCTTTTCATGGTCGCGCAGACGGAGATTTTCCTCTTTCATGCCGAGATCCAGCAGGAACTTGTGGCAAGTTTCTTTCCAGTAAGAGAACCATTCAAGATCGGTGCCAGGCTTGCAGAAGAACTCCAGCTCCATCTGCTCGAATTCGCGTGTGCGGAAAGTAAAGTTGCCCGGGGTGATTTCATTCCGGAAGGATTTCCCGATCTGCGCGATCCCGAACGGGAGCTTTTTCCTGGTGGACCGCTGGACGGAGGGGAAGTTCACAAAGATCCCCTGAGCGGTTTCCGGGCGAAGATAGACGGTCGAGGAAGAGTCCTCGGTTACCCCGATGAAGGTTTTGAACATCAGGTTGAATTTTTTGATATCGGTAAAATCCTTTGCGCCGCAGATCGGACAGGTGATGCCCTTGTCGCGGATGAAAGCGGTCATCTCTTCAAAAGACCAGCCGGCGGGATTGTCGTTCGTTCCGTTCTGAAAAGCGTATTCTTCAATCAGTTTGTCCGCGCGGTGACGTGCCTTGCAGGAGCGGCAGTCCATCAGCGGATCCGAAAAACCGCCGACGTGACCGGATGCAACCCATGCCTGAGGATTCATAATAATTGCGGAGTCCAGTCCGACATTGTAGGGGTTTTCCTGAACAAACTTTTTCCACCAGGTCCGTTTTACATTGTTTTTGAACTCGACGCCGAGGGGACCGTAGTCCCAGGAATTTGCGAGACCGCCGTAGATCTCGGAACCCGGAAAAATGAAGCCGCGGTTTTTGCAGAGAGCGACGATTTTATCCATGGTTTTTTCGCTGTTTTTCACTCTTTTCACATCCTTTTATCGTAATTCGTTCCAGGTCAGTGGATTACGGTTCCCTCCGGGACGGAGTCATCCACAAAAATGACCTGGCATCCGCAGGAATGGTTGGTGGCGGCGAGCAGCATGCCCTCGCTTGTGACTCCGGTGATTCTTGCGGGTTCAAGGTTTGCCAGAACGAGGATCTTTCTTCCAATCAGTTCTTCCGGTTCGTACTCGTTCTTGATGGAGGAAACGATGACTCTACTGGGTTTGTCCGGCCCCTGCGTCCCGTCGGAGAGCGTCAGCTTCAGACAGCTGTGGGACTTCCGGATTTCCTGCGCCTTCAGAATCTTGCACACTCTGAGGTCAAGCTTCCCGAATTCTTCGGCCGTAACCGTCGGTTTGATTTCCGGAATCTCATCGGGAAGATCGTCGCTGCCCCGGTTTTTCGGGGAGGATTCCGGAACCTGCGGGAGCGGCTCTGCCGCTTTCTCTTTTTCCTCCTCCGTTTGCGGAGCGGAAAAGTCCAGAAGATGCAGGTACTTGTCCGGATTGATAGCGTAAAGGAACAGATACAGCCGGGGGCCTTTCTCCTTGTCGATCAGCAGACGGTAGACATTTTTGAAGAAGGTGCCCTGGACAGTTTTCAGCGTTTTGTCGTCCAGCGTTTCTCCTGCCTCTGTCCGGAGTTCCCTCGGAATCGCATAGATCAGGGCGTTCAGCTCGTCCAGGGTGTAGCCTCCTTTGCGCAGGACGGCGCAGAGACGGTTGATTTCCTCTTTTTCCAAATCGGACAGGGATTCGAAGACTTCCCAGTTTCGAACGGAACGGAGGCGGTTCACCTGGTCCGGCGCGCAGTGTTCCAGCCAGAACTTTGCCCGCTCAATTCGGTCGGCAAAATCTGCCTTCCGGTACGGGGTTCCGATCTTTGCAAAAACGGTTTCCAGCATGTCTTCGTTGAAATCCACAACGGAACCGAGGGAAACGAGGAGCGCCATGGGAACCGTAACCGGGGAACGTCCCTCGATTGAGGTCAGATCGCAGACCGCTTTCCCATACTCGTCGAGGGTTCCCTCGCGCTGAGCGTTCAGCATGCGGTCATATTCAAAATACTGACGAAGAATTCCGTCATCAAAGCAGAAGTCGAAAGCTTTCAGCGGCTCTGTTTTTGCATACAGCCACAGGATGACTTCAGGCTGGTAGAGCCGGAGCAGGAGCCCCGGAGTCATGTTCAGCCCGGAGGAACCGGACATCTTTCCGACCTGTCCTCTGATTCCGATGAATTCATACCCCTGAAAGAGAGGAGCTTCGTATCCGAAGATTTCCTTTGCGATATCTTTCGCGTTGTCATAGGATCCGTTCAGGGAGGCATGGTCTTTTCCGCCCGGTTCAAAATCGACGCCTTCGTACAGCCAGCGCATCGGCCAGTCGACCTTCCATGCAAGCTTGCAGTTGAAATCCTTGGTAAAGTTGAAAAGACCTCTGTGTCCGCAGGCGCACGAGTACTCCGCATCCGTGCAGTCTTCCGAGAGGGAATGAATTGTCGTGGTGTCTCTTCCGCAGGCGGGGCAGTAGATAGAAACCGGATAATAGGATTCCCGTTCCCCCGGCTGTGCTTCCTGGGTGCGGTGGCGGTCCAGAATGTCGAAAATCTCGCCCCGTTTCTTCAGCGCTGTCAGAACGTGCTGGGCATAGGCGCCGCTCCGGTACATCCGGGTCTGATAGCGGTAATCCATCTCGATTCCGAAGGAACGGACGGATTCCATGAATTCCTTCTCGAAGTGTTCTGCGTAGGAGGACGCCGGGTCGTCCGGGAACGGATTCGGAACGTCCGTATACGGACAGCCGATATATTTCTCCATATCGTCCCGGACCGCGGATACGTTGACGGGAACTTTCCGCATCCGGTCAAATTCATCCCAGGAGAACAGAAGCCGGGCCTGTTTTCCTTTTTTGCGCAACGCCTTAACGACAAAATAGGACGTGGCAATATCCCGGAAGTTTCCGATATGGATGCTGCCGGAGGGACTGATCCCTGCCGCGCAGACATATTCCCTTTTATCGGGATTGCGGGCGATAATTTGTTCGGCGAGTTCTTCTGACCAATGCATGTCGATTCCCTTTCTGATGGCCTTTTTTGTATCTATTCCCTTATTATACTCTTTTTTTCAGTTCCGTGCAACCTTTTTTTTCGGCAGAGGGAGGGAACCCTTCGACGAGCGGTTTCTTCAGAGATGAGGAGCGTATTTCGGCAAACACGCACTTGACAAAAGGTCGGTTGGCCGATATAATAGAGGCGATTTCCGATCACAAGAGTGAGGGGGTCCGCCCGGGGGTGTCCCCTCGGGGGAGTCACCGTGTCCGAAGGGAGAATCCATGGATTTTCAGGATTTGCTGAGAGAGAAGAACCTGACGATGTACCGGCTGGCGAAGATCAGCGGTGTGCCTAAGACAACAGTGATTGACCTTTGCACCGGAAAAAGCGCGGTGGAAGGCTGTACGGCAAAAACCGTTCAGAACCTTGCGCGTGCGCTGGATTGTACGATGGAGGAGCTGATGATGGTGCATTCCGCTCCACGAACCGAACCTGGTACAGACAGGTTGACTCCAAGAGGAACCGCTGAAACGGAGCAGAGACACTGAAACGACTGATCAGACGGGAGAAGAAGCAGACGATTTTGTTCTGCTGATGACTGAGATGATAAAATTAATACTTGCATCCCGCTCTCCCAGACGGAGAGAAATCCTGGAAAAAGTCGGTGTTCATCCGATTTGTCTTGTACCTGACACAGAGGAAGAAAGCGAACGAAGTGCGTTCCTGACACCCTCCGAACTGGTGATGGGGCTGGCCAGCCGCAAGGCTCGTGCCGCCTGGGAACAGTATCCGGAGGACGTCCGGGGGAAAGACAGGGTTCTGCTCGCCGCAGATACGATTGTGTATCTGAACGGGGAGGTTCTGGAGAAGCCGAAAGACGGAAACGATGCAAAGAGGATGCTATCGGAGCTGTCCGGAAGGAGCCATTCCGTTTTCACCGGGATGGCAGCGGTTTTCGACGGCAGACTGGTGGTTGACTGCATGCAGACCCGTGTTTGGTTCCGCTCCCTTTCCGAGCAGGAAATCGATGATTATCTGGCGACCGGGGAGCCGATGGACAAGGCGGGGGCCTATGCGGTCCAGCAAAAAGGATCTCTCTTTGTTTCCCGGATTGACGGAGATTATTTCAATGTAGTGGGGCTGTCTGCGTGCGGCACCGACCGAATGCTTCGGGATGCATTCGGATTCGGCCTTTCCGACTGCGAATAGACGATAGACCTTAAAAGAAAAACGGGTTTGATGAGGATAGAACAGTGAAAAGTATTGGAATTGATTTGGGAACGTCCAACACAAGAATCTTCATAAAAGGAAAAGGCGTCCGTCTGAATGAACCGTCCTGTGTTGCGGTTTCGGATACGGAAGATGTCGTGACCGCGGTAGGACTGGATGCGGCAAGGATGGTTGGAAAAACACCGGATTCCGTTTCGGTTCTGCGCCCCGTCAAGTCCGGGGTGATTGCGCAGTTCGACGTCGCGGTCGCGATGATGGAAGCGTTTCTCAAAAAAACCGGAGTCCGGCTTTCGGGAAGGCATCCGCGCGTCATTGCGAGTGTGCCTTATTCCGTCAACGATGTTGAAAAACGTGCGGTGGAGGAAGTGATTCTGGACGCCGGCGCGAAAAGCGTTGCCCTGATAGAGACCGCACTTGTCGCTGCAGTCGGCGCAGGAATCCGGGTGACCCGTCCGCACGGAAGTATCGTTGTAGACATCGGGGGCGGCACCACGGAGGCCGCAGTCATGAGTCTGGGTGGAATTGTTGTCGCCCGCTCCCTCCGGGTCGGAGGAGATACCTTCGACGAAGCCATCTGTGATTATGTCAGACGCAAATACAATGTCCAGATCAGCGAAACTACGGCTGAATACTGCAAACGATGCATCGGAACCGTGGTCCGTCCGGAGGAATCCCTGGTCAGGAGGACGCAGGAATCTCTCCCCGGATCCCCGGTTTCTCCGAGAGGGAATGCGACCGAGATGGAAGTCAGGGGAAGAGACGTTATTACCGGCCTTCCCGTCGGTCAGAGACTGACTGCCGCGGATATGGTGGAGGCAACTGCGGAGCCTATGGGAAAAATCACCGACAGTATTCGCTCTTTGCTGGAGGAGACGCCTCCTGAACTGTCTGCGGATTTATACGGCGACGGTATTCTTCTGACAGGAGGGGGAGCTCTGATGGGCGGGATCTGTCAGCAGATTTCCCAGGCTACCCACCTGAAGACTACGATTGCAAAAAACCCGATGGAGTGCTCTGTTCAGGGGATCGGAAGGCTGCTCGCCTTCCAGGGGGACATTGACCGAATCATAAAATTCCGCTCGAAATAAGGGATAAGGAATCCGAGATGAAAAACAATCGAAAGCACCCCGTTTTGATCCCGCTCTTGATTGTCGCACTGGTCTGCACCGTTGTTCCGACCTTACTGATTGCGACCGGAAATACAGAGCCAGTCCGCGTCGTGACGGAAGCGATTACGACGCCGGTCCGGAATCTGTTCTATGCAATCGGACAGAGCTGCAATCAGTTTTTCTCCCGTTTCACCGAATATGACAAGCTGAAAGAAGAGAACGACCGGCTCCGCCAGCAGATCATTTCCATGGAGCAGACCCTGTCGGAAGCGGAGCAGGTGCTGGAGGAAAATGCCTATCTGAAACAGTTCCTCGAGCTGAAGGAAAACCATGCGGATTACCGCTTTCTGAAATGCGAGGTGGTTTCCGCCTATCAGTCCGGTTATTCTTTCTCCCTTACCCTGAACGCGGGATCTGGAGAGGGAATTGCGGTGGGATATCCGGTGATTACGGAGGCAGGGGTGATCGGGAAGATCGCGTCCGTCACCGCGAACAGCGCGACTGTGACGCCGATTACGGAACTGACATTCTCGACGGGGGCGTATGTAGAGAGAAACAACACGGAAGGCCTGGCGGAGGGAAACTATGCCTGCAGGCTGGAGGGAGACCTTCTTTTCTCCTATCTGGACGCGGATGCGGATGTCCGGGAGGGGGATCGGATTCGGACCTCTGGCAGGGGGGACTCCTTTCCCCGTGGGCTTCTCCTGGGGGTAATCCGGGAAGTCCGGTGGGATGCCGCCACCATGACCCGAACAGCGGTCATAACCCCTTCGGTACGCCTTTCAGAGGTGAGAGATGTCATGATTCTGACGGAATTTGCGGTTCTGTCAGAGGAAGAACCGGGAACGAATGAAACGGAAGGGGAGAGTCAGACGTGAAAACGCTTCTGGTAGTGGACGGGAACAGCCTCCTGAATCGAGCCTTCTACGGGATTGGAACGATGACGACCCGGGACGGACTTCATACCAATGCCGTCTACGGAATGGTTTCCATACTGTCCCGCACGATGGAAAACTATGCCCCCGATCACTGCGTGATGGCATTTGACAGGAAAGAACCGACGTTCCGTCACCGGCTCTACGCGGAATACAAAGCCGGAAGAAGTCCGATGATGCCGGAACTGAAAGAACAGTTTCCCGTCGCCAAGGAGGTGGCCTCCGCTCTGGGATTTCAGATCTGCGAAGTCCCCGGATTTGAAGCGGACGACATTCTCGGAAGTTATGCCTTTCAGGCGGAAGAGGAGGGCGACACACGGGTTTTCCTCCTGACGGGAGACAGGGATTCCCTTCAGCTGATTTCCGATCGAACAACCGTTCTCCTGGAAACGAATAAAGGAGCAATTCCCTTTGACCGGGAGGTGTTTTTCGGTGAGTACGGAATCCAGCCGGAACAGTTTGTTGATCTCAAAGCCCTTATGGGAGATTCTTCGGACAATATTCCCGGGGTAAAGGGAATCGGAAGAAAAACGGCCGAGCGGCTGATTTCAGAGTATGGAAGCCTTGAAGAACTATATGAAAAAATGGAGGGGCAAACGGTCGGAAAGAGCACACTGGAAAAACTGAGAGACGGGAAAGAATCCGCCTTTTTCTCCAGAAAACTTGCGACAATCGCGAAGGATGCTCCTCTCGAGATCCCCTACCGTTCCCTGACGAAACAAGCCGATCTGTCGGACAGGGAAGCGCTTCGATCCCTGTATCTGAAACTGGAATTCCGCAAGTTTGCGGAAAAGATATCGGAGGAAGGGAAGCAGGGGGGAGATACGTATCAGGTTTCCGTCCCTGTCAAAAGGGTCTCCGTCCGGGAATTGATGGAATTGCCGCCGGACGAACCGTGTTCCGCGGCCGCGGATTTCCATGCCGGTATCCTTTGGGTCCGTACCTCGGACGCAGTCCTGCGGTGTGATGACAACCCGTTCGGTTTCTTCAGCGGCAGGACCAACATTGCGGTATTCGACAGCAAGGCATTCTACACTTCGCTCGAAGAACGGTCACAGGACACCTTTTCCGCCGCGTTCGACGCCAGAATTGCCGCCTATGTTCTGGACTCCGGAGGAGGGGCGGATTCCCTGGAGAGACTGTCCGTCCGCTATTTGAATCAGCTTCTTCCGGAGGAACGGGAAGGAAGCGTGGAAGCCGATCTCGTTTTTCGTCTCCGTGAGATCCTCTCACGTGAGTTGGAGGAGACCGGGACCATGCGGCTGTACCAGGAAATTGAACTACCACTCGCAGAGGTTCTCCATCGAATGGAAGTTCGCGGATTTCAGGTGGATACCGAGGGGATCCGGTCCTTCGGTGAAGAGCTGGGGAAACGGTGCGAAGAATACCTGGAACGGATTTACCTCATGGCGGGACATCCGTTCAATGTCAATTCCCCGAAGCAGCTGGCCGAAGTGCTCTTCGACGAAATGATGCTTCCCGCCGAGTCCAAGAAGCGTTCCACCAGCGCCGATGTTTTGGAAAAGTTCCGGTCCTATGTTCCTCTCGTCGCGGAGATCCTTGACTATCGTCAGGTTATGAAACTGAAATCGACCTATACGGATGCCCTTGCAGAACTCGCAGACGCAAACGGACGGGTCCATACTTCGTTCCGTCAAACGGTTACGGCGACCGGCCGCCTTTCTTCTACGGAGCCGAATTTGCAGAACATTCCCGTAAGAACGGAACTGGGAAGGGAACTCCGCCGCTTTTTCGTCGCAAAAGACGGAGATCATGTACTGATCGATGCGGATTATTCTCAGATCGAGCTCCGACTGCTTGCCGCAATCTCGGGCGACGAGACTATGACGGAGGCATTCCGGCATGGCTCGGACATTCATTCCGAAACGGCATCCCGCGTTTTCCACTGCAGAAGAGAGGAAGTTACTCCGGAACAGCGTAAGCGGGCGAAAGCGGTCAATTTCGGAATTGTCTACGGGATCGGAGAGTTTTCTCTTTCGGAGGATCTCGGGATCCCGAGATGGCAGGCCAGAAAGTATATTGAAGATTATATGCAGACCTACCCCGGGGTAGCGGAATATCTTCGCAGGACGATTGCCGCTGCGAAGGAGCAGGGATACGTAACGACGCTTTTCGGGAGAAGAAGGTATATTCCCGAGCTCTCCTCCTCCAAGAAGCCGGTTGTAGCATTCGGGGAACGGGTCGCCATGAACAGCCCGATTCAGGGAACTGCTGCAGATATCATTAAACTGGCGATGGTTCGCCTTGAGAAGCGCCTGACAGAGTCAGGACTGGACGCGGCGCTTATCCTGCAGGTTCATGACGAACTGATTGTGGAGTGTTCCAAAGATTGCGAGAAAGCGGTTTCCGATATTCTTCGGGAAACGATGGAACAGGCGGTCAGTTTAACCGTCCCTCTAACCGTGGATGTCAAAGCGGCGAGAAACTGGTACGAAGGACACTGAAATGAAATGACTTACGAGGAATCCATTGCGGTCAGCGCCGAGATCGGGCGCACCATCGCACAGCAATCTCCGTGTATCCGGTACACGGAGGAAGACTTGAAAAACGCGGAAAAAGCCTATTCCAAAGAAGAACTGGAGGAACTGAAGACACTCGGTTTGATGCCAGGAGAATTTGAGACTTTTTACGTGCTGCGGGAGTTCTTCTCCGAAATGGACCTTGGAAGCACGACGGACGGGGGATATATTGCACAGTTGTTTCGGAACGGAAGGCATCTGGACGAAAAGATCTTTCTGGCGGACCCCTTCCTGTCCGCCGTAACCGTTCCGGACAGGTCAATCGGAAGATTTCGTCTTGCCCACAGCTCCTATGAACGTGGGGAAATTTTCCATTACGACATGCCGGATTTTGAGGGGCGATTCGTCGTGCCGAAGCTGGGCTTTTTTTCCGTTCCGGTCTCTTTCCCGGCACTGTACGAGGGGCCGATTCCCTGGGTATCGGTCTGCCCGTCGGAAATTCATTCCATGGAGAAGGCTGTCCGGGCTGCCTGGGGAGATACTCTGGTTCTCGGGCTGGGACTCGGATATTATGCATTCCGGATTTCTCAGTCCGAAACGGTTCGCTCCGTTACCGTCGTAGAACGGGAGCAGGAAGTTATTGATCTGTTTACAGAGTATCTTCTCCCTCAGTTTCCGATGAAAGAAAAGGTGCGCATTCTGTGCGGAGATGCTGTTTCTTATACGCAGTCCCTCCGGGACGGAGTGTATGATTTCTGCTTTGCCGACATCTGGGAGGGAGCGGTGGACGGAGCCGGTCCGTACTGCAAGATCCGGAACGAGGCGAAGCGAATGGTTCACACAGAATTTTCTTACTGGATCGAACCGCAGATTCGGGCTTATCTGGGAGAATTGCCGTGACGCTGACCATGAGTCTGAAACGGATCAAGGAATAGCGAAAGAAGGGGGGAAGGGCATTGAAGAGAACGATCAGATGCTTTCTGCTGCTTGCTTTGGCCGGGTTCTTCTCAGCCTGTTTCTGGGGCAGAGTGTCTGCAGCTTCCCAGGAGATGAGCCGGGAAGCGGTCTGCCCGTACCGTACGGACTTCCCTCATCCTGCTTCCGATCATCTGACGATTGCCTACGCTGTCGAGGCGGACGGAAAAACGATCTGCCTGACTGCCGAGGAGTCGATGGCGCAAAACGAACTGGATGAAATCCGGGAGGAAGCCCTGCTCGCAGCGGAAAACCGCGGTTGGGGTGATCCGGTCCCGCAGACCGAGGTTCGGATCAAAATGGTTTTGGAGTGGCAAAGCGACATTTTCGATCCGGTGGACGCGTATCGAGCTCTGAGAAACGGTGTTCACTATTCTTGCAAACTCGAAGGTTCAACGGCGGAAGTCATCCCATACGGGATCGATTACAGGGAGGAAGGCTACGTCAAAGGGTCTACGTTGATTTCTCCCGGAGAGAACGGCCTGGCCTGCGTTACCTGGTCTCGTGAAGCCGATCCGGTCACCGGTGAAATCTACTCAACACAGATTCTTGACCGTACCGTAGTTAGGGAACCCGTCAATGCGGTTCGGTACCAGATTACGTATCTTTTAACCGACCCGTCCGTCTCGACCGGGGAGTTCGGCTGGCCCCTTCCGGACAACCAAACGATTTCCTCCAAATACGGGACGGAAGAGATCGAACGATGGATGGTCGCTTATTTTTCCAGCGGATTCGGGTGGAGAGAGCTCTGGGGCGCCCAGAATTTCCATTTCGGATATGATATCGCCGCTCCGGTTTGGACCGAGATTTACGCGTGTGACGGCGGTGTCGTGGTATTTGCGCATTATCACGGGTCCTACGGGTACATGGTTCGGATTCGTCACGCGAACGGAATGGAAACCGTATATGCCCATCAGGCCAGACTGGCGGTCCATGACGGGGATATTGTTCAGAAAGGGCAGTTGATCGGATATGTCGGGACTTCCGGCTCAGCATCCGGTCCCCATCTGCATCTGGAATTCCGGAAAGACCATGTGATTTGCGATCCGGGGGACTATCTGACCCTTCCGGACGACGTTCCGATCTATGAAAGCTGACGCGTTGCAACGGAAGATGAAGCTGATTTCCTTCCGCTTTTTCCTGAACCCGGTTCATTTCGAACCGGGTTTTTTCGTTTGAAAAACGACTTTCGGATTTGTATCATTTTTAACAAAAGACTTGAAAAAAAGGGGATTATCGTATATAATGATAGAATGCAGATTGTTGTCTGATCACTTGAGAAAACAGGAGCGTTTATGACAGTTGTCGATTTGCTTTCCATGCACAAGCAGTTCTTGGCTTCCCACATTGCACCGGGAGGGACCGTTGCTGACTTCACGATGGGAAACGGGCACGATACGCTTTGGCTTGCGGAGCAGGTCGGGGCAACCGGTCATGTTTACGCTTTTGATATCCAGGAGCGGGCACTCGAACAGACCAAAGCACGCCTCCGGTCGGCCGGAGTGGAGGAGCGCTGCACGCTGATCCTTGATTCGCACGCAAATGCCGGTCAGTATATCCACGAACCCCTTTGTGCCTCCGTTTTCAATCTTGGATGGCTTCCCGGAAGCGACCGTTCCTTGACCACGCGTCATGAATCCACTCTTTTGGCGGTTGATACGGCAATCCGCCTTTGTTCTCCGGACGGAATTGTTCTGATTGCGGTTTATCCCGGTCATTCGGAGGGAGAGCTGGAAGGGAAGTTGCTTTCCGAGAAGCTGTCATCTTTGGACCGCAGGTCTTTTTCCGTTTCACTGTTTCGCATCATCAATTCCCCGACTTCCCCGTTCTTTTTCGCAGTAGAAGCTTCCGGAAAGCCAAGAATCCCGGTAAGTTGACAGACGACGAAAGGATAGAATAGACGATGGAAAATGTGTTTTGCTTAAAACAGAATTCAATCCGGATCAGAATGGCCGCCCTGCTTCTTGCGGGGTTGCTGCTGATCAGCCTGTTTCCGATCTCCTTGTCGGCTGAGGAAAGCAGCGTCCGGGTGGAACCTGTCTCCGTTGCGTCCGATGATTCCGTTTCCTGTACCGTTGGGTTTCTGATTTACTGCGAGAAACCGGACACCGGAGCAATCTCACTCCGCTCCGCGGTTTTTCCCCGCGAATCCGGTAATATCGTGTCGATCTCGGACGGGGGTCTGCTCTCCGGAGAGGCTGCAGGCTGGCTGAATGTGACCGTCCTTGGCAGCGATTCCTCTCTGTCACCCTCTTTTCTTGCGGAGTTCCGGAATCCGGACAATGGGAGCGAACTCCCCTCTTTTCTGGAAATAGTCACTGTAAACGGGGTAGAAGTGCTATCCTTTTCTCCTTCTTATGCGGCTTATTTTTCCGTGTTGAGGACAGATGATGAGGGAACCGTTCTCTCTGAGACGGAGATCGCATCCTTCCGCGCACAGGAAGCCGGACACATGCTTTTCCTCGATCGTCCTCAATCCCTTTTGACCAAGCTGAATCAGAGCGTAGAGAAAAGCGAAGATGCTTATCGAGCAGACGGCGACAGCAGTATAACCTGTTATTTCTATTACCCTGACACCATCCGGTCGATTCTGAACAATATATCCTGGAATCCGCAGGCGTATGAGCAGTACGGATTCACGGTTCCCGGAGAAATCTATCTCCAGCTGGATGTCACCGTGAACGGAAGCGAATCTCGCTATAACCTGTATTCGGAAGAGGAGGATTCCGCACATCTCTGGGATGCTCCCCTCTACCCGCTGTCCTACGGAAAAAACCAGATTGTTGAACGGGTTTCGGTTTCCTTTGGGGAATCATCCTTCCGCGCAACTCTTCCGGACGGAAGCCTCCTGGAAATCCCCTACGGAGACCTCGAACAGTCTGAAGAAGATTCCGGATTGTACTACTACGGAGCGGATCCCGAGGAGACCAAGTTCGCGGTACGGGCTCGGTTTGTTCTTCCGGTTCGTGACTCGTCCGGTGCGGTCCGGTATATGGTTTCTTCTTTCTCCGAATCGTCTTTCTGCGGAGCCGAAGTGAATGACCCGGAAGGAGCGACGTCGATCCTTCCTCCGAAATTGACCTCCGACCGAATGGAGATTAATCCGGACGGGAGCGCAACGGTCTATTTCGGCGTCGAACCCAGCGAATCCGTTCGTTCCATTGCAGTCTGGATGGCTTACTATGACCAGGGCGAAATCTCGATGGAAGTGGAATCCCGGGTGAACGGTTCGGAGTGGAAGCCGACGGAGTTCGCAGCTGAGGATGCAAGCATTACCGCCATCACCGGAGGGGACTACACCGTCACCATTCCTGCTGAAGAAGTGCCTCAGTACGTTCTCATCAATCTTCGGGCGCGGTATTTGGCAACCGCCGGAGGATCTGCTTTGTCCTCTGATTTCTCAACCTCTCTTTCTTTCAATATCGAACCGCAGGAGATCGAGACGACGGCTCCTCCCGCTACCGAGGCAGAAGTCACCACGGAAGAGGAAGAAGAGGAACATCCCTTCGTCTGCCCGCTTTGCGGGATTTGTCCGGCTCCCTTCGGAATCTGTTTGTTTCTTTGGATCGCGGCCGCTCTTCTCTTGGTTCTGATCGTTGTGCTGATTGTTGCGATGATCCCCAAACACCGTTACTGCCCGAGGTGCGGAGCAATCCGCAAAAAAGGAGAGGCAGTCTGTCCCGAGTGCGGCTATCGTTTTTCAGCAGAAAGGAAACCGTCGGAGGAGGGAGAACAAGAAAGTGCCGCAAATCCGGAAAAGACTCCGGACGAAAAAGGGACCTCATCCGAGGAGACGAGAGAGTTTTCTACCGACGCAGCTACCGGAGAAGAGGGTTCGTCTTCGCATCAGGATGTGCCCGAGACGGAATCTGTTCCTCGGCCTCAAACGGAAGAAAAACCGAAAATCACTCTTCCCGAAGTCAGTCCCCTTTTCCTCGCAGAGATTCGGGCTAAATTGAGAGAAAAGAAGGCGGGAGGCAACCCGTCCTTTACCCGGGAAGAGATCCTCTACCTCAAAGCGCTGAAAGAAAAAGTGAGCGAAAACCGGGTTCCCGCCGTGGAACAGGTTTCATCAGGCTCCGCTGCTGATTCGGAAACTCCAAGCGTGACGGATCTTGCCGCTGCGGCCGCCGCCCGAGCATCCAAAGATTCTGGGGACGCGGAACGTCAGGCACGCGACGAGGCAGAACGTCTCGCCGAGGAAAAAGAAAAAGCGGAGCGTCAGGCTAGCGAAGAGGCGGAACGCCTTGCCAGAGAAAAAGAAGAAGCGGAACGTCAGGCTCGCGAAGAGGCGGAACGCCTTGCCAGAGAAAAGGAAGAAGCGGAACGTCAGGCGCGCGAAGAGGCGGAACGCCTTGCCAGAGAAAAGGAAGAGGCGGAACGTCAGGCGCGCGAAGAGGCGGAACGCCTTGCCAGAGAAAAGGAAGAGGCGGAACGTCAGGCACGCGAAGAGGCGGAACGCCTTGCCAGAGAAAAGGAAGAAGCGGAACGTCAGGCGCGCGAAGAGGCGGAAAACATGGTTCGGCAAACCGCTGAGGCCGAGCGAAACGCGAGAGAAAAGGCAATTGCCGACAAGATTGATTTTAATGCTTTATGGGCAGACACCGAGGAAGAAAGCGGGGAACTTATCGACTTTCTGATCGAGGAGGAGCCAGCGGGTGAAACGGTGCAGAAGAGCAAGGATGATCATCCGAATCTGGCGGAACTGCTTTGGGAGGATTCCGAATCCGAAGAGGAAAAGAAACAGCAGGATCCGCCAGATCTGAGCGGATTGGAGCAGGCTCTCCGTTCTATGAAGTAATATCCGGTTTTCTTCCGGGTGAAAAACGGAATCGGACAGAAAGGATATCAGATGGCAAAAAAGAAAGATACCGAGCTGCTTTGCGGCAGGCGGGGAAAGATCGGCGGAGAAGCACTGATCGAGGGAATCATGATGAAAGCGGGACGACAGTATGCAGTTGCCGTCCGTCAGCCCGACAAACGGATTCGGGTTTCTCTGGATTCCTTCCAAACAGTGCGCGACCGTTTTCGGCTACTCCGGATCCCGATTGTCCGCGGTGCAGTGAACATGGTGGAAACTCTCATTCTCTCCTACAGGGTTCTCGGATTGTCCGCAGAGGTCTTCGGAGATACCGGAGAAGAGCAGACCAAGTTTGAAAAGTGGGTGGAAAAAAAGTTCGGAAAAAGCATTCTGAACGTGATCATGGGCATCTCCACTGTTCTTGGTCTGCTGCTGGGCATTGGTCTCTTCTTTTTCCTTCCCATGGCGGCAACCAAGGGACTGGAAGCTCTGTTCGGGGGGTCTATCGGGTGGTTTAAGAACCTCGCTGAAGGACTGATTCGGATCGGTATTTTTGTCCTCTACATCTGGGCTGTCTCTTTTATGCCGGATATTCGGAGAACCTTTCAGTATCACGGTGCCGAACATAAGACGATTTTTTGCTACGAAAAGGAGCTCCCCTTGACAGTTGAGAATATAGCTGCGCAGAAACGGTTTCATCCGAGATGCGGAACCAGCTTTCTCTTTGTTGCACTGATTGTGTCGGTTGTGATTTCTTCGTTCATTACGTGGGATAATATTTGGCTCAGGCAGGGGATCAAGCTTCTGCTCCTCCCCCTGACCGTTGGACTGAGTTTTGAACTCATTATGTATGCCGGAAAGCATGACAACCTTCTCACGAGAATCCTTTCTGCTCCCGGATTGTGGATGCAGCGTCTTACAACCCGGGAACCCGATGCGGAAATGATCGAGGTGGCGATAGCGTCTGTGAAAACAGTCCTGTCGGATGAGTATCCCGATTTTGAAACGGATTCCGTGGAAGGGGAATCCTACCGAATCGTGCGGGAGCCCCGCGCAGAGGAAACGGAAAAGGATTCTGCTGATGAATCGGGTCCCGCTGAGGAGCGGGGACAGGAAGCGGAAGACGCGTCAACATGCGCTGGTCAGAACTGAGGGCAGAGATTCTTCGCGTGTTGCGCGAGAAGACTCAGGCAACGGATTCGGATCGGAACGCATCATACGAGGCGGATGAAATTCTCTTTCGAATCGCGGGAATCGGGACGGAAGACCGTTTGCTCAGAAACGCGGAAGAAGCGGGGGCAGATGAGGTTCAGGCCTGTCTCTCCGTCGCAAAGAAGAGATCCGAAGGAGAACCGCTTGCCTACCTGCTCCGCGAGGTTTCCTTTTTCGGAGATGATTATTTTATCTGCCCGGGGTGTTTGATTCCTCGTGCGGACACGGAGGTTCTTGTAGAAGAGATTCTTTCCGCCCTGCCGTACGGCGGGACGCTTCTGGATCTTTGTACCGGATCGGGGTGCGTGCCTTGCGCAGTACTTCGGAATCGTTCGGACGCTCGGGCTTTTGCGGTGGAGCAGTATTCGGAACCGCTAAAGACGGCGTTCGAAAACCGGAGACGGCTCTCTCTCGAGTCCCGACTGACCATCTGCAGAGGGGACGTCCTTCAGGGCATGGTGCCGGACAACTGCTGTCCGGATTTGATTTGCGCGAATCCACCGTATATTCCTTCCCCGGTTTGCGGGACTCTGGACCGGGAAGTCAGAATGGAACCCCGGGAAGCGCTGGACGGCGGTGAGGACGGATTGCTGTTTTACCGGGCAATACTGTCACAATACGAGCCCGTCCTTCCTCCGGATGGCTGTTTCCTGTTTGAGATCGGATTCGATCAGGCGGATGCTCTGCGTGATATTTCTTCGTCTTTCGGATTTGAGTGTACGGTTCGTCAGGATTACGCCGGACGGGATCGGGTGGTTCGTTTGAAACGAGTTGACAGCCGCACACGAACAGAATCCTGTAATGAAAGGAGGACGGCGGTTGAAAAAGGTTAAATCGAAGCGATCTCTTTTATGCCTCTTTGGAGGCCGTTCTAGAGAATACGAAGTATCTCTGATGAGTGCGTCCTCCATGATAGCCGCGCTCGATCGGGAACTATACGATGTCCATACCGTTGGGATCACGAAAGACGGAAAATGGTACCTTTATTCTGGAGACCTGGCTTCGATCGCGGATGGTTCCTGGGCGGACAAAAGTTCCTTCCTCGCGGATTGTCTGCTTTCTCCCTCGTACGGAGAGAGGGTTCTGTTTGTTCGGCGGCCGGGAAAAGAAGACCTTTTTGAAAGGCTTTCCGTGGAATTGGTGTTTCCGATGGTGCACGGAGCCTTTTCCGAGGACGGGACTCTTCAGGGATTGCTTTCCATGACCGGAATCCCCTATGTCGGATCCGGATGCACCGCCTCAGCGGTTGCCATGGACAAGGACCTGACCAAGCAGATCGTTACACGGAACGGAATTCCTTCCGCTTCGTTCCTCTGCTTGAGCGCAGAAGAACTGAAGACCCGTCAGGAAGACGCTTTGGCCCGTGCGGAATCGGTAAGCGGATACCCATTGTTTGTCAAGCCGGCAAACGGGGGTTCGTCCATCGGCGCGTCCCGTGTGTGGAATCGGGCGGAACTCCTGGGCGCGCTGGAGGAAGCAGCGGAAGTAGACTATAAAATTCTTGTGGAAGAATGTATCCGCGGAAGAGAAGTCGAGTGTGCCGTACTCGGAAACAGCGACCCTGAAACCTCGGGTGTCGGAGAAATCGAAGCGGCAACGGGTTTCTATGATTATGAATCCAAATATCTGTCCGGTACCAGCCGTTTGTATATTCCGGCCCGCATACGACCGGAAACCGCGCAGATCGTCCGTGATTATGCAAAGCGGATTTTTCTGATGCTGGGATGCAGGGGCCTCTCTCGCGTCGATTTCTTTGTCCTGGAAAACGCGGACGGAACAGAATCGGTTTTGTTCAACGAGATCAACGCCCTCCCCGGATTCACGGCAATCAGCATGTACCCCAAATTATGGGCTGCTTCCGGAATAGAGATGACGGAACTGCTCAACCGGTTGATTTCCCTGGCAGGGGAAAACGATCAGATCCGACCCCTCAGATCAAACAATTGAAAGGATAGAGAAGAGAACATGGCCAACGAAAAGAAACTTGTGGAACAGATTACCTCCATGGACGAGGATTTCGCCCAATGGTATACCGACATCGTCAAGAAAGCGGATCTGGTGGATTATTCCAGTGTCAAAGGCTGCATGATTATCCGTCCGTATGCCTACGCCATCTGGGAGAGAATTCAGGGGATCCTGGATAAACACTTCAAGGATCTGGGACATGAGAACGTCTATATGCCGATGTTTATTCCCGAAGCACTCCTGAACAAAGAGAAGGAGCACGTTGAGGGCTTTGCTCCGGAAGTCGCCTGGGTGACGTACGGCGGGTCTGAGCCCCTCGCGGAGCGTCTCTGTGTCAGACCGACCTCCGAGACGCTGTTTTCTGAGCATTACGCGAATATCGTTCAGTCCTGGCGGGATTTGCCTAAGCTCTACAATCAGTGGTGCTCGGTGGTAAGGTGGGAGAAGAATACCAGGCCGTTTCTCCGTACCCGGGAGTTCCTCTGGCAGGAGGGACATACCGTTCACGCAACTGCGGAGGAAGCCGAAGCGGAGACGGTTCAGATGCTGGAGGTCTATGCGAATCTTTATGAAAAAGATCTTTGCATCCCCGTGATCCGCGGTCAGAAAACGGAGAAAGAAAAGTTTGCGGGCGCTAAGGCAACCTACACCGTCGAAGCGATGATGCACGACGGAAAGGCTTTGCAGGGAGCGACCTCCCATAACTTCGGCGACGGGTTTGCACAGGCGTTCGGAATCCGGTATCTCGATCGGGACAATCAGTTAAAGTACGTCAGTCAGACTTCCTGGGGACTGACCACCCGAACCATAGGCGCGCTGATCATGGCGCACGGGGATAACAGCGGACTGGTGCTCCCGCCCTCCGTCGCCCCCATTCAGGTCGTCGTGATTCCGGTTCAGATGCATAAAGAAGGGGTGCTGGAAAAAGCAAGAGAGATCACGGAGCGGATTCGTACCTTTGTCCGGGCTCGGATCGATGACTCCGACAATACTCCTGGCTGGAAGTTCTCTCAGTACGAGATGAAGGGCGTTCCCCTCCGCCTGGAGATCGGGCCGAAGGATATCGAAAACGGACAGTGTGTCATCGTTCGACGGGACAACCGGGAAAAGAGTTTTGTCCCGCTTGAAAGTCTGGAAACGGAAATCCCGAGAATCCTTGATGCGTACGCAGCGGCTCTCTACGAGAACGCACTGAAGCGCAGAGAAACCATGACCTATACGGTATCCACGCTCGATGAGCTGATCGATACCGCTAAAAACAAGCCCGGGTTTATCCGCGCCATGTGGTGCGGGGATCAGGCCTGCGAGGACCGCCTGAAGGAAGTCGCGGAAGTCACCTCCCGCTGCATGCCTTTTGGGGAAGAACCGTTCGGGGACACCTGCGTCTGCTGCGGAAAACCCGCGCGGAAACTGGTCTACTGGGGCAAGGCGTACTGATACAAAAATCTCTCGATTGTCCGCAGATCCGCGGAAAGGATTGCCATGGAAAAGAACATCCGCAGCATCATGGAGTATCTGTGCAGAACGAAGTCGTTTGACCGGATTACTTTTTCCCGGCGAAGGGAGAAGACGGAACCGGATACTCTCCGGGAAACAGCGGTTCTGTTTCGGAAGCAGAATATCTCCTATGTGCAAATTGAGACGCGCTACGCAGACGGCAAGGCCTTTCACAGAAACCTTCCTGCCGGAGACGCAGCAGAGATTCTCGCAGGGATGGCGGAACATGAATACCGGCAAACGGATATTCATACACCGGTCGGCGATTGTGAAATCCGGTTCTCCAAGAAAAACGAGTGCCATATCATCAACCGGATCCGCGAGGAGGACGGCGCCCCCGTCCTGCACGGACATGACCGCCCCCATCGATACCTTCTCGATCCGGAAACCGATGCTGCCGCCTCCTTTCTGTTCCCGCTCGGGATTACAGACGAACATGGCAGGATACTGGATAAAAAGCGCCCGAAGTACCGTCAGATCAACCGCTTCCTTGAACTGGTAAACGACGTTGTCGAAGAGCTTCCCCGGGAAGGGACTCTCCGGGTTCTTGATCTGTGCTGCGGGAAGAGTTATCTTTCCTTCGCCGTCTATTACTATTTCACAAAGATGCGGGGAAGGACGGTTTCCATGACGGGAATCGACCGGAAGCCGGACGTCATCGCCGCCTGTAATGATATTGCTTCTTCACTGGGGTTTTCCGAGGGGCTTTCCTTTCTCTGCATGGATCTGAAAGAATACACCTGCACCGAACGTCCAGATCTGGTTCTGTCTCTGCATGCGTGCGATACGGCAACGGATCTTGTCCTTTCCCGCGGAGTCGCCTGGGGGGCGCCGGTGATTCTTTCCACCCCCTGCTGCCATCATGAACTTTTTCACAGGATGAATGCCCCTTCTCTTTCCTTCATGACGGAATACTCTCTGCTGAAACAGAAGCTGTCGGACGCAGCAACCGATGCGCTCCGATGTCTCTGGCTGAAGCGGAACGATTACGAGGTTCAGGTCGTGGAGTTGATCGATCCCGAAGAGACGCCGAAGAATCTCATGATCCGTGCCGTAAAACGAAAGACCCCTTATCCGCCAGAGACGCACGAATCGTTTGATAGAGAATACCGGGATGCCTGCGAGCTTCTGGGCTGCGTTCCCTTCCTGGAGAAGGAAACTGTCTGAAGCGACCAACAAGAAACGGGGAGATACGGAAATGGAAAAACGGGTTTCGAAAGAAAACTACTATCTGGATATTGCAGAGACAGTTGCGGAGCGCAGCACCTGCCTGCGGAGGCGCTACGGCGCAATCATCGTGAAAAACGACACCATTGTTGCCACGGGCTACAACGGTGCGCCGCGCGGCCGGAAAAACTGTTCGGATCTAGGCCGGTGCATCCGTGAAGAACTGGCCATTCCCCGCGGCGAACGTTACGAGCTCTGCCGGTCGATTCACGCGGAAGCAAACGCCATTATTGCCGCACCCAGAGAACAGATGCTGGATGCAACTCTGTATATCAGCTGTACGTCGCCGACCGGGGAACTGGTTCCCGGAACCTGCTGCTGTGCGATGTGCAAACGCCAGGTGATCAATGCGGGAATCCGTTCCGTTGTAGTCCGGGATACCAAGACGGATTTCCGTGTGATTACCGTTGAGGATTGGGTCAACAACGACGACAGTCTGGAGGGCAAATTCGGATACTGATTCCGACCGATCCGGACATTCTGAGAGTGCAGAAAGGAGATCCTCCGTATCATGAGCGTGTCGAACATACGCAGGAGTTTTCTTCCTCTTTTGGTAATCTGCGCAGTTTTTCTGATGATTCTTCTCAGTTCCTGCGGAGGAGAGGATGCTGTTTCGGTTTCGGTTCATCTGGAATACGATGCGGAAAACGGCGTTCTGGTTGATTCGGCAAGCGGAAACCGATACCGGTGGGCATCTCTCTCCTATGAGCCCGCCTCGGTTGGAGAAGCGTATGCAGATGTTCAATTCGGAGAAAAAACCGTTTATCTTTACCGGGTAGGCTCCCTTTCTCCTGAAAAAATCCTGACGGAAAAGTTTGAGGGGGCCGGGGGACTGATTTATGAAGAGAGCACCCCGCTTCCCGCCCTGACGGAAATGCAGGCAGACAAGATTTATGTCTGCACAATGACGGCTTCGGAAACAATCTGTATTGACATTTTCGAGGAACAGGAACTGATTGATTCCATGATAACCCTCCTTGACCAGGGGGAACAGACGCAGCTTCCGTCAGAACTGTCGCTCAGTCTTTCCCTGAAGTTTGCATCTGACGCACACGAGGGAATCTATTACAACATTCTGTACGCGGAGACCGGGGATGATGCTGCTGACGATCATTACCTCTATGACAGAGGGACCCGGAAATGCGTTCGAATTCCGGAAGGGATGTTTTTGGGAATCCTTTACGGGGAACTGCCGGAGACAGAAACCGAGGAACTGACGGATACGCAAGAGGTAACCGGATGAACCGAATCCGGAGATGCGGGATAGAGGACATTCCTGCCCTTCTCCTTTTGGAACAGTGCTGTTTCGCGGTTCCGTGGAGCGAGCAGGCCCTGCAGGAAACGCTGCGGAACCCGATTGCCTTGCTGCTGGCGGAAGAAGAAGGGAATCGGATCACCGGTTATCTCGGAATGTATTTGTTCCCGGACGGGGCAGAGATCGCTCGGGTTGCCGTTGATCCTTCCAGCAGAAGGCGGGGCACGGGAACCAGACTGGTCAGTGCCGCGGTTCTTGCAGCGGAGAAGAACGGTGCGAAGTCGGTCTGGCTGGAGGTTCGCTGTTCCAACAATCCTGCACAGATTCTGTATGAAAAATGCGGGTTTCGAGAGGACGGACGCAGAAAGAACTATTATTCCCATCCCAAAGAGGATGCGATTCTGATGACAAGGGTGCTTCAGTAAACTGAGGAACAGAGTGACGGACGGAAGAGGAGGGATACCATGCTGATACTTGCCGTGGAATCCTCATGCGATGAAACGTCGGTTGCCGTCGTTGAAATGAACGACAATCCCCGGGTCCGTCGGATTCTGTCCAATCGTATCGCGTCTCAGATTCCTCTTCACGCAGCCTTCGGGGGTGTTGTTCCGGAAATCGCTTCCCGCGCCCATGCTGAAGCGATCTCGTCTCTGGCGTACGAAGCCCTGGAGGAGTCAGGGGTTTCTCTCTCAGAGATCGGAGCAATCGGCGTCACAGCTTATCCCGGATTGATAGGGGCTCTTCTGGTAGGGGTCAATTTTGCCAAGGGGCTGGCGATGGCAAACGGCATCCCGCTTGTCCCGGTGAATCACATTCATGGGCATATCGCTGCAAACTACTTTTCGGATCCCGCCCCGGAACCTCCCTTTCTGGCTTTGGTCGTATCGGGAGGTCACACCTCTCTTTCCGAGGTTCTGACCTACACCGATATCCGGGTGATCGGAAGGACAAGGGACGATGCGGCGGGAGAGGCCTTCGACAAGGTCGCCAGAATCCTCGGGATTCCTTACCCCGGAGGTGCGGAACTGGATCGGATCTCCTATCTCGGGGATCCCGGTGCGGTCAGATTTCCGCTTGCCGCCATGACGGACGGATCTCTTGATTTTTCCTTCTCCGGTCTTAAGACGGCCGTGATGAATTATGAAAACCACTGTTCTCAGACGGGGGCCGAATGGAACCGGAACGATGTCGCAGCGGGGTTTACCCGTGCCGCAGTGGATTCCTTGATCAAGCAGATGGATGCGGCCCTTCTGCAAACAGGGGTGTCCAAACTTGTGATAGCAGGGGGTGTCGCTGCGAACACACACCTTAGAAAAGGGTTGACGGAATACGCTGCTTCCCGTAAGAATCTCCAGGTTTATTTCCCTCCACAGGCACTGTGCGGAGACAACGCGGCGATGATAGGCGCTCAGGCTTATTATGCTTTCCTGAACGGAATCAGGGGGGATGCGGGGCTGAATGCGATGGCCACTTCGAGGCACGATGAAAATCTCTAAAATCTCTTTATAAATGTTTTTCCGGAAATGGAAAAATCGTCTCTGAAAGGGGTTTGAACCAGGAGGAAAACAGGGGGCAAGGCTGTGGAAAACTCGGTTATTCTCGGCATTTGCGGGCGTTTTGCTGTGGAAAACCCTGTTGATATTGTGGAAAATCATCCCTCTTCCCCGAAAGAAAAAAGGACGGAAAAGGTATTTTTCCGGGGCTGTTCCGCGGGTCGCGGGATCGGAAAAAGTCGACTTATTAAACAGGAAATATAGAGAGGAAAATGAAATGAATCGGAACTATGATGTACAAATCGAGACCGCGGCGGCAGCTTTTCGCGAGATGCTGAAAGGTCAGCTGGAACGTAACGAGCGGATCTGCGCTGAGAAAGATTTTATCGATTACCGTTCTCTGGATACGATCGTGATCGGAATCTGCGGAGGAGATGGAATCGGTCCCCGTATTACGTCAAGCGCCAGACAGGTGCTGGCCTTCCTTCTGGAGGAAGAGGTTCGGAAAGGGAAGATCCGCTTTCAGGAAATCGAAGGGCTCACCATAGAGAACCGCGCTGCACATAATCAGGCAATTCCGGACGATGTGATGGAACAGCTGCTGGGCTGTCATGTCATTCTGAAGGGCCCGACGACAACACCTCACGCGGGCGATCCCTGGCCGAATATTGAGTCCGCAAACGTTGCCATGCGAAAGAGGCTGGACCTGTTTGCAAATGTTCGTCCGGTGAAAGTACCTGAAAAGGGAATCGACTGGACGTTCTTCCGTGAGAATACGGAGGGCTCCTATGCGGTCGGTTCCCAGGGGGTTCATGTAACGGATGAACTGGCATGTGATTTCTGCATTACCACCACGGAGGGAACGGAACGGATTGCACGCCTTGCCTATGAGTATGCGAGAAAGAATCATAAGGATCATGTTTCCATTGTGACCAAGGCAAATATCATCAAGGCGACGGACGGAAAATTCCTCAATCTCTGCAAGAAGATTGCCGAGGAGTATCCGGAAATCCGGACTACGGAATGGTTCATTGACATCATGACCGCGAAGCTGGTGGATGAGAAGCGCAGAACGGATTTCAAAGTCTTTGTTCTTCCGAACCTCTACGGGGACATCATTACGGACGAGGCCGCCGAATTCCAGGGCGGTGTCGGGACCGCCGGGAGCGCAAACATCGGGAAACGGTACGCCATGTTCGAAGCCATTCACGGGTCCGCCCCCAGAATGGTGGCCGAAGGGCGGGATATCTACGCGGATCCCTGCTCCATGCTCCGCGCCTCGATACTGCTTCTGTCGCACATCGGATATCAGGAGAAGGCGGAACGGTTGGAACGCGCGCTGGATATCTGCATGTTCGAAGAACGGAAATACGTCATGACCGGACGGGATACCGGTGCCACCTGCGAGCAGTTTACTGAATATGTCATGAATACGATTCGGGATTTATAATGAGACGGGATTTAAAGAAAAACACGGCGGAAGTCTCTCCCGCCGTGATTAACAGGCTTCCCCGTTACTACCGATATCTGCGGGAACTCCTCCGGCAGGGAATCCTTCGGATTTCTTCCGGTGAACTGTCCGAGAAAATGAATGTGACCGCATCGCAAATCCGTCAGGATTTGAATTGTTTCGGCGGATTCGGTCAGCAGGGATACGGATACAACGTTACCTATCTCTGCTCCAAGATCTCAGACATTCTCGGCGTTTCCAACGGTTTTACCTCCGTGATTGTCGGAACAGGCAACATGGGAAGAGCCCTGGCGGGGAGTACGATGTTCGAGCACCGGGGAGTGAATCTGATCGGGCTGTTTGACAACGCGCCATCGGTGATTGGCCAGATTGTTGACGGCTACCAGGTTATGGATGTCGAGACCCTCCCGGCATTTGCCGAAAAATACCATATCGACATCGCAATCCTGACCGTTCCGAAGGCCGAAGCGGAAACGGTTGCTCAAAAGATCCTCTCCTCCGGGATTCGGGCGATCTGGAATTTTTCCAGCGCAGAGATTCTGCAGGAGAATCCTGTCGCGATTGTCGAGAACGTCCACATGGGCGATTCGCTGATGAAACTGATGTACGAACTGAGGACGGCCGAAGAGAACACCGGACGGTGACTTGAGGCGGATCCTTAACAGGGGAAAAGAGAAGTGAAACAAATCATCCAATTCGGAACAGAGGCCTTTTCCGTTCCGGGACGCGCGACAGAACGGATCCCCCCGTGCGCTGCCTATGACCGGGTTCTGCTGCTTTTGTGCTCTGACCGGAGTCTTTCGGAGGAAGTGCTTGCAGAGCGCGCCGGGGTATCGACGGATCTGGTGAGAAGCGCCATTTCCTATTGGGCCGATCAGGGAATCCTGACTGTGAGCGAAACCGCAGAGCGTGGCAAAGAGAGCTCGAGGACATCGTCGCCTCTGCCCGGAACCCACGGGCTTCCCGAGTATACGGCGGAACAGGTTTCGGAAATGATACGCACGGATGATACCCTGCAGAATCTGCTTGTCTTATGCCAGGAGGAACTCGGGAAAACATTTACCGAGCACGAAACCGCTCAAATCCTCGCACTGAACAACAGCTACGGGATGGATGCCGAGTATCTTCTGCTGCTGTTCGCCCTTTGCAAGAAGAGGGGGAAACGTTCGGTGGGATATGCGGTTCGTACGGCGATCGGCCTGTACGAGGAAGGGGTTCATACGGCTTCCGAACTGACGGAAAAGATCAGGATGCTGGACCGTCTCTCGGATGCCACCTCCCAGATCAGGGTGATGTTTGGAATCGGAGAGCGTGCCCTGTCCGCAAAGGAAAGCGGCTATATCACCGACTGGACAGAAAACTGGCATATGCCGATGGACGTCATACGGATAGCTTTTGAAATCACGGTGGACAGCATCGGAAAACCGAAATTTCCCTATGTCAATAAAATTCTTTCGGAGTGGCATCGCAGGGGAATTCGGACTGCAGAAGAAGCGGGAAAGACGAAAGAAAACGGGAAACCGGCTGATCGCAGTGAGACCGGAAGGGAAAAAGAAAAGGCGGGAAGTTTTGAAACAGAGGAGTTTATGAGCGCCGCCCTTTCCCGCAGTTTCCCTGCGGATGATTAAGATCGGGAGGATGTGTCGGTGTATAATCAGGAGAATTACCGAAGAATAAAAAGAGAATTTGAGCAGAAGCACTTTGCCGCTGCCGAAGCGGCGGAGCAACGGATGCGGGAAGTGGAGGAAAAGATTCCTGTTCTCGTTGAAATACATCGGACTCTGCGTTCCACGGGCTGTTCTATTTTTGCCGCCTCTCTTTCGGAAAACCGGGAAGAGGAGATGGCCAGACTGAAGCGGGAGAACCAGGAACTCCGGGAAGTTGCGAGAGATCTGCTGCTCCAGAATGGTTACCCCGCAGATTATACGCAGGTTCGCTATGAATGCCCTCTGTGCGATGACACGGGTTTTACCAAGGAAAGCAAGGGACGCTCCATTTGCGGATGCATGAAACGGGCACTGATCCTGGCAGGATATGAGAGTTCCGGGATTGGGGCAATGTTGGATAAACAGACATTTGACAGTTTCTCACTTTCCTACTATCCGGAAGAAGACCGGGAAAAGAACATGAGGAAGGTTTTCGAACGATCCCAGCAGTATGCGGAGACGTTTCACGGAGAGGGATCCGGAAATCTGCTTTTCTTCGGCGCGACCGGACTCGGCAAGACTCATCTGTCCACGGCGATTGCCAAGGCTGTGATTGACAGGGGCTACGACGTCGTATATGATACCGCTCAGAATATCTTTTCCGTGTTCGAGGCAGAACGGTTCGGAAAAGACAGAGAGGGGAGCGTTTCGGAACCAGCCGCTCGGTATTTTGATTGTGATTTGCTGATTCTGGACGATCTTGGGGCGGAAATGTCCACTCAGTTTACGGTTTCCTGCCTCTATCAACTGCTCAACGAAAGAATGATGACGCGTCGACCGATGATCATCAGCACCAATCTCCAGTTTGCGGAAATCCGTCAGCGCTATACTGACCGAATCTGCTCCAGACTGCTGGGAGAGTTCTTTGCCTTCCAGTTTACCGGAAAGGATATCAGAATGCAGAAACTACGCTCCTGAGACAAAGGCCGTCTTGGGAAGCGATTCCGGCGGGGATCCAAGTTGGGCCGGAAACCCTATCAAGAAAGGAATAATAACGAAAAATGGCAGCAATGATACAAAAGCCGCGCGGAACACTCGATGTTCTTCCGGAGAGAGCGAAAGTCTGGCAGCATATCGAAAAGACGCTCCGCTCCGTTGCGGAAAAATACGGTTTCGGAGAAATCCGGTTTCCGACTTTTGAAAATGTTGATCTTTTCCAGCGTGGAGTCGGGGACACAACCGACGTGGTCCAGAAGGAGATGTACCTTCTGGAGCAGAAAGGGACGGGAGAGGCCCGGTATGCCCTTCGCCCGGAAGGAACTGCGGGCGTAGTCAGAAGCATCATCGAAAACGGAAAATGCTCTGATGCAATGCCTCTGCGGTACTATTACCTGGCCAACATGTTCCGCTACGAAAAGCCTCAGGCGGGACGGTTCCGCGAGTTTACCCAGTTCGGGGTGGAATTGTTCGGATCCGACAGCGCGCTTGCCGACGCGAGCGTAATCTCAATGGGAAACGAGATTCTGGAAAAACTCGGAATCCGGGACCGGCTCCTTCACATCAACTCCATCGGTTGCCCCAACTGCCGCCCGAAGTATCAGGAGGCGCTGGTTTCGTACTTTCAGGGGCGGGAATCGGAGCTGTGTGAAACCTGCAGAGAAAGACTGAAGAAGAATCCTCTCCGGATACTGGACTGCAAGAGTCCGATTTGTTCTTCGATCGCTGCAGGAGCACCGAAGACGGTGGATTCTCTCTGCGACGACTGCAGACAGCATCTGAGCACGCTTCTTTCCGCACTGGACGATTCCGGCATTTCCTATGAACTGGACCCGGGAATTGTCAGGGGACTGGATTACTATACCCGAACAGTATTTGAGTTCCTCTGTCCTATTACCGGCGCGGCGCAGTCGACCGTGTGCGGAGGAGGACGGTACGATGGATTGGTTCGAGAATTGGGAGGACCGTCCCTGTCCGGGATCGGTTTCGCAATCGGCATCAACCGTTTGATTGATGCGATGGAAAAATCCGGGGTTAACCCCCCGGAGGAAACGAGACCTCTTCTTTACATTGCATCCATGGGTCAGGAAGCAGCTATGAGAGCCTTTCAGATTGCCTCAAGATTTCGCGCTGAAGACAAATGGGCGGAAAGCGATCTGGTGGGCCGCAGTTTGAAAGCTCAGATGAAGTACGCCGACAAGATTCGAGCGTCCTATACCTTGATCCTCGGAGAGGAGGAACTGAGGTCCGGAATCGCTCAGCTGAAGAACATGGAAACCGGAGAACAGGTTGCTGTCGAGCTGGCTACCTTTTCTTTGTAATCACTTGAGGCGTTTCACGAAGGACAACCTCTTTGGAAGATGGCAAAAAACAAATGAGCCCG
Source organism: Clostridia bacterium (assembly GCA_017612655.1). Classification (GTDB taxonomy): domain Bacteria; phylum Bacillota; class Clostridia; order Oscillospirales; family CAG-272; genus RGIG3925. The sequence goes on along the minus strand of JAGAFM010000047.1, from coordinate 63,637 downwards.
TTTTTGTTCTGCTCTGTTTTTTGCCTCTCTTCCCTTGACCGGCGTGTCGGAATGAGATATAATAACTAAGGCGGGTGTTTGCTGGTTTCCCTGGCATAGAGCCGGAATGGGTCGGATGTTTCTGCCCTCTGCGGAACGTTCATCGGTTTAGGCCGGGCTATCGATGCGGTTAGAACGAGACGGTCAAGAAATCAGAATGGTTCCTTCGCCTGCGACCTCGCAAATGCTTCAGTTGTTACCCCAAAGCTCCGCTTGTCTGCAGTCTTTGCGCCTTTGGCTTGCAGAAAACGGGACGGACAATTGTCCGTTTTCTATCCGACTTCAGTCAAAGGTCGCTGCAAATTGAATACGGAGAGGTATCGAAGCGGTCATAACGAGGCGGTCTTGAAAACCGTTTGGGAGCAATCCCGCATGGGTTCGAATCCCATCCTCTCCGCCACATACGGGGTTGGTATCAGCTGTTCCAACCCCGTTTTTCAGTCTAATTGTTTCGATTGATGGAGTAGAATCATATCAATAAACTGGGATTTGGTGAACTGAAATGGTTTTAAAAACAGAGAGATTGATTCTGCGTCCATGGGAAGAAACGGATGCGGAAGAGTGCTATAAATTTGCGAAAGATCCACGCGTGGGACCTGCAGCAGGCTGGCGGGCGCATACTGACGTGGAAGACACCAGGCAGATCATACGGGCTATCCTTATGAAGCCCGAAACCTATGCCATTGTTTTGAAAGAAACGGGGCTTCCGGGCGGGAGTATAGGTCTGCACCATAATGACCTTGCGGAAAAGGATGACGAGGCGGAACTCGGATACTGGATCGGTGTTCCGTATTGGGGGCGCGGTCTTGTGCCGGAAGCGGCGAGAGAACTGCTTCGGCACGCTTTTGAAGATTTGAAACTCAAACGTATATGGTGCGGCTATTACGACGGCAACAACAAGTCAAAGCGTGTGCAGGAAAAACTCGGTTTCAAGTATCAGTGGACAACCGACGGTGTACCTGTTCTTCAAATGGGAGAAACGAGAAAAGGTCACGTCAATTTGCTGACAAGAGAAGAGTGGTTGACAAACAGATAGAATCCGGCCGGGCGGGATATCCCGCCTAACAAAGCGGGATTTACGGAGGAGTCTATGATTAAGAATGTTGCTATCGTAAGCCTTTCTAGCGGGATTGCGGGGGAGTCTTACATTCAGTTTGAAGTCGATATAGGGCTTCGTAGGCTGAAAGAGTATGGATTGAATGTTAAATTCATGCCACATGCGCTGAAGGGGTTGGAATACATTAAGGCACATCCGGAAAAACGGGCCGAAGATCTTCTGCTGGCGTTCGGCGATCCCGAAATCGATATGATCCTGTGTGCTATTGGTGGAGACGATACCTATCGACTGCTACCATATCTGTTCGATCACAATGAGTTGGCGAATGCAGTCTCGAGAAAAGTCTTTTTGGGATTCTCAGACACCACAGTCAATCATCTGATGCTTCATAAAGTTGGACTTAACACCTTTTACGGTCAGGCGTTTTTATCGGATATCTGTGTACTTGGTCCGGAAATGCATCCATATACCCGGAAGTTTTTTGAAGAACTAGTCAGAACCGGACATATTCGGGAGATAACACCCAGCGATGTCTGGTATGGAGAACGAAAGGAATTCACACCCGAACAGGTTGGCACGCGGTTGCCCGCCCGTCCAAATCATGGATTCGAACTGCTTCAGGGTTCTCCCGTGTTCTCGGGAAAGATTCTCGGCGGCTGTATCGATTCCATGTATGATTTCTTCCATGAGGACCGATATGCTGATATGCCGGCACTCTGTCGGAAATACCATTTGTTTCCCGATTCAAAGGAGTGGGAAGGGTATATCCTGTTACTGGAATCCAGTGAAGAAAAACCAACACCCGAAAAATATCAGCGTGCTCTTGAAAGCCTGAAGAAAACGGGCGTGTTCAATACAGTTTCCGGGGTGCTGGTTGGAAAACCAATGGATGAAACGTATGCGGAGGAATACAAGCAATTGCTTGTGAAGGTCATCGACCGTCCCGAACTCTCTATTGTTTTCAACGTTAATATTGGACATGCAATGCCCAGGTGCATTATACCATTTGGCGTTGAGGCTGTCGTTGACGCAAAAAGGCAAATCATTCGATTTGCTGACTGGCATACAAAATCCGGTTCGTCGAGCCATTAACAATCTCAACAAGCCTGGATTAGTATAGAGAAGGAATTATCCTGTGAGGCGGGTGGCAGCTGAAAAGGATAAGAGATTCCCCTAATAAACCGTTTCAGAAAGAGGAGGCGTTTAGAATGGAGCAAAAGAACAAAGATCAATTCGGATCGGACCAAGCGCTGTCCCGTTGTCCTTTTGACATCTGCGGGAACTCACTTCGGGACTATACTGTGGTCATTTACGTTCCAGATTGCCCGGAATACAGGTACACAAAAGAAAAAAGGGTGGTTCCCCCGTTGGAAAGAGCATTTGAATCAACGGTCGGTTTTGTCCCGAAAATTGTTGTGGCAAGAGACGACCAGATGCTTCCTGAAACCGGGAAGCGGTTCGATCACGAGATTCTGATAGGGAACCGGTTTCAACGGAAGGGAGTCCCAGAGTACCGTCCGGGTTCCCTCCGGTACGGTGTGACGGAAGACGGAACGGTGTTCTTTCTCACGCCTGTTCCCGTTTTCGCCGGACAGCTCTGGGTCAGGTTTTTGGAAGAATTCGCAGGACATCCCTCCAACAGTGACAGCACTTACTCCGAATTCTCTCTAAGAGAGGGGCTCAAAGAGGAACCGCTCGTTACCCGGGACAGCATTTCAAAACTCGGGTACAGGAAAGTGTTCGAGGACCGTTTTGATGGAACTGAGGTGAACTGGGAGGAGTGGAAGACCTGGACAGACGGCCCCTCCTCGTGCGGTTTTTTAGCTAAGTCTCAGCTCTCTCTTTCGGACGGAAAACTGATCATTTCCGGGGACTGGAAGGAAAACGGGGAATACGGGACCGGATGGTACTCGGGCGGAATCGGGACAGTCAGAACGTTCTGCCGCGGGTACTTTGAATGTACTATGAAGTGTAGCCAGACGTACGGGAGAGGGTGCGATTTTTGGTCTGCGTTCTGGATCTGGGACCGGTACATGCATTCCGCAGGAGGGCCTGGCGGATGTGAAATGGATATCGTCGAAAATTTCGGGAAAGACTACCACACGAGCTGCTTCTGGGTCAGTGAAACGGAGGAGGAGCAAGATCTTTCCAACGAATTGTACGAGGCTCCTTTTCTTGGACTGGATTTTGAAAATGAGTTCCATGTTTTCGGTTTGCTCTGGGATCGGGATCTCTACCGGGTCTATATTGACGGGGTTTTGATTTGTGCGAGCAAGTACTGCTACGGCACATCGGAGGTGCCGGAAACAGTCTGGCTCAATCTGTGCGTTCCGGAGAAGATAACAAGGTCGCACGACGAACACACCGAAATGGTCGTGGACAACATTCAGGTTTGGCAGCTGCCGGAAGACACCGTCGAATCCTGACCACAAAAATCCCCGCATTCTGTCACGGGCCGCTGTTCCGAATCCGGGATAGGCGCGGCAAGCCGTTTTGCACAGAGGGATCTCTTGACAGGATTCGTGTTTAATGGTACAATAAAATTGATTCGGAGGCGGAATGCGTGTCGGGAACGCAGGGGACCTCGACGGTTTCTTTTCGGACAGAAGAGAAGGGGCGTGAGACCTGGGTGCGTCTGCCGAGCGGATTCCGTTCAAAAGAGTAAATCAAATCAGAAAAGGAGAACAAAATCATGCTGTGGCAAATCCTTGTTAGCTTGGTAATCGGTGCTCTGGTCGGCTGGCTCGCCGGCAAGATCATGAAGAGCAAAAACGGACTCCTGGTCAATATCATTCTCGGCATCCTCGGCGGTGCGCTGGGAGGCTGGCTGGGAAGCCTGATCGGAATCGGCGGCGGATGGGTAACGAGTATTCTCCTTGCGATCGGCGGTTCCTGCCTGATTATTTGGATCCTCCGCCTGATTAAGAAAAAATATGTATTTGTTTCTTCGCATCCGGGGAAAGCCGCCTTATCTCATGGCGCTTTCCCCGCTTCTCTCGGAAGAGAAAGCGGGGCAAACCGTGCGAAAACGGAAAGAATCATAGAAAACTGTCTGTCGCACGGTGCTTTTTTGCCTGAAAATCGGCTTTTTGGATGATTCGCCTTGACAATCCGGACAAAGTATGATACAATCTGCCCTCGGATGAGCAAGGAAGCTGAGAATCTGGAGAGATGGCTGAGTTGGTCTAAGGCGCGCGACTGGAAATCGCGTAACGGCTAATACCCGTTCTAGGGTTCGAATCCCTATCTCTCCGTTTTCTGTACGGTAACCGTATCCGACAAAACCCCGGGTTCAAAAACCCGGGGTTTTGTTTCTGAAAAAGCGGGAATGTGTTTTGGGAGGAACTCAGACAGAACTCTCCTCCAGAAGCCGAATCAACTGTTCCAAACAGTCCGCCTGCATGAGACTGGTCCGCAGGGAAGCGGCATTCCGCATTCCCTTGGTGTACCAGGCTGCGTGTTTTCTGCCTTCGAGAGCGGCTTTTTCCGGACCGATTTCTTCCCCCAGGCGAGCAAGGTGAAAAACGGCGGTTTCGATTCGCTCTTTCTGGGTCGGGGGAACGTAAGGGACCCCGTCCATCCAGCAAAGGATTTCCCGAAACAGCCAGGGATTCCCTTCGGCACCCCGCGCGATCATGATTCCGTCGCAGGAGGTTTTGTCCATCATCCTTTTTGCGTCTTCCGCCGTAAAGATGTCTCCGTTTCCGATGACCGGAATCGAGTCCGGAACTGCCTGGCGAACAGATGCGATTGCATCGTAGTCCACGGGAGGAGCGTAAAGCTGGGATCTTGTCCTTCCGTGGACAACGATCATGGAGACGCCCAGACTGGCGGCGATGGAAGCAATTTCAACACAGTTTTTATGGTCAGAATCCCATCCGGAACGGATTTTCACGGTAACGGGCAGCGGCGTGACTTTTCTGACCGCCTCAATGATTTTTCCGGAGAGGACGGGCTGCTTCATGAGAGCGCATCCCTCTCCGTTGTTTACGATTTTCGGCATCGGACAGCCGAAATTGAGGTCGATTGCGGCCGGAAGGATTCCGGACGGGGCGGCCGAAGGATCGGAGAAGCGTCCCGCAGCAAATGCCATACACTCAGGATCCGACCCGAAAAGCTGAATTGCGCAGGGGGGATCCGAGGGAGCAATACGTGCCAGCCGCTCAGTTTTTCGGTCACCGTACCAGAGCGCCTTCGCGGAAATCATTTCCGTGACCGCGTATTCTGCGCCGAACGAGGCGCAGACGGAGCGGAAGGAGACGTCCGTAATCCCTGCCATGGGGGCCAGGAGCAGTCCGTGTGGGAGCGAAACGTTTCCGATTTGCATCCGGGATGCCTTCCTTTCAGTATTTTTGTTCTGGAGAGTGAGGAGTGAGAGGGAATAATACTTGTATTAATGGAAGGAATATGATATAATCCAAGGATAAAGGGACTATTTTGATTGAAAGAAGAGAAAGAGGGGATAGATTTGGAGAATCCGAAAGGGAAAAAGAATCCGATCTTTTCCATCATGATATGGGGAGGCGTAATCCTCTGTATCCTCTCCTACGTTTTTACCAGTACCACGGGACAACTGATTCCCGCTTTAACGCCCTTTTCTCTTCTGACGGCAATCGTTGGCTATACGCTTCAGCATTACGCGGACCACAAAGAGAATAAAGACGGGATGCTTCGGCCTCAAATGATTATCCTTTGCGCGATTGGAGTGATCCCTCTGGTTCTCGGAATCATGGAAATCGTTGCATTGTTTGCAGGCTGAGTTCTATTATAGCCGAATTCGATCCAAAGAGCAAGGCGTTCCTGCCAGTTTCGCTCAGATCGCCCGAAAAAAGGAGAGACCCGTTTTCCGGATCCGGGAGAGATAGAAGGAGAACAGATGCAGAAACGGTATACCGTAACTGGAATGAGTTGTGCAGCATGCAGCGCTCACGTGGAAAAGGCGGTCCGCTCCGTTCCAGGCGTAAAGGAATGCAGCGTGAATTTGATGACCGCTTCCATGCAGGTTGAAGGAGAGGCAGACGTAGCTTCGGTGGTTGCTGCGGTTGAGGCAGCCGGATACGGCGCATCGCTCCGGGACGATCTGGAATCCGACGGGGCGCCATCCGAGGTGCCTGCGCTGAAGAAGCGTCTGATTCTGTCTCTGGTTTTTCTTGCGGCTTTGATGTATGTGGCGGACGGATATGTGATGTTCCATGCTCCGTTCCCCTCTTTCGGCGGACCTGTTTTCGTGGGATGTCTGGAATGCCTTCTTTCCGCCTGTATCCTGATCGTCAATCGGGCGTTTTTCATCCGGGGCGTCAAGGGCCTTTTGCATCGCGCCCCGAATATGGATACACTGGTATCTTTGGGGTCGGCAGCTTCTTTTCTGTACAGTTGCTGGGTTCTTACGGAACTGATCTTCCTGAACATGGAGAACGTTCCCGCTGCGCAGGACAGACTTTCCTCTCTCTATTTTGAGTCAGCAGGAATGATCCCGACCCTGATTACCGTCGGGAAGCTCCTGGAAGCCATCTCCAAAGGAAAGGCAACGGACGCCGTCCGATCTCTGATGTCGCTGGTTCCCCAGCAGGCTACTGTTCTGCGGAGCGGGGAATGGGTGACCGTTTCCGCGGATACGGTTTGCGTCGGAGAGCTGTTTTCGGTGCTTCCGGGAGATAGTATTCCTGTGGACGGCGTAGTTGTGGAGGGGGAGAGCGCGGTCGACGAATCATCCCTGACAGGAGAGAGCATTCCCGTGGAAAAAAAGTGCGGGGACTCGGTAAGTGCTGCGACGGTGAACTGTTCGGGCCTGATTCGATGCGAGGCGGTTCGGGTCGGATCCGATACCGCGATGGCCCGGATCATCCGCTCAGTGACCGATGCGGCTGCTACGAAAGCACCGGTCGCAAGGCTCGCGGACCGTGTTGCGGGCATATTTGTTCCCGGGGTCATGCTTTGCGCCCTGATCACATCGGTTGTCTGGCTCATTTGCGGGGAGGATATCGGGTTCTCGCTTGCCAGGGGGATCTCGGTTCTGGTGGTCAGCTGTCCCTGTGCGCTTGGTCTGGCTACGCCCGTTGCCATCATGGTTGGAAGCGGAGTCGGTGCAAGACACGGTATTCTGTTTAAAACGGCGACAGCGCTGGAGCAAACCGGAAAGCTGGTTTTCGCCGCGGTTGATAAAACAGGAACCGTAACCGAGGGACGACCCTCCGTCACGGATATCCTTCCCACGTCCGGAGTGCAAAGAGAAGAACTGCTTCTTGCCGCTGTCACGGTGGAACAGGGCAGCGAACATCCCCTTGCCAAGGCGGTCCAAGCCTTCTCGGAACGGGAAGGGATGGAACCGGAGCCTATTTCCTCCTCTCGTACTCTCGTCGGATTTGGGGTGGAGGCTAAGAACGGGGACACCGTCTTTCTCGGAGGAAACCGAAAACTAGTTTTCGAACGCTGCGGAGCTGAGTGGGAGCCTGCTTTCGGGAAAGCGGAGCAGGACGGGAAAACGCTGCTCTTCTTTGCAAAGAACGATCGGTTTCTCGGTGCCGTCGCGGTTTCGGATCCGATACGCCCGGACAGTGCAGCGGCTGTGTCGGAACTGAAAGAACTCGGAATCTGCCCCGTGATGCTTACGGGAGACACCGAAAAAACCGCAAACAGGATTTCCGAAGAAGCGGGGATCGGGGAAGCGTTTTCCTCCCTTCTTCCGGAAGATAAGTCCCGGACGGTTCGGAGACTGTCCCTTGAAGGCGGAGTTCTAATGGTGGGAGACGGAATCAACGACGCACCCGCGCTGACATCTGCTGACGTAGGGATGGCGATCGGTGCGGGCACGGACATTGCAATGGATTCCGCAGACGTAGTTCTTATGAAAGACTCTCTTGCGGACGTCGTCAGGGCGGTCCGGCTGAGCCGGGCGACCATGCGGATCATCCGCCAGAATCTGTTCTGGGCATTCTTTTACAATGTTTTGGGGATCCCTCTCGCCGCGGGAGTATGGTATCCTGCTTTCGGAATCCTGTTGAGCCCGATGTTCTGTGCGGCGGCGATGAGCCTTTCCAGTTTTTGCGTTGTCTTGAACGCACTTCGTCTCAATCGCCTGAATCTGGACAAAAATACCGGCTCCGGACGCCGTCGAATGTCCTGGAAAGAGAAATCCGAAATCCTTTGGAAGATCCGCGCCGAACTTGAAAAGACCGGCGCCGAACCCCTCACTATACAAAAGGAGACTGTAAAAATGTATCAGACTGTTATGGAAGTCAAGGGCATGATGTGCCAGAACTGCGAGCGCCACGCCTGCAAGGCGATTGAAGAAGTGTTTCCCGTCCGGGAAATCTCCGCGGATCACGATGCCTGCCGGGTGCAGTTCCTCAGCGAAGGGAAGCCGGATCCGGAACAGTTGGCGGAAGCGATTCGGGGAGCCGGATATCAGCCTGGAACGGTTGTTACAAAAGAAGTGAGCTGAGCATTTCCTTAACGAAAGAAACAGGAAAGGGGTTCATATGCCGAACGTTCGTGAACGTCTGACGAAAAAGACAATTTTCACGATACCCAACATCTTGAGCTTTCTCCGGATTCTCCTGATTCCTCTGATGATGTGGCTGTATTTGGGAAAGGGAGACATCCTTGGCGCCGTCATTGTGCTGCTGGTATCTTCGCTGACAGACGTAGTGGATGGATTTATCGCCAGAAAATTCAATATGATATCCGATCTCGGAAAGCTGCTGGATCCCATTGCGGACAAGCTGACACAGGGATGCCTCCTGATCGCTCTTGCCATCACGCATCCGAAGCTCGGCCTTCTCATCGCACTGTTCGTGGTGAAAGAAGCGGTGATGCTGACGTTTGGAATTCTGTGCTTCCGCCGGACGGACACCGTGAACAGTTCCCACTGGTACGGCAAGGCTTGTACCGTGATTCTGGAAGGTTCTGCAATTGCCATTCTAGCTTTTCCGAACATGCCGGAACTCGTCAGCGATCTGCTGATGGATATCAGCATTGTTGCCGTTCTCTTCTCCTGCGCCATGTATGTGAGATTCTATCTGCTTTTGATGAAGAAATCTCTTGTGGAGAACGCGACCGGAAAGAGAAGGGAAAAGCTGGTGGATCTGATGTTCAACCGAATGCCCAAGGTCGGGGGGGAAGAGTCTGCCCTGCAGGATGCTGAAGCTAAAGCTGAAGAAACGACAGAAGAGCACGAAGAGAAGCTTCCGGCCGAAGAATCGTCGGAGTCAGGTATGGATCAGCCCTGATTTTTTGCCATCTTTTGTCGCTTTTTTTCACACAGTGTTCACACTCCCGTGCTACTCTTTCGTGGAATAGCCAACAAGAATGCATTTGAAAGGAATGACCGGAGAAAAAGGGGGGACCTGCTTTGATAGAGGTCAAGCATCTCACGAAACGATACGGAAACAACACTGCCGTGGATGACATCAGTTTTTCCGTAAAACCCGGCATGATTTACGGATTTCTCGGGCCTAACGGCGCGGGTAAATCCACCACAATGAACATCATTACCGGATGCCTGGCGGCGACGGAAGGAACGGTAACCATCAACGGACACGATGTGTTTGAGGAACCGCTGGAGGCGAAGAAACATGTCGGTTATCTCCCGGAGCTTCCGCCTCTTTATGCTGAGATGACGCCTGCCGAGTATCTGCGCTTTGTCGCAGAGGCAAAGGGGGTGTCCAAAGAAGAGATGGATTACCAGCTGTCCTATGTAATGGAGAAGACACAGATAACTTCCATGCAGGACCGTTTAATCAAAAATCTGTCCAAAGGATACCGTCAGAGAGTCGGTGTGGCCCAGGCTATGCTGGGGAATCCGGAAGTTATCATCCTGGACGAACCGACGGTCGGACTAGACCCCGGGCAGATCATTGAGATTCGGGATTTAATCAAAAGTCTCGCAGACGAACACCATACGGTGATTCTTTCCAGCCACATACTGAGCGAAGTCAGCGCTGTATGCGACTATGTTATGATCATATCGCACGGGAGACTGATTGCGTCCGATACGATTGATAACCTGTCCACCATCCTAGTCGGGTCCCGTGTTCTTCATCTCACCGTAAAGGGAGATCTCAACAGGATCCGTCAGGTGATCAATAGGCTCGCGGATCAGGCGAAGACCATCCGTTACGAGGAAAGCTCGGAAGATCGCGGAATCGATGTTTACGATATCGATATCGAGGTGGAGAAAGACATCGATCTCCGGGAAACCGCATTCCGTCTGTTCTGCGACGCGAAGTGCGTGATTCTCAAACTTTACGCAGAGACGATCGGCCTGGAAGACGTCTTCCTGAAGCTGACGAGAGAATACGATGAACAGTACCGGGTGGAACAGCGGCTTGCAGCGCTCGATCAGGAAGAGAACGCGTTCGCCCCGAAGGAAGACGATCGGCCCGCCGATGATTCGGGGGACAACGACCCCCGTCCGGTGATGTGAGGAGGCAGATCAGGATGTTTGCAATCTATAAAAGAGAACTGAAATCCTATCTGACGAACATGATCGGATGCGTCTTTATCTCCGTTCTTCTGATTATCGTCGGTATTTTCGTGACCGTAATGAACCTGCTTTACGGGTATCCCCTGTTTGAGTATTCCATCTCGAATCTTACCCCGTTCCTGTTCGTCCTTATTCCGATTCTGACCATGCGATCCGTTTCGGAGGAACGGCACGCAAAGACCGATCAGCTGCTCTATTCGCTGCCGGTAAGCGTCGGGAATGTCGTTCTTGCAAAGTACTTTGCAATGATCACCGTGTTTCTGATCCCCACCGTGATCATGGCTTTTTATCCGCTGATTCTGTCCATTTTCGGAAACGTGCCTTTTGCCTCCGCGTATGGTGCCCTGCTTGGATTCATGCTTCTGGTTTCCGCCTTGATTTCGGTTGGGTTGTTCATCAGTTCAATCACGGAGAGTCAGGTCATCGCCGCAGTTGTGTCCGCTGGGGTTTTGCTGGGAATGTATCTGATGTCCGTGATAGCAGGAATCATTCCGTCTTCCGCATTTGCCTCCCTGATTGGTTTTGCGGTTGTCATGGTTCTGATCGCCTTGATCGTGTGGAGAATGACGAAGAACGCAACGGTAGCGGGGATCGTCTGTGTGGCGGGGCTCTTTTTGGTCGGTTCGATCTATTTGATCGACAGCACGTTGTTCGAAGGACTGTTCCCGCGTGTGCTGAATTGGCTTTCCGTTTTTGACCGTTTTGACAGTTTCTCGGAAGGTCTCTTCGATTTGACAACGATCGTCTACTACCTGTCGATTTCCGCCCTGTTTGTCTTTTCAACCATTCAATCGGTTGAAAAGAGACGCTGGTCATGAGAGGGGGGCTTGTTCATGCTGGATCAATTTAAAAAAGACGGATCCGGAGAGACCGGTCTTTCCGGGAAGCAGAACGGAGCAGGCTCTGCCAGAACCCTGAAAATGGGTTCCTACAGCGTGTTTCTGACCCTGATCGTTATCGCGATCGTCATTGTAGTAAATCTTCTGGTCGGAGAGTTGCCCTCCACACTGACGAAGATTGACGCAAGCAGCGGACAGATTTATACACTGAGCGAGACTTCGATCTCTTTTGTCAAGGGACTTCGGGAAGAGGTAACTCTCTATTACGTCGTGACCGGGGGCAACGAAGATATCGGAATCCAGGAGATGCTCCAGCGTTATGAAGCCTACTCCAGCCGTATCAAACTTGTGACGGTGGATCCGACGGTCAGGCCAGCATTTGTATCGAAATACTCCGATTCCAATCTGACGGATAATTCCGTGATTGTGGAGAGCGCGAAGAGATATACGGTTGTTCCCTATTCTGATCTTTACGTCACGGAGTATTCAGACGAAGACTATTACAATTACTACACCACCGGTGTGATGCCGACCGGGACGCAGTATTTTTACGGTGAAAGCCGTTTGACGACTGCGATTGATTACGTTACCAGCGACGATCTTCCGGTATTATACTGTACAACCGGACATGGAGAGCGTCAACTGAGCGATACGGTGGCGAAGGACATCAAATCGGAAAACATCATGACAGAAACGCTGTCTCTTCTTTCCGCGGCAGGTTCAGTCATTCCGGAAGATGCCGGCGCCGTTCTGGTGAATGTTCCGACTTCAGATTTTTCAGAGGAGGAGCTGGCAACTCTTCAGAGTTATCTGAATCGGGGAGGAAAGGTGATTCTGATCACCGCCTTTGAGTATATCGATCCCGAAACCATGCCGAACCTGACCGCCCTAGCGAAGGCGTGCGGGCTTCAGGCGCAGCAGGGTCTTCTGCTGGAAGGCAATGCCAGATACTATTACATGTATCCGTACTACTGCATGCCGACCTTAAACACATCTTCGTCACTTGCTTCCAATCTTGCCTCAACCGGTATTACACCCATTTTGATGGCGCCTCACGGAATTCTGACAGTGGAAGCATCCGGATGGACTCCGGAACCCATCCTGACCACCTCTTCGGATGCTTATGTCAAGGTGAACTATGAGACGGTTGAGTCGGTGGAGAAGGAAGAGGGGGATCCCAGCGGAGAATTCTATCTGGGAATCGCTTCCCAAAACACGCAAACCGGTGCGACGCTTCTATGGTACTCCTCGCCCTACTTCGTGGAAGATACGCTCTATTCCTATAACGGCGAACTGTTCATGTCAAATCTGACCGTCCTCTGTGAGAAGACGAATTCCATTTCGATTGTCGGAAAATCCATGCAGGTTCAGGCGCTGGGCGTTTCCTCGGCGGGAGCTCTGTTCTGGGGAATCGTACTGATCCTGATCCTTCCCCTCGGATGTCTGGCGACCGGCCTGATTGTCTGGTCCAAGCGGAGGAAGAGATGAAAAAGAATCGCAGAACCCTTACGCTGCTTCTGACTCTCGGCGCGCTGATTTTGCTTTTCGCAGGGTACAAGATCGCCGAATCCGCCAGGATTCAGCGGGAAGCGCAGGAGGCCGCGGAAGAAGCCGCAAAAAACGCCAAAGTCACACTGATCAACTGCGAGTCGAGGGAAATCAAGGCCATTTCCTATCAAAAAGGGAAAGAGGCCCCGGTTTCCATTTGTCAGAACGCCAGTGGCCTCTGGGTCTCGGCAGATGATTCCACGCTCCCGATTTCCTATCAGAAAGCAAACGAAATAGCAACCGCATTAGCCGCTCTTTCCGCTTCTTCGGTTGTCCATACTGATAATCCAGACGACGAAGCATACGGCCTTTCCGATCCGGCCTGGACCTTTTCGGCAACCTGGGCAGAGACCGAACATACCTTTGTTATCGGGAACTACAGCGACTTTTCCGGTTGTTACTATTGCAGGGAAGTGGGAAAAGATCAGGTTTATCTGATTCAGGATACCGTAACGTCTTCTTTTGGCCTAACCCTGAAAGAGCTGACGGATTCCGGGGTTTTTCCGATTATCACTGCGGACAAGCTGGTACGGGTTGAGATCGAGATGGGAGGAGAAACGGTCACTCTGGAAGGAGTGGACTACGAGGATGCACTGGTGGAGATCGGCCATCTTCTCCAGCCGTCTGACTACCTGTCCCATCATGTCACGGACGAAACCAAGCTGCAGTACGGGCTTATCAAACCAAGGGCAACCGTGGTTTATCGATATGAAGAAACGGTGACTTACACCGATTCCGAAGGTGCGATCAGCGGTTCCACTGTCGTTCAGGAACGTACTTTTACCATTCATCTGGGAGATCGCGTCGAGTCGGAAGACGGGGAGTCGGTGACCGCCTACCTTGCAGACGGTTATACCTTTATCTACGGGATGCCGTCCTCTGCAGCGGATACTCTCTTGTCTCTCTTTTCAGCGCACTATCAATCATGAGAAAAAAAGCGGGCTTCACCGGAAGGTGAAAGCCTGCTTTGTTCGAATTCGGGGTGGGTTGGAGCCATCCCGGAGTCATCGAACAGAGTATAATCAGTGACGGAGGCAGAACGGGAATGTGTGATCAAAAATCCGAAGCGGCACCAAAAGGAACGAATGAGAAGGATGCAGAACGGTTGTTTTTTCGTTACGCACCCTTTATCCGGGATTTTATTTACCAGAACCAGTGGGCATCGCTTCGCGGAGTTCAGCTGGCAGCTGCGGATGTCCTGTTTGATACGGATTGCAATCTCCTTCTGACTTCTTCCACTGCATCCGGAAAAACGGAGGCGGTTTTCTTCCCGATTCTGTCGGATCTTTGCGAGAATCCGGCCTCTTCAATCGGTGTTTTGTATATAGCCCCCCTGAAGAGTTTGATCAATGATCAGTTTTATCGGATGGAGGAACTGCTGGAACAGTCAGGGCTCTCCGTAACTCACTGGCATGGGGATGTCTCCGGGACCCACAAATCGAAACTGATGCAGAATCCTTCCGGGATTCTTCAGATCACACCTGAATCTCTGGAAAGCATGCTGATGAACCGTTCCAACGATATTGTCCGGCTGTTCGGCGATCTTCGATATGTGATCATCGATGAAATCCACAGTCTGATCGGAAGCGACCGGGGAAGTCAGATTCTGTGCCAGCTGAGCCGGATCGATCATTTGATCGGCCGTCATCCGAGAAGAATCGGTCTTTCCGCTACAATCGGCGATTTGTTTACGGCAAAGGAATGGCTGGGAGCGGGCAGCGGAAGAGAGACCATTGCCCCGGTCGTCTCGGAAGAAAAAGGACGCTGGCGTCTGGCAATGGAGCATTTCTACATTCAGAACGATGCGGACAACCAGACGCAACAGGCGATCGAACACCCTGACCTTGAGGAAGAACAGACATATGCGGCACTCGATGCGGGATACGAGTTCATTTACGATTGCGTTCGCGACAGAAAATCGCTGATCTTCTCAAATTCCAGAGAAGAGACGGAATTCGTGACGGCAACGATGCGGCAGATTGCGAGGCACAGGGGGGATCCGGATGTCTTCCTGATTCATCACGGCAATCTTTCCGCATCCATCCGGGAAGAAGCTGAGCAGAAAATGAAGGAAGACGACAGGCAGACGGTGACCTGTGCAACGGTTACCCTCGAACTGGGAATCGATATCGGCAGGCTGGAGCGGGTTCTTCAGGTCGGGTCTCCTTTTTCCGTGACAGGCTTCCTGCAGAGACTGGGACGTTCCGGACGGCGGGGAGCGCCGCCTGAAATGATGCTGGTGTGCCGGGAGGAAAACCCAACCCCTGACACCCCGCTCCCGCAGTTGATCCCATGGGAGATGATTCGGGGAATTGCCATCATTCAACTGTATCTGGAAGAACATTTTATTGAGCCTCCCACCGTAAAAAAAATGCCTTTCTCACTTTTGTTTCATCAGACGCTCTCTGTGCTGTCCGCTTCGGGAGAACTGACCCCCAAAGCACTTGCAGAGCGGGTCCTCTCGTTCCCCCCGTTTGAGAACGTGCCAAGGGAGGAATACCGGGAACTCCTTCTGTCCATGCTGCGGGAAAACTATTTGGAAATGACAGAGGAAAAAACGCTTCTGGTCGGGCTGAAAGGCGAAAAACTGATCGGGAGTTTCCGCTTCTATGCGGTATTTCGGGACCAGGATGCCAATTATTCTGTCCGTTGCGGTTCGGATGAGATCGGTACGATTACAGCGCCCCCTCCGGTCGGCGACCGTTTTGCTCTCGCTGGAAATGTCTGGGAGGTCGAAGAACTGGATCTGCCGAGACGATTAATTTATGTCAAACAGGTTCAGGGCAAGATGGAGGTCTCTTGGCCGGGCGATTACGGAGAGGTTCATACGAAGATCCTTCAGAAAATGAGGGATGTTCTTTGCGGAACGGAAGAGTATCCTTATCTGAAGCGCAATGCAAGAGAACGGTTGGCAGCAGCAAGAAAAGTGGCAAGGAATGCCCGTCTGGACACACGTTCTGTGGTGTCTTTAGGGGGAATGACCTGGTGCATGTTCCCCTGGCTCGGAACCCGATCGTTCCGAACGTTGCGTAAATTTCTTGCCAAAGAAGCAAAGGAATTCGGAATCACCAATCTGGAATACGAGGGATGCTGCTACCTGACTTTTCGGATGGACGACCGTTTTTCGGACTATGAATTGATTTCAGGACTCTGCGCGAAACTGAAAAACCAGGGAATTGATAAAGGTTCGCTGGTCGGCATGACGGAACTCCCTCTGTTCGAAAAATTCGATGCTTTGATTCCGGGAGAGCTTCTGCGGAAAGCCTATGCGGCCGATCGACTCAGGACGGATGAGCTGGAGTGGAGACTCCCCCAGATTCTGTCGGAGTATCAAACGCAGACGGAAGAGGTCTCGGATTGACGAATCTCCGATCCTCGGGCTGAAATCTTCCTTGGTAAAAAGCTGCCCCGCCGGTGCAGGATCCTTTCGGATTCTGTCATCCGCGGGGCAGACTGTTTTCCCGGGGAGAAAAAGCAGGAGACGGTCAGTCCTTCTTTCCCAGCCAGAGCACGCAGGCGCTGTGAGCTCGGACGGGAACGGAAACGATATCGCCTTCCGGAAGAAGGCGCGTCGTCTCCGGATAGATCACATCAGCCTCGTAGTTTTTCCCCTTCAGTCCGGGAATCTCGGAAAGACTGAGGGCAGCAATGTCATCGAAGTCGACGGTGTTGAAAAGGAAAACCCAGCCTTCTCCGTCCAAAATATGGGAGGAACCGTCAATCGAAACATCCCCGGGACATCCGAAAAGGGTGTCGCGATCCCGCAGATACCGAATGTTTTTTCCTGCCCAGTCCTTCCACTTCCGAAAGATTTCCAGACTCTTCGGGTCGTTTTTCAGAGCATGGTAAGCGCTTGCGGTTTGAGCGTACTCTGCAGTGGAGATGGCGGAGATCATGGAATACTCCAGCTCTTCTCCGGCGCCGAAAATCGGGGCGTAGTTCAGATAGGTGGGACGAAAACGGTCATTTTCGTTGTGCCAGGTCTGAAACCGGTTGTCGTCGGCGCAGGAGCACTCGAAAACGTTCTCGTCACTGTTGAAGTATAGAAGAGACCAGGTCCCTCCCCGTTTCATCCCGTAATAGTGTTCCATAACCAGGTCAGGGAACCGTTCCCTCAACCTGCGTTTGAATTCAATGATATTTTTCCACTCGATATATCTGCTTTTTCCGGGAAGATGTCCGTGACTTTCAGACCAGCACGGCTGTTCTCCGATCGCTTCACCCAAGTCAAATTCCCGATACCCCATCCAGCGTCCGTCGAAGGACCAGAGTCTGGGGCGGGTCTCCTGAAGTACGGATTCAATCATCTGAAAGTGCCGTTCCATATATTCCTTGCAGGCGGGACAGGAGAGAGGGGATCCGAAATAGTCGTACGGGGTCCCGTTTTCTTTCAGTGCATGCCATTCGGGATATGCTGAATAGGAGTTGTTCGGTGTCGAGAAGGAAGCCACGTGGACGCCGCATTCCTCTCCGATCCGGATCAGCTTTTCATACTTCGGGGGCGGGACAAAGCCCGCGGTTTCCCCGGACGTACGGACAGTCTCATCGCATTCCACTTCGTGATGCAGGATCATCTCTCCCTTGTCCCGGTTTTTTTGAGACCGCATCGCTTTTTGCTCTCCGATCTGGATCATTTCATCAGTGACGGCGGGGAAACGGAGAGGGTCAAAGCGGACTTCTCGGATATAATTGGGGAAACAGTTGGGATGTGAATCGTATCCGTAATACATCATGGCGGTCAAAATATCGTGAATTCCGGAGCGGCTCATCACGTCGATGCAGTCTTTGTCCGTCAGAAAGAGTCCCGCCCACCAGCCGTTCTGCCAGACGAAATATCCTTCCTCCGGAAGGGGATAGTGTCCGATATGTAAGGCGAGGAAATCTCTCATGGCCCGGATTTCCCCGGTGTCCAGCTGTTCCTCCGGGATACCCATGTCATCCGGTATGACGCCGTCCGGAACATGCTGCGGAAGTCCGCCTTTTTCGGGGGAAAACATGTCATGGTATTTCTGCTTCCGCTTTCCAGGGTATGGGCCGTGGGAAGAGATTTCCTTTCCGGAACGTCTGCAAACGCCAAGAAAAGCCTTCTCGCAGGCCAGTGTTTCTCCAGCTTTCATCGGAAGCCACGGGGAAAAAGCCATCTTAGCCGTATCATCCCAGTATGGATATTCCAGTCCATAAAACACCGAGTATTCCGGATAACGGACGAAGACACTCATGGGGACGTGCCAGATCGTCTTGTCGTCGTGATAGTGGAGCTCGATCATTTCAGGGAAAGAGAGGTCCAAAACAGAAACCGACTCCAGAACGCCGTCTTCCGGAGCGCGAAAGACAACGGTTTTTTCAAAACAGTCTCCAAGCGGAGTCCAAACGACTTCAAACAGCGAAGGATCGGTGTATTCCTTCCCGTTGAAGACGGCAGAGACGCCCCGGTCCAAAACGGAAAATGCGGTTACCCCGTCTTTGAGTTCAATGGCGCGAAGGATTCCGGTTTCGTCGGTCAGAAGGTTGATTTTTTGTGTCATAGCGGGAATGGATTCTCCTCTCCGAAAAAGCATTCTGGCTGATCTGAACAATGCACCTGCCTCATTATAGCATAGGAAGAGAACACTGACAAGATGGCATGAAAAAATGGAGCTTCGACCTACCCACAATTGTTCCGAAATCTCTTGACTGGGGCCTGCTCTTGTGATAAAGTGAAAAAAGCTAGAAAGGTGACTCAAAACGGATTTGAAGGGATGGAAACCGATATGGGAAAGATGGAAGGAATCCGTGCGGCAATCACCGGTGCTTCAAGCGGCATCGGACGCGCAACGGCACTGCGGATGGCAAAAGAAGGTGCAGATCTCGCACTGATCGCCCGAAACAGAGAGCGTCTGGAAGAAACCGCGGAGGCGGTTCGGGCGCTTTCCCGAAAAGCAGTCGTGCTGGAGGCGGATATTACCGATCCGCAGCAGGTCAGAAACGCTGTGGATGAGGCCGTCCGACAACTCGGAGGACTGGATGTTTTTCACTGCAACGCCGGGATTTATCTGAGATGCGAGGCGAAGGATCTGAGGATGGATCAGATCCGGAAAATCATGGAGGTCAATTATTTCGGCTGTCTGAACTGCGTCTATGCGGTTCTCCCTCTGTTTCTTGATCAGAAAAAGGGAACAATCGTGACGACCTGCTCCATGGATGGTAAAAAAGGAGTTCCGCCGGATGCGGCCTATGTGGGCTCCAAGTTTGCCATGAACGGTTTCTTTCAGGTTCTGAGGCAGGAGTTGCGTGGTACCGGGATTCATGTGGCGACGATTTATCCCAGCAGAATGGACACGCCTCAGATTGCCCACGTGGATTGTCCCCGCATTACGCCAAAGGGGGATCCGGATCTGGTCGCGAAAGCCGTGATTCGGGCAGTAGTCAAGAAAAAGAAAGAGTTGATGGTGCCGGGCTTTTCCTGTCACCTCCTGACCTGGGCGGACGCCATCAGTCCCAGCCTGAGCGACTGGCTGGTTCGTGTGAACGGACTGGCCGGTTCGGAGAATGGAACGGCGCCGATCAACGAAGCGCGTTGAAAGAGAGGCCCCGTTCCTTGCCCCGCTGAATTCAAAAGAGACACAAAACCCGTACTGCCGCAAAAACGGCAGCACGGGTTTTTGAATTAGCGGACAGTCACAAAAGTCTTTAGACAAGGTTTCAGTTTCCGGAACCGGTCAGGGGAAAGGACAGCCGCAACCCGCCTAGGTATTCCGCTTCGCTCTCGTCATGTGTGACGAACAGAACGGTCTTGCTTTCCGTGTAACGCCTCACGTAGTCCATGGTTTCTTTCTTCCTGTCGGGATCCAGTCCTTTGAACGGCTCGTCAAGGAAGATGCAATCAGCGTCATAACAGATGGCACGGGCCAGCGCAATCCGCCGCTTCATCCCTCCGCTGTATTCCCGAACCGGTTTTTCCCTTTCTTCCGACAGGGACAGTTCGGCCAGATGCCGGTGGATGTCTTCTTTTGACCGTTTGTTTCCGGTGACCAGACGGATGTTTCGGTAACCGGAGAAGTCTTCACAGAGACGGTCCTCCTGAAATACAAAAGAACGCTTCTCGGGAACGCCTGTAATGGTACCGGAATCCGGAGAAAGGATTCCGGCAATCAGATTCAGAAGAGTGGTCTTTCCGCAACCGGAGGGACCGAGGATGCAGGTTACGCTTTTCTCGGGAATTCGGAGGGAAAGATTGCTGATAATCCGGTTTTCCCCAAATGATTTTGAGACTCGATCCAGAAGGATATCGCTCATAATTTCTGCACCCCCCGGAACACGCCCTTGAGAAAAAGGGAGAATAGTCTTTCATTCAATACGCTGAGGAGGATCAGGATCAGGGTCCAGGACAGAAGATCTGCATTCAGAAAGTAGATTTTACCCTCGTACAGCTTTTCTCCGATCGAACCGTCAATAATACCGATGACCTCTGCTGCGACCCCGGCTTTCCAAGCCATTCCGATTGCGACCCCGCAGGCGGAAATCAGATAGGGCTTTACCGACGGGAGCGTGATAAAGAGATACTTCCGGTACCATGGAATCCGATAGAACGAAGCGACTTCGTTCAGCTTCGGATCGGTGCTCCTGATCCCCTGAAGGACGTTTGCGTAGATGACGGGGAATGCGATCAGAAATGCGATAAAAACCGTCATTTGCGAGTAATTCAGCCAAAGCAGACAGAGGATAATAAAGGAAGCGATTGGAACCGTCTTGGCGACGGTGACGTATGGCCAGAGCAGAAGTTCAACAGGCCTGAGAGCACCTGCCAGCGTTCCCATCAGAAAACCTCCGAGAAAGGCTAGCAGAAAGCCAGACATGATGCGGCTCCAGGAGAAGAACAGCGTGGAGAAGAAGTCCGGTTCGCGCCAAATGGTAAAGAGCCGCTCCAGGACCTGAATCGGGGACGCCAGCATCATATCCATGTTGATCCTGGTTGCAAGAATCTGCCACAGAATCAGCGCGAGCAGGACGGAAAGAATCCGGAAGAAGGAGCGGCTTTTCAGAGCAGCCTCAATCTTCATAGATCAAATAATAATCTTCACCGGGAAGCGCTCCTCCGACCGAAGCCGGATTGAGGGAGTACAGCACTTCGAGGTAGCCCTGAAGGGCCGCCTTCATCTCACTTCCCGTGATGCAGACCAGATTGCAGTAGGGGATCGCCTTCTGGGCGATGGCCGCCTTGACGATTCCGAATTTCTCCACCAGAGAGGCTGCTTCACCGGGCTGGCTGTTGACGTAATCCGTGGACGCGGCGTATTCCTCCAGGAAGGTTTGCACAAGATCCGGATGCTGTTCCGCAAATTCTTTGCGAACGAGGAGAGAAGCCGTAACGAGCCGGCTGCTGTTGTTCAACTGATTCCAGGCTTCGGTCAGATCTACGGCGATTCGGAGATCTTCCAGCTGATTGGATGCAACGGTGACAAAAGGCTGAGGAAGCATCGCAACGGCACTTTCCATGGTTGCCATCTGGGAAACCACTTCTGTCGGTTCACTCTTCCATTCAATCTGAACATCGGTTCCGAGTTCCAGTCCGTTTTGCGCAAGAAGATAGGTGAGCGCGTACTCGGGAGTCGTACCCTTTCCGGTGGCGAGGAGAGTTTTTCCTTTCAGATCGGACAGCGAGCGGACGGATTCTTCTCCTTTTTCAACTATGTAAAGAACCCCGAGCGTGCTGACGCCTATGGCTTGAATGCCTCCCCCGGATTTACTGGTCAGAACGGCGCCAAGATTGGCGGGTGCTGCCAGAATATCCAGTTCCCCTTTTAAGAGTTTCGGGGACAGTTCATCTGCCGAGGCAGCCATGGTGAAGGAATAGGTGTTTTGTGTAAGGCCCTGTTCCGCGTCATCCAACAGTTTGACCATTCCCATCGTAGTCGGACCTTTCAAACCGCCCAGGCGGACGGTTATCGGTTCGGAGGGGTTCTCAGACTGTGGTTCGGAAGCTGTGTCTGACGGGTTTTCTTCCGGAACGGTTGCTTCTCCGCAGGCGGACAGCATTCCAAGGGACAGGATCAGGGCGAGGATAACGGCGATGAATTGTTTCAAGAGGTTCACCTTCTTTAAATAGATTGATTTCTGTGAAAGCATAACAGAAAAAAAGCCGTGTTTCTGTTGCGGATGCAACAAAAGCACGGCGAGACGGTTCTCTCTATCGATACTGTTTCATCAGCTCGCGGATTTTTCTTTTGGCGGCCTGAATGGAGTCTACCTCGTCGAGTGCCGCATATGCCTGCCAGAGTGCGTTCTCGCACTCGGATGCGACCATCCGGGAGATCAGGTCGTAGATAATCATCATTTCGGGATCCGGGTCCATTTCGTCAAAAGGGTCCCTCTCTTCGGAGAAGTCATCGGACCAGTAATCGTGATAGTCTTCCTGATCCGTCTTTTTCTTTTCTCCGGAAGATCCCTTCTTTTTCGCGGTGTGGATGAGGTCTTTGTTTTCCGGGTTGATTTTTGTCTCGTAGACGAGATCGTCTGCGGGATTCTTTTTCTTCGGCATTTTCTGCTTCCTCCTTGAGAGTGAAAAAGTAAAGGACGGGGAACGGTCAGGATCCGGATATCAGTTCTCTGACCGTTGCGATCTGTTTCAGTACGCTTTGCATAGATGGGCCGCCTTCGGCTTTTCTGCTGCTGACACAGTTTTCCAGATTAATGGCACCGAAGATATCTTCTTCAAAGAGACCGGAAAAGGTCCGGTACTCGTCAAGAGAGAGGGTTTCGAGCGTTTTTTTCTGCTGGATGCAGTAACCGACCAGTTGCCCAACGATTCGGTACGCGGAGCGGAACGGAAGTCCCTTTTTGGTCAGATAGTCGGCACAGTCGGTTGCGTTGATAAACCCTTCGGAAGCCGAGCTCCGAAGATTGTCTTTTCGAACTGTGACGGTTTCAAACATCCGGGTGAAAACTTTCAGCGCCTGTTTTGCGGTGTCAATCGCGTCAAAAAGCGCTTCCTTGTCTTCCTGCATGTCTTTGTTGTAGGCAAGGGGAAGCCCTTTCATTACGACAAGCAGGGTTTGCAAATCTCCGTAAACGCGTCCGGTCTTTCCCCGAACCAGTTCCGCTATATCCGGGTTTTTCTTCTGAGGCATGATGGATGAACCGGTAGAAAAAGCATCGTCCAGTTCAAGAAAGCGGAACTCAGAGGAACACCAGAGGATGATTTCCTCGGAGAATCGGCTCAGGTGCATCATCAGAATGGAAAGATCCGAGCAGAATTCGATCGCAAAATCCCTGTCCGAAACACCATCGATCGAATTCAGAGTTATTTCATGAAATCCTAACAGTTCCGCCGTCATCCTGCGGTCGATCGGATAGGTGGTTGATGCCAGAGCCCCGGATCCGAGCGGCATGAAATCGGTTCTCTTGAAAGTCTCGTCCAGCCGGGACAAGTCGCGGATCAGCATCTGGGCATAGGCGAGAATTGAGTGCGCAAACGTGACCGGCTGCGCACGCTGAAGGTGGGTATAACCGCTCATGACGGCATCCGCGTTTTTTTCGGCCTGATCGGCAATCGCTCCGAGAAGGCCCCGAATCAGAGTCTGAACTTCCCGGATTTCCCTTTTGCAGTACATGCGGAGATCCAGTGCCACCTGATCATTCCGTGAACGGGCTGTGTGAAGACGTTTTCCGGCGTCCCCGATCCGATTTGTCAGGATTTCCTCCACGAACATGTGAATGTCTTCCGCTTCGGGATCAATGGAAAGAGCGCCGCTTTCCAGATCGGCAAGAATGCCCCTGAGGCCTGCAACGATGGCGTCGGCCTCCTCTTTCGGAATGATATTGCAGGTTCCCAGCATGGTGGCGTGCGCGATGCTTCCTTCGATATCTTCCCGGTACATTCTGCAGTCAAAGGAAATGGAGGAATTGAAGTCGTTTACTAGGGAATCCTCTTCTTTCGTGAAGCGGCCTGCCCACATTTTCATCGGCGGAGTACACCTCGTTTCATCGGTCGGTGGGGGGAACGGAAATCCGACAGCGTTTTCTTAAGTCTCTTTCTCCCTGCGGGCATCCAGTTTGGCTTTTACCGAGATCGGAAGTCCGAACAGATTGATAAAGCCGCGGGAGTCAGCCTGGTTGTAATCATCGTCTTCTCCAAAGGACGCGGTTTGCTCGTCGTAGAGGGTGAACGGAGAGGTCACTCCTGCGTTGATCAGATTACCCTTGTACAGTTTCAGTCTGACATCCCCGGTGACCCTTTCCTGAACTTTGTCCACAAAGGAACAGAGAGCCTCTCTCAACGGGGTGAACCAAAGACCGTTGTAGACCAGATCAGCCATTTTGGGGGCAATGACGGACTGCTGGAAATGGAAGGTTTCCTTATCCAGCGTAATCGTTTCCAGAACGTTGTGTGCCTTGTAGAGAATCGTTCCCGCAGGGGTTTCGTACACACCGCGGCTCTTCATGCCGACCAGACGGTTTTCCACAATGTCCAGGAGGCCGATCGCATTTTCTCCACCGATCCGGTTCAGTGTCTCGACCAGCTGGATCGGATTCATCTCCGTTCCGTTGACAGCTGTCGGGATCCCTTTTTCGAAATGAATCGAAACATAAGTCGGAACATCAGGCGCCTGCTCGGGCGGAACGGTCATTTCCAAAAAACCGGGTTTGCCGTACTGCGGTTCATTCGCGGGGCTTTCCAGATCCATCCCCTCGTGGCTCAGATGCCAGAGATTCTTATCCTTGGAATAGTTGGTCTCTCTGCTGATTCGGAGCGGGACATTGTGCGCCTCCGCATAGTCGATTTCCTCATCCCGGGATTTGATATCCCATTCCCTCCAGGGGGCGATGATGGTCATTCCGGGAGCAAACGCTTTGATGGTCAGTTCAAACCGGACCTGATCGTTTCCTTTTCCGGTGCATCCGTGACAGATTGCGTCAGCCCCTTCTTTCTTTGCAATTTCCACAAGCCTCTTGGCGATGCATGGCCTGGCGTGGGAAGTACCGAGAAGATAGTCCTCATACTTGGCATCCGCCTTGAGACAGGGATAGATGAAATCCCGGATATATTCTTCGCGGAGATCTTCGATATAAAGCTTGGAAGCGCCTGTTTTCAGTGCCTTTTCCTCCAGCCCGTCCAGCTCCGTCCCCTGGCCTACATTGCCGGAAACCGCAATGATTTCGGGATTGTTGTAATTTTCCCGCAGCCACGGGATAATAATGGAGGTATCCAGTCCTCCGGAATAAGCCAAAACGACTTTCTTGATTTGCTTTTTTTCCATGATGGGACCCTTTCTTCCTTTTGGATTCAATAACAGCTGCAAGACAACTCTTATTATATCACGTTTTGATTCGTTTGAAAAGGGGGATAGCGAAAAATTTCATGAAAAACGAAACTTTTTTCATCAAATTGGTTTTACAAACGAAAGATAGAGGGTTATTGGCAAAAAGATGGAAGTTTTTTCACAAGAATCAGTTTGATTCTGAACGAGACCCGGGCGAGTCCGGAAGCCGCAGGGCGTCCGGCTTCTCGGAGAGAGAAAACGAACCGTGCGTTCTCTTGACAAGGAGAGGAAAAAGAGATATAATGAATCGTCAGTCCGGCGGGGAACATCTCAAAACGAATCACGCCCTGCCCGCTTGAGCAGGCAGAACGGAAGCCGGACCGATATCATTTTTTGAAACAGCAAAGAGAGGTGAGAGCCGGATGGACGCAGGAGGTAGTAGCGGTGCAAAACCGGGTGGGCGAGAGCGCACGACCGGGGGCGCGCCGTTCGACGTGTTTTCCGGTCTCTCCAAGAGAATTGTTTTCTGACGGCGTATTCTTGCTTGATCCCGCTTTGCGCCTGAGGCGGTATCTCTGATACCGTTCGTACTTCCTACCTACAATCATTCCAACGCATCTTCGCACACCCCAGAAAACCGGGAATGAACTTGAGGAGGAACTGCAATGCAGGACGACCTGAACCAGATTGCCGAGGAGGCAAAGGAACTCCTATCCGAAAAGAAGTATGCGAAACTGTACGGCATCATCAAGGAAATGATGCCAGCTGATATCGCGCTTCTGTTTGAGGAGCTTCCGATCGAAGACGTGACGCTTCTGTTTCGTCTGCTGCCGAAAACGCTGGCGGCAGACACGTTTGTGGAAATGGACAGCGAACAGCAGAAAAAGCTGATTACAGCGTTTTCGGACAGTGAATTGAAGGCGGTCATTGATGAGTTGTATGTCGACGATACCGTCGACATCATCGAAGAAATGCCTGCCAACGTGGTGCGGCGTATGATTCAGTACGTCTCGCCCGAAATGAGAAAGTCAATCAACGAAATCCTTCAGTATCCCGCAGACAGTGCGGGAAGCATCATGACGGTCGAGTTTGTCGACCTTTCCCGAGAGATGACGATCGATCAGGCTTTCGATCACATTCGGGAAAACGGTTACGACAAAGAGACCATTTATACCTGTTATGTGATTGACCGGAACCGGAAACTGCAGGGCGTGGTTTCCGTACAGCAGCTTCTTCTTTGTTCCCGCAACATGACGGTTGGAGATCTGATGGAAGAAAATGTGGTCTTCTGTCGGACCACGGATGACAAGGAAGATGTGGCACAGACCCTGAATAAATACGGTTTTCTGGCGCTTCCCGTCGTGGATAACGAGGATCGTCTGGTCGGTATCGTCACGTTCGATGACGCTATCGACGTCCTGACGGAAGAGGCGACGGAGGACATGGAAAAAATGGCGGCTATTCTGCCGTCTGAGAAGACCTATCTGAAAACCGGCGTTTTTGCAACCTGGAAGCAGCGCATCCCCTGGCTTCTTCTGCTGATGATATCCGCGACCTTTACCGGAAAAATCATAACTTCCGCTGAAGACGCTCTTTCCCGCTATGTCGTCCTGACGGCCTTTATCCCGATGCTGATGGACACAGGAGGAAATGCCGGAGGACAGTCTTCGGTGACTATCATCCGTGGTCTTTCTTTGGGAGAGATCTCCTTTTCCGACTGGCTTTCGGTTCTTTGGAAGGAGATCCGTGTTTCTCTCCTCTGCGGTTTGACTCTTGCAGCTGCCAATTTTGTGAAAATACTGGTGGTGGATCAGGTGGCTGTCCAGGTGGCGGCGGTCGTCTGCATCACGCTGGTTGCAGTCGTTTTCATCGCAAAGATCGTAGGGTGTCTGCTCCCGATTCTTGCAAAGCGGATCGGATTTGACCCGGCTGTCATGGCAAGTCCGTTTATTACTACGATAGTTGACGCATTGGCGCTGGCCGTATATTTCCGGGTCGCAACTCTCTTGCTATCCTAGTTTTTTCGATTTCAGAGACGGAGGAACGGATCCCTTGTCCGTCTCTCCGGCGTGGGAGGTACTTATGGATTCTGTTTCGGTGTATACCAGAAAGGTTCCGGTCGCGGGCGATCTGACCGGATGGGTTACGGTTCCGACCGGATTCGATCCTGCAAAGGAGAGGCTTCCGCTCATTTTGTTTCTCCATGGCGCAGGGGAGCGCGGAACGGATTTGGAATTGGTAAAGGTTCACGGGATCGCGAAGCTGTTTTGCGCCAATCCGGATTACCACGGCCTGCGCGTAATTACCGCGTCCCCCCAGTGTCCGGAAGGAATGGTTTGGAATCATCTCGCCTATCAGGTCAAAGAATGGATTGAAGCGGTAGCGGAGGACCTGAACGCTGACAAAGGCCGGATCAGTGTGACGGGCCTCTCTATGGGAGGCTTCGGAACGTGGGAACTTCTGACGACTTTCCCGGAGATGTTCTACCGCGGCGCACCGATCTGCGGAGGAGGAATGTCCTGGCGGGCGGGAGCGCTTAAGAGCGGACGGATTCGTGTCTATCACGGACTGGATGATGCTTGTGTCCCGTTTTACTATTCTCAGGTCATGGTGGAGGCTGCACGCGGTAACGGCATAGAGATTTCTCTGACCGCTTACGACAGGGTCGGACACGGCAGCTGGGTTCCGGCCTATGAGCAGAGCGATCTGATCGAGTGGCTGGCAGATGCGATTTGACAACTAAACGGTTTCTTTAACAGTTAACCCCGGAAGAACCCACCGATTGCTCGGCAGGTCATTCCGGGGTTTTTGCTGCTGCTTCTGTACAGAGCGTCTGCTTTCAGATGGTGTATCGGGACAGTATGACGACGGGGATACACCAGAACAGCTGATACAGCACAATCCAGATGGGTGCGATGTTGGGAGAAATCCTGAGCGCTACAAAGGCGGCAATTGCCGCAACGGCCAGGAGAATGGAAAGAACGCGGATGATCCGGTTGGTCCGGTTCGCGGAGAGGATCCGCTCGCACATTGCGAGAGTCTGAAGAAGGGCCTTGGCGCCGGAGCGTGATACGATGCCCGAAGACATCCGCTCCACTACGATTTCCGTCTCCTCGGGTTGAGCGCACTTGATAATCCGGATCGGATACTTGGAGAGTTTAATCTTCTGCGCGAGCAGATTGTCGTCAATATTTGGATCGCTGGTCTTGATTCCGACGCAGACATTCTGGCGGTACAGCTGCTTCAGAACCAGTTCAAAATCAGGCTCCACAGCATACCTCAGACTGAACGCTGCAGCCATGCTGTTCCGGAGAGCCACGTACAGCATGGGTCGCTCTCCCGATTTCTCCCCGGTTATCTCGCTTTCGCTCTGTCTGATCTCGTACCCGTAACGGTTCATGAAGGAGCACTTCCCGCAAAGCACGGTATCTTCGCCCAGCTTCGCCTCGATACCGTCTTCCTGAATGGATACCAGCGTTACATCGGAAGCGTATCCGATTTCTCCGGAAGCCGTTTCAAATACTTCGGCGAGAGGGCCGCCTACCGCATGAAAGACACTGGCTGCGGCATACATAACATGGTCGATGCGCGAATCTCCGTACATCCGAACATTTTGAATTCTTGCAAGACGTCCGGGGAACACTTCCTTGTCGTCAAAGGTAACGACCGAAGCGTCTGCATACTCGCCTAGGCTTGCTTCGCCGATAAACGCACTGTCGCGGTCATAGGAGATCCGGGATGCATGATACATCGGATAGGACAGGGCCAACAGGGTTCCGGCGGGCAGCGTCAGGAACAGGGAGATGTAGGAGGTGTTCAGCGAAGTATAGAGCTGCCTCGTCATGACGAACTGAACGCAGAAGAACACGAGCGCGATCAGAACACCGACCGGGATGGCGAGCCGTAGAGCCAGCCGGCTGACCGGGTAGGCTTCTGTCCTCCGGAAGTAATGGTCGACGAACTCGGTCTGCTTGATCCGGAACATGGAGGGGTCATCCATGAGATATTTGGAAAAGAGACTGACTTCTGCTTTGGTTTCTTCTCCGGAGATCGAATCCACGACGTATTTCAGTTTCCGGGAGGAGATGATTTTGAAGGTCATGATTTCGCGCCGCAGATTCATGAATTCAGCAATCAGGTGAAGCAGAATCGCGAACGAAATCGGGAAATTATACATCTGGAGTCCGTGCATGGGGCAAAGAGAAGCAATGACTGCCGTATAAACAGCTGCTCCGATCAGAAGAGTAACCGTGAGACTTTCCGGCATCGGACGTTTCGAAAAGAGAGATTTGATGCCGGATTTCAGGGAATTGCCGATCAGAGCTGCGAGAAGGAGAACAATTTGGAGATCGATCAGGACGTAGACGATGGGGTACATTTCGCGGTTCAGGAAGGAGGGAAGGGTAATCCCGAGCAGGGTGTTGTTTTCCAGGAAGAACAGCAGGATGGTGAGAATCACCGCAGCGGCAAGCCGCAGCAGAACCGATTCGTACTTCTTCTTATATTCCGCGAAAATCTCTTTGTTTTGAGAGGAGGAAACGTATTCCGCATGGGAGCTGGGGGTCGTGGTTCTTTCGGAGGAACGCAGCTCGTTGATGTGACGGCGTCTGCCTGCACCGATCGCCCGGTGAACGAGATCCGCCTCTTTCCCGTCTCTCTCCTTTTCCAGTTCGTTTTCCAGGCCGAACGCAATTGCAAGGTCGATATCGGTCTGATCGATTCCCTCGACGGCGGTATCGTCTTTTTCCTGCACTGCTCTGTCGGGGGCTTTTTCATCCGGGCCCTCCGAAATGCCTTCCAGAAGATCTCCGAGCTCTCCGAGATCCTCCTCGGAAAGATCGGCTTCGTCGGAAGGAGCGGAGTCTTTGGCATCTGTTTCCTGTACGGCGGCAGCAGGGGACCCTTCGGGTATCTCTTCTGCTTCGGAGCGCTCGTCCGCCTGTTCGGAACCGGACACCCCTTCCTCCGTTTCCGAAGGAACTTCAGCCGGCTCCCCCTCGGAGAGAATCTCTTCCTGAGGTTCCTCCATTGAGGTTTCTGCGACAAACGGATCTTCCAGACTCAGCGGTTCCTCCGGGTTCGGGATATCAAGGATCGGTTCCTGGGAGGAATCTTCATCCGAAACGGGTTCGTTGGTAGTGTCTTCGGGAAGATTCCCGTCGTCAGTCTCGCCCGAACCGGCCTCTTCGGATGCTTCTTCCTGGGGCTGCTCTGCAGATTCTTCGTTCTGAACGGGTTCCTCGTAGATTACCTCTTCTACGGGTTCTTCCTCTTCCGAGAAATCGGAGACGCTTTCCGCGACCTCGTGAGATTTTGTTTCGTCCCCGGGTTCACCGTCTTCGGACTCATCCGCGTCCGGAAACTCAAAGCCGTTCAGAAGATCTTCGATATCTTTTTCCAGGTCGGCACCTTCTGCCTCAGCCGGCTCCGCTGCGGGATGCTCTTCTGCCTCTGAACTGGGTTTTTCCTGAGGTTCAGGCGTCGCGACAGCGCCCTTGACAACGGTTGTCCCGTTGCTGGACAGATAACGGCGCAGGATTTCCTCCAGTTCCTCGTCGGAAACCTCTTCGTCGGAAACAGACGCCGCCACGGCATCCGCGATTCTTTTCTTTTCTTCGTAGTTTTCCACGTCGCTCTCGCGAAACGTGTCCAGGTCTGTGTCCGATGGCTGTTCTGCTTCCGCATCTGCGGTAAGCAGATCCTGGTCCGATTCGTTTTGCCGGAGGCCTTCTTCCAGTTTCTGCCGCAGTGCATCAGACATGCTGACGAAATCGTTCTCCGGAGTAGAAGTCATACGTTGCACCGACCTTTCTTATTTGATAGGATCTGCCGGACCGGACGCCCGCTGTCTCACCTGAGCCTGTTTTGCCGAGTAGGTGATGATAGCCGCCGCTGCCGAGACATTGAGAGAGTTGATTTTTCCGTACATGGGAATGGATACCGTGAAGTCGCAGTGGGAACGTACGTTCTGGGATATCCCCTCGCCTTCGCTCCCGAAGACGAGTGCGCAGGGCCCTGCGAAATCGGTTTGGTCGTAAGGAGTTCCGTCTGCCTCCGCTGCGTAAGTCCAGATCCCCAGCTTTTTGAGTTCTTCCAGCGTTTGCGCGATATTGGTGACTTTTGCGATGGCCATGTGTTCCGATGCGCCTGCCGAAGCCCGGATTACGGCAGGAGAGATTCCCGTCGAGTGACGCTTCGGAATGATGACACCGTGAGCCCCGGCGCCTTCCGCGCACCGGATCAGCGCTCCGAGATTGTTGGGGTCGTTGATGTTATCCGCGATGACGATCAGGGGCGGCTCTCCCCGTGTGCGGGAGATTTCCAGAATGTCTTCGACCGAGCAGTATTCTTTCTGCGCAGCCATTGCGACGATGCCCTGATGAGGAATCGATCCGGACAGAAGATCCAGCTTTCTGCGGTCCACTTCGATGACGGGGATCTTCTGCTCGAGGGCCATCGAGACGAGCATGGTGATGGAGCCCTCGCGTTCCCCGCGGGAGACGAATATTTTGTCAACGGGAAGTCCGGAACGGAGCAACTCCCGAACCGCGTTCCTTCCGATTACCGCTCCGGTCTCTCTGGATTCTTCGCTCTTCTCCTCAGGTTTGGATGCTGCCTTCTCCCCGGTTGTCGCACGGGAGGCAGGATACCGGGTGTAACTGTTGTTGTATCCTTTGAAATCCGAATGATTCCGCGGCCCGGAACGGGTGGAACCGGGTTTCCCGGAACGGGTTCGGCTGTCTTGCTTCATGCCTTTCTCACATTTTCCTTCCATATAACAATCCATCCTCAATTATAACATATGGAAACGGTTTTGTACAGATAAATAGAAAACTTTTTCGGAAAGGTTTCCATTGCAGCGGTTCTTTTGAGGCGCGCCTTTCGCGTGGACCGTTTTTTGCGGCCTCAATCCGTTTTTTTTGTGCGAATCTTGACATTTCAGAGGAAATATGATACCATAATCGCCACATTCCTGCCGGAATGGCGGAATTGGTAGACGCACGGGACTTAAAATCCCGCGGGACTAACCTCTCGTACCGGTTCAAGCCCGGTTTCCGGCATTTTGGGCGGTTTGTTGATACAGGCCGCTTCTTTTTCCCTTGGGGAAGATCAAGAACGAGGAAAGGGGTTCGCCATGATCTGCAATTCTGTCCTTGACGCGCTTGGAAACACTCCGCTGATCCGGCTGAACCGGGTTGTCGCAGAAGGAGGAGCTGAGATCCTCGTAAAGTATGAGGCCGTCAATGTGGGGGGATCCATCAAAACCCGCACTGCTTTCTGCATGCTGGACCGCGCCGAGCAGCGCGGAGAAATCACAAAAGACTCCATCATCGTGGAGCCGACAAGCGGGAACCAGGGAATCGGGCTGGCATTAATCGGCGCGGTTCGCGGATGGCATGTGCGAATCATTATGCCTGATTCTGTCAGCGAAGAACGGAGAAAACTGGTCCGTGCATACGGGGCGGAACTGGTGCTGATTCATGACGACGGGGACATAGGCGCATGCATTCAGAAATGCATCGAAACTGCCGAGGAGATGGCGCGCGTCGATTCGCGGGTCTGGGTCCCGGGGCAGTTTGACAATCCGGACAATCCGTATGCGCAGCGTAATTACACGGCCGAGGAAATCCTGCGTCAGATGGAGGGAAAACCCGTCCACGGCTTCTGCTCCGGCGTCGGAACGGGAGGGACACTTTCCGGAATCGGAGAACGGCTTAAGGAAGCGAATCCGGATCTGGTAGTCTGGGCATCCGAACCGGAAAACGCGGCGATTCTTTCCGGCGGAAGCGTCGGTACCCACCTGCAGATGGGAATCGGAGACGGACTGATACCGGGCAACCTCAATCGGAACATCTTCACCCATATCGACATCGTCACGGACGCGGAGGCAATGGAAACCTCCCGGAGACTGATGCGGGAAGAGGGACTGATGTGCGGAATCTCCAGCGGAACCAACGTGACGACCGCACTCCGTCTGG
The DNA here is from genome assembly GCA_017612655.1 of Clostridia bacterium. GTDB lineage: Bacteria > Bacillota > Clostridia > Oscillospirales > CAG-272 > RGIG3925. Next base: position 30,452 of record JAGAFM010000047.1, on the reverse strand, counting down.
CCCAGGAACTCGGGCCGGGAAAAACCGTCGTTACGATTCTTCCGGATACGGGAGAACGGTATTTCAGTACCATTCTGTTTCAGTAACCGCATAAGCAGACGGACAGCAGGAAGGATACGCGGCACGATGCAGGTTTTTGATGAGACTCTGCCTCATTATCGTATCTTCTATTCCCGGCTGTCTTTCTTTTTCGGCTTCAGAGAATACGGGATCGCAAGAAAAGGAGAAGCGTGATGGCGAATCGTCCTCTTGACATTACAGACTACATGGATCCTGGCTGTCCGTTCTGCACGGACGCTTTTCAGAATGAACCTCCAATTCGTTCGATACCGATTGACCGGATCCTGGAAAGGCTGGATGCGGATTATGCCCGAAACGATACGGAATCCGCTGAAAGGCACCTGGACTATTGGCTCCGGGAGGCGAAGGAGGGAAGGGATCTTCGCGGTGAACTGTTTCTGCGGAACGAAAGAATGGGGTTTTTCCGCAAAGCAGGCAGGAAGGAAGAGGCCTTTGAAAATGCGGAGCGCGCGCTGGAACTTGTTGAGCTGCTCGAAATGAAACAGTCCGTAACCGCGGGAACCACACTTGTGAACGCCGCGACGGTCTTTCAGGCGTTTGAAGACCCCGGTCGCGCAGTCGTCTTGTTTGAAAAGGCCAGAACGCTGTATGAGGGTGAGTTGTCTCCGGGTGACGAACGCCTAGGCGGACTCTACAACAACATGGCGCTGACACTGACCGCCCTCGCCCGGTACCGTGAGGCCGCGGAACTGTTTTCCAAAGCGCTCTCCGTGATGTCGGGATGTCCCGGGGGCGAGAAAGAGATGGCTGTCACCTATCTGAACCTTGCTTCCTGCACGGAAGCGGAGAAAGGCCTGGAGGAGGGCGAGCCGGAAATTGGGGACTACCTTGAGAAGGCCTCAGGGCTTCTCGAGAGTCCGCTCATCCCGAGAGACGGAGAGTATGCCTTCGTGTGTGAAAAGTGCGCACCGGTCTTTGGGTATTACGGTTGGTTTCTTCGGGAACAGGAACTGAAAGAACGGGCGGAGGCGCTGTATGCAGGGGCTTGAGCTGTCCAGACGGTACTACGAGGAATTCGGAAAGCCGATGCTGGAACAGTCGTTTCCCCACCTGCTTCCTCTGATCGCTGCAGGCCTCTGCGGAAGCGGCTCGGAGTGTTTCGGCTTTGACGATGAACTGTCTCAGGATCATGATTTCGAACCCGGTTTCTGCCTGTTTCTGCCTTCCGAGGACCTTGTTTCACGCAGGGACGCCTTTTTGCTGGAGCGGGCTTACTCCCGCCTTCCGGATTCTTTCGCCGGCTTTCAGAGGCTGCAGGTTTCTCCGGTCGGGGGAAACCGTCACGGCGTGATCCGGATTTCCGACTTCCTGACGGAAAAAACAGGAGAGCCGGACGGCGTTCTTTCCGTCCGGCACTGGGTGACAATTCCGTCTTATTCTCTTGCAGAAGTGACCAACGGGGAGATTTATCGGGACGATTCCGGCGTTTTCACCGAGACTCGGAAGCGGATTTCCCGGTTTCCGGAAGAGATCAGGCGGAAACGGCTCGCCGGGAATCTGCTGAGCGCCGCCCAGTCTGGCCAGTATGCCTACCGGCGCTGTATCGGACACGGAGAAACCGGCGCCGCGCAGCTGGCGGTAACGGAATTTGTCCGGGGAACCATGCAGGCTTCGTTTCTGCTTTGTCAGATCTATCAGCCCTACTACAAATGGGGATTTCGCGCAATGCGCACCCGCCTTCCCGCACCGTTCAGCGGACTGGCTGATTCCTTGGAATATCTGCTGACGACAGACAATGCGGAAGAGGCAGAGACCAAACGTCAGGTGATGGAGGATATCGCGCGGATTCTTTCCGCGGAAAGCGCGAACCAGGGTCTTTGCAGGCCGGATCTTCCGCTCGCGGAGAGTGCCTATGAGGTCGACAGCGGGATCCGGGATCCCGAGATCCGAACGCTTCACATCCTCTCGGCGGTCAGTTCCTTCTGACGCAGTCAGGACGGTTCTCTCTCTCCGCGCCTGTTCGGGACGCGGCGAAGAAGAGCACTTCCGTTCTGCCTGAGCCAGAGACGGCTTTTTTCATACCCGGGACAACGGCTTGAAAGAAGAGCATAGAACCGGGGCGAGTGGTTCATTTCCTCTCTGTGACAGAGTTCATGAACAATGACGCTGTCCAGAACGTCGGAAGGGGCGAGCAGAAGAAGGCTGTTGAAAGTAAGATCTCCTTTCTGCGAGCAGCTTCCCCATCTGGAGCGAAGGATCCTGACCCGAACTTTTCCGTAAGAGACACCGAAAGCAGCGGCTATCGATTCCACTTTTGCCGGAATGACCCGCTTTGCGCGGCTTTCCAGCTCCATGATCTCTGCATCCGAGAGAGCAGGGACGGTTGCGAGTTTCAGCTCCCGTTCCCTCACGAGGTCCTGATGTTTTCGGATCCACTCCTCGTGGTCGCGGACGAAGCGGGTGAGGACGCTCCTGCCTGCCGAGAGGGGAGCGCGGAGAATGACGCTTCCTTCGGGTGTGATTTCCATTCGAATGGTTTTTCGACCTGAGCGGATGACAAGGATTCCTTCCGCCAGTATCTCCGATTTGTTTTCGCGCATGTCTGCCTTTCCTCGAGTCCGTCAGATATCGGTGAGAATAGCATACCATACGGGGACCGAAAAGACAAGGGGTCCCGAAAAAAGAAAGGGGAAGTCCCATGACTTACGATGAGGCGGTTGCCTGGCTGCACGGGATGCCGCGTTACCGATCAGAGCCGACGCTGGAACGAATGGAACGGCTGCTCTCTCTTTTGGGAGACCCCCATAAAGAACTGGCGGGAAAGATTCTGCACGTCGCCGGAACGAACGGAAAAGGTTCGGTCTGCGCCTTTCTGACGCATGCGCTTACCCGATCCGGCTACAGGGTGGGGCGCTTTATCTCTCCGTTTATCATGGAGTTCCGGGAACGGATGGAGATCAACGGCGAGATGATTCCGAAGAGAGAGGTTGTCTCCATATGTAAAACGTTACAAAAATGTGTAGAACGATTCACGGAAGAAACCGGCTGCACCCCGCTGGAATTTGAACTGGTTACGGCGATGGGGCTGTACTGGTTTGCGGAACAGAGGTGTGATTTTCTGGTTCTTGAGGTTGGGGTCGGGGGAAAGTACGATCCGACGAACGTGGTCGACCCGCTGCTTTCCGTCATTACCCGGGTTGACTACGATCATACCGAGGTGCTGGGGCCGACCCTGCGGGACATTGCGGCACAGAAGGCAGGAATCGTCAAGGAAGGCCGTCCTTGTGTCATATCTCCGGATAATTCAGAAGAAGCTCTTGATGTGATACGTTGCACATGTGAAGCGATGCACAGCAACTGGATCAGACCGGAGCGGACAGAAGCGAAGATTCTTTCCGCTGAACTGGGACGGCTGGCGTTTTCCTACCGTCAAACAGACTATGAACTTCGCCTTTCCGGACTATATCAGATTGGAAACGCACTCTGCGCCATTGAGGCAATGAGGATTCTTGCTTCCCTTCCTTGCGGCGCAAAAGTTACAGAGAAGGCGGTTCGGGCCGGTCTGTCTGAAACGACGTTTCCCGCACGATTCGAACCGCTGTCTTCCGAACCCCCGGTGATCCTGGAGGGGGCACATAATCTTTCCGGTTTTCGCGCACTCCGCGAGAATCTGGACTATTACTGTCAGGATCAGCCCGTCCTGTTTCTTTGCGGGATGCTTCGGGACAAAAGCCCAGCGGATTGCCTGGACTGTCTTCCTCTTTCCCGCGTCTGTTTTGCGGCCTGCGTCACCCCTCCTTCTCCGCGCGCCATGACGGGGGAGGAACTTGCGGAGCTTTTTCGCGAAAAAGGGACGGAGGCGAGCGGATTCCCATCCGTTCGGGACGCGCTGTCTGATTTGAAAAGACGAAACCGAACCGGCCTCATTCCGGTGATCTGTTTCGGATCTCTCTATGTTGCGGGAGCAGTGAGACGCGCATTCTCTCTCCCGGACGAATCAACGGTCAAAGGAGGGAAGCGCCGTGGAACATCCTCTGCTGGTTCTGGCTTTTGACAAGTTCCGGGGATCGCTGACGCAGGCCGAGGCGTCCGAGGCGGCAGAGAAGGGCGTCAGGCGAGCTCTTCCGGAGGCGGAAGTAGTGATTCTTCCCTGTGCAGACGGAGGCGAGGGCACGGTCGAGGCGATTTTGGCTGCCTGCGGCACTGGCAGAAAACGTTATACGTGTAGCGTTACACCTCCACTGGGAATTCCGGGAAAAGAATCAATCGAGGCGTCGTTTGCCGTTCTTTCCGGGGAGGACGGAGTCAGGACTTGTGTCTTGGAAATGTGCGCGGCGTCAGGACTGTCCCTGGTTCCGGAAGACCGCAGGGATCCGATGAGCGCGTCCACTTATGGAACTGGGCAGATGATTCGGGCCGGACTGGATCTCGGATGCAGGCGGTTTCTTCTCGGACTTGGCGGCTCCGCAACTCACGACGGGGGAATCGGAATGGCGGCGGCGCTCGGATACCGTTTCTACGACCGTCAGGGCAACTTCATTCCCTTCCCGAAGGGATCTGATCTGCCCGAACTCGGAAGCATTCGAACGGACGAGGCTGATCCGCGTCTGCGCAACTCTGCTTTTACCGCCTGCTGCGACGTGGATAATCCGCTGTGCGGTCCGAGCGGGGCCGCAGCGGTGTTTGGTCCCCAGAAGGGGGCGATACCGGAACAGATTCCGAAAATGGACGAGGGGCTTGCCCATCTGGCTCAGATCCTCACGGAAACCGGCATGCAGGATTGTCGGGAACAGCCGGGAGTCGGGGCGGCCGGCGGCACAGGATTCGGCGTTCGGGCCTTTCTCGGCGGAGAGCTGAAAAGCGGAATCGACGCCGTTCTGGATGCGGCTAAAGCGGACGACATTCTCCGCAAGGCGGACCTTCTGCTGACCGGAGAGGGGAAAATGGACATCCAGACGGTGCACGGAAAGGCTGTCGCAGGTCTCCTGTCCCGGGCGGAGCGCTTTGGGGTTCCGGTCATCGGATTCTGCGGAATTCTGGAAGATGGCGCCTGGGGACTCTACGACAGGGGAATGATCGGGATGTTCTCGATCTCCGACCGACCGATGGGAAAGAAGGATGCATTTCTTCGCGCGAAGGCTCTTCTGGAAAAACAGGTGTATTCCGCGGTGACGCTCTGGTACAGATCGAAAACCCAGAAAAGGAGAAAGTAAAACGTTAAACCGAATAGTATAGCGATATACGGAAGCGTTTCACAAATCGTTTGTTCTCTTTGTCATTGGTGGAAACAATCAGTGAATTTTTATGAAAACTGGTGACGGGCGACCGGTTTTCTGCTATAATAAAGGAAGAAATTCCGCAATTCGACGAAAACGGGGCGGAAAATACCCGGGGGAAGACTCACCGGCAGTTTTCCCGGGAAAACAGCCTGTGCGCAAAAGGGCACGGCGGAAAGGAAGGAGTACCTTGATCGCATCTGCTTTGCAGGCTTTCCAGGACGCGTCTCTCCGAACGGAAAGGGATGTTTCTCTTGCCGAGCGGACGTCGTTTCGGATCGGCGGAAAAGCCGATCTCTGGGTGACGCCGGATTCCGAGGACGGCATCTGCCTCGCCGCCGAAATCTGCACGGCCAACGAAATTCCTTTCTTTGTCATCGGAAAAGGTTCCAATCTTCTGGCAGATGACGACGGGTTCCGCGGTTGTGTCCTTTCCACCGAAAACTGTACCGAATGCCGCGTGAACGGAACAGGAGTCCATGCGTCCGCCGGAGTTTCCCTTACCGGTCTTGCCGTGACCGTCTGCAACGCCGGCCTTTCCGGCTTTTCCTTTGCCTACGGAATCCCTGGGACTGTCGGGGGCGCACTGCTGATGAATGCGGGTGCCTACGGCGGAGAAACCGCGGACGTGGTTACTTCGGTTTTCTGTTACGATCCCGTCGAAGGTACCAGACTGACTCTCTCGCGGGAAGCCTGTGAATTCGGCTACCGTTCCTCCGTCTTTCAGAAACGAAATCTGATCATCCTCGGGGCGGATTTCCGCCTTTCTCCGGGGAATCCGGAGAAGATTCGGGAAGAGATGAAAGACTACTTGCAAAGAAGGAAAGACAAGCAGCCGCTGGAGTATCCGAGCGCCGGAAGCGTGTTCCGGCGCTATCCGGGAACCTATACCTCGAAACTGATCGATGAGGCGGGGCTCCGGGGGTTTCAGATCGGGGATGCGCAGGTCAGCGAAAAGCACGCGGGGTTCATCGTCAATCGGGGACATGCCACCTCCGCGGAAGTGCGGCAGCTGATCTCCGTAATACGGGACGAGATCAAAAGACGGTTCGGAATCGACATTGTCTGCGAGATCCGTACGATCCCCCAAACGGAGCTATAAAACGATACACAATAATATAACGATACACACTATTAACGTTATACAATCCATCGACCGACGGAAAGAAGGGGAAGCGATGTCCTTCGCGGCCGAGACCAAAGAGGGTCTGTGCGGGATCTATCTGAAAAAAGCATGCTGCAGGCGCGCGCTTCTCTCCGGCATTCTGACGGGAACGGTCCGGGAAGGGGAGAATGCGTTTCTTTCCGTCCGGAACAGTTCCGTGTCCAGGCTGGCGGAGGAACTGCTGCGGGAGTTCCTGACTCAGGAAGACCGCGACCGGATCCCGGTTCTCCCCGCATCCGGCGAGGATCCGGATTCCTCAATTCGCTTTGACAGCGGCATGATTGCCCGAAACCGGACCCTTTTCTCTCCGGAGGAAGGTTTCCGATGCCAGAACTGCATTCCGAGTTTTCTGCGCGGCGTTTTTCTGGTGTCCGGGAGCGTTTCGGATCCCCGTTCCTCCTATCACCTGGATTTTTCCCTGGATGAGAAAACCGCGAAGACGGTCAGCGCGCTTCTTGAGAAGCAGGGGCTCGCCCCCAGACAGAGCGTCCGGCGCGGGGAGACCGTCCTCTATTACAAAGGGAGCGAATCCATCGAAGATGTCCTGACCTACCTCGGCGCAACAAAATCTTCCCTGGAAATCATGAACGCGAAGATTTACAAGGATCTTCGAAACAGCGCAAACCGTCTTTCCAACTGCGAGATGGCGAATATCGGAAAATCAGCGGGAGCTGCCGCTGCACAGCTCGAAGCCATCCGGTATCTTCGAGAGAACGGACTACTCAATCAGCTCCCTGAGGAACTTCGCCTGACGGCGGTTCTTCGAGATGAGAACCCGGATCTGCCCCTTCGCCTGCTGGCGGAACTGCACAATCCCCCTCTCACCAAATCGGGAATGAACCATCGTCTCTGCAAAATTCTTGATTATTCGAACAGCCTCCGGAAACAGAAACAGTCGAAAGTCTGATTATGTAAAACGTTACACATCTGCATAAAAAACGGCGGGAAGGAGAACGGGAAGGAATGGAACATCTGGATCCGTCTGAATTTGTCCATCTCCACCTGCACAGCGAGTACAGTCTTCTGGACGGCGCGATCCGGATTTCCGATCTCCCGAAGCTGGCAAAAGAGGCAGGACACACCGCCGTTGCTCTGACCGATCACGGCAACATGTTCGGTGCCGTCGCGTTTTACCGGGCCTGCAAAGAGGCAGGGATCCGTCCCATTATCGGGTGCGAGGTTTATGTCGCTCCCGGGTCCAGACTGGACCGGGGGCAGGTAGGCGGGATTTCTTACACTCACCTCGTGCTCCTCTGCGAAAATGAAACGGGGTACCGGAACCTGACATATCTGGTGTCCCGGGGATTTCTGGACGGTTTTTACGGGAGACCGAGGATCGACCGATCCCTGCTGGAAGAGCGGCACGAGGGGCTGATCTGTCTCTCCGGATGCCTGGGAGGGGAAATCCCGAGAGCTCTGGTGCGCGGGGATTATGAGGAAGCAAAGCGGGTCGCGCTCTGGTCGAACCGCGTGTTCGGCGACGGGAATTTCTTCCTGGAGATGCAGGATCACGGAAGCGCGGAGGACCGTCTGGTCAACCGGGGAATCCGCCTGCTTTCCGGGGAACTCGGAATCCCCATGGTCGTGACGAACGATGCGCATTATCCGAAACGCAAGGATGCGGGGACGCAGGCCGTTTTGATGTGCATCCAGACCGGTTCCGTTCTGGCGGACGGGAGACCGCTCGGATTTGAGACGGACGAGTATTACTACAAAACCACGCAGGAGATGGAGGCGCTTTTCCCGGACGACTCCGAAGCGCTCCGGAACACTTCCCGGATTGCGCAGCGCTGCCGGTTTGATTTCACATTCGATCAGCTGTTTCTTCCTGCCTTTCGCACGGAGGACGGGTCCCGTCCCGAAGACTATCTCAGGCGTCTGGCCGAGGAGGGATTCTCCGAAAAATGCGCGGAGGGAAAAATCGTTTTTGACGAACGGTATCCCGAGTCGGTATACAGGGAGCGGATTGAGTATGAACTCTCCGTGATCTGTTCCATGGGATACGCCGAGTACTATCTGATCGTTTGGGACTTCATCCGTTATGCAAAGGGAGAGGGAATACCCGTCGGTCCCGGAAGAGGATCCGGGGCGGGAAGTCTTGTTGCGTATCTGATCGGAATTACGGAGGTTGATTCGATTCGCTTCCAGCTGATGTTTGAACGGTTTCTGAATCCGGAACGGATCAGCATGCCCGATTTCGATATCGATTTCTGCGATCGTAGAAGAGGCGAGGTCATCTCCTACGTCAGACGGCGCTACGGCGAGGATCACGTTGCCCAGATAATCACGTTCGGAACCTTCGCCGCCCGTTCTTCGGTCCGCGATGCCGGAAGAGTTTTGGGAATGTCTTATGCCAAAGTGGATGCCGTCGCGAAGGCAATTCCGCTTGGGCCCGGGATTACGCTGGGCGAAGCGAAGGACAACCCGGAGCTGAAACGGATGATAGAGGAGGAAGAAGAGGTCAGGAATCTGATCGAGATCGCTCTTGCCATCGAAGGGATGCCGCGTCACGCCTCGACCCACGCCGCGGGAGTTGTCATCACGGACAGGCCGGTTACCGATTATGTTCCGCTGGCGGAAAACTCCGGAGCGCCGGTGACGCAGTACGACATGGATACCATTGCCGCACTCGGCCTTCTGAAGATTGATTTCCTCGGTTTGCGTTTTCTCACGATTATGGAAGATGCCGAAAATCAGATTCGGGATACCGTCCCGGATTTCCGGATTTCCGAAGTTCCGCTGGACGACCAGAAAACTTACGCGGCCATTTCCCGCGGAGATACCGTAGGCGTCTTCCAGCTGGAATCCCGCGGGATGAGATCCATGCTCTCCAACCTTCAGCCTTCCAATCTGGAAATGATCATCGCCGCGATTTCTCTCTACCGGCCCGGCCCGATGGATTCTATCCCGACTTTTCTTGAGAACAGTCACGACCCCTCCCGGATCCACTACCCGACACCGCTGCTCTCCGGAATTCTTGATGTGACCTTCGGATGCATCGTGTACCAGGAGCAGGTTATGGAAATCTGCAGAACACTGGCCGGTTACTCCTATGCCCGCGCGGATCTCGTTCGGCGGGCGATGGCCAAAAAGAAAACGAAGATCATGGAGGAGGAGCGCCGGTTCTTTGTCTTCGGAAAACGGGACGAGAACGGGAACGTCGAAATACCTGGAGCTGTATCCCTTGGGATTTCCGAGGAGGTCGCAAACAAACTCTACGATGACATGGCGTCATTTGCGAAGTATGCGTTTAACAAAAGCCATGCGACCGCCTATGCGCTGACATCCTACCGAACCGCCTTTCTGAAAACCCATTACCCGGGTGCCTATTATTCCGCTCTTCTGACTTCCGTGTCCGGTTATCAAGCCAAGACCGCGGAGTACATCGAAGAGGCTTCCCGAAACGGGATCCCGATTCTTCCTCCGGATGTCAATGAAAGCGCAGAGTATTATCACGTGACGGATCGGAACGGAAAAGCCTCCATCCGGTTCGGACTGCTCGCCGTTCGGAAAATCGGTCTCCGATTTGTCGAAGAGCTGATGGAAGAACGGAAAACCCGCGGCCCGTTTGCCGATTTTGAGGACTTCATCTCCCGGATGAGCAGATGGGACTGCTCCAAGCAGCAGGTTGAGGCCTTGATCAAGGCAGGCGCATTCGATTCGATGAACCTGCGCAGAAGCCAGTTGCTTCTTTCGTATGAAAAGATCATCGAGGACCATGCGGGACTGGCCAAAAAGGCAGCCTCCGGTCAGATGGATCTGTTCTCCGCCTTTTCGGAGGAAACGGATGCTGCGCATTCTGATACCGGAATGGGAGGGTATTCTTATCCGGATGTTCCCGAACTGCCCGTAAACCAGCTTCTCCGCATGGAAAAGGAAATGACCGGACAGTATTTCTCCGGTCATCCGATGGACGAATACGCGGACGTTCTGAACCGGATCCACCCCGTAACCGTCGGGGAACTGCTTGCCTCATTCTCCGAGGAGTCCGAGGAGGGAACGGAAGAATCTCCTTCCGATCTGGGAAGCCGATTCTCGGACGGCCAGAGGGTTACCGTGGCCGGAATCGTGACGGGATTGAATCGAAAGGTCACGAAAAAGGGAGAGGAGATGGCATTCCTCACCGTAGAAGACCGGTTTGCGTCCATGGAAGTCGTGATCTTCCCGAAGCTGTTTGCGTCGTCTTCCGCCCTCCTGTTTCCGGATTCTCCTATCCTCATTGTCGGAGAAATCCAGGCGAAAGAAGACGAGAACCCGAGACTGCTGGCTTCGGAACTGTCTTCCCTGCGAAATATCGAGGGAGAAGCTGATACTCCCGTTCGCAGCGAAACGGAGCCTCCCGCCGCTCCGGCAGAAAACGAACCCCCTTTTCCGGAAAATCCGAGAATTCTGTATCTGAGGGTAGGGAATACGGAAACGGACGAGGGATTTCGAAAGGCAAAGAATCTTGCGGAGATTTTTGAGGGACCCCTTCCTGTCGTATTTTACGGAACAGCGGAGGCGAAGTACCGAAAAGATCTGTGCAGAGGAATTCGGCTGACTCCTTTTGTTCTGGGACTTCTGATCGAACTCCTGGGCAAGGACAACGTCATTGTGAAATAAAGAATCCCCTACAGCGGATGAAAGAAATCAATCGAGGTCAAACATGAATCAAACGCAAAAACCAGAGAATGAAAACCGTTCCGGAAACGACGGCGAACAGACGAGGGCGGTTGTGATTGACCAGACGCGGCGGCAGAATGCCGAAGCGGCGAATCAATCCCCGAACCGGGCCCATGTCAACAGGCGTCCTGTGGAAAACACCAAAAAAAGCGACACGGAATGGGGAAAAGAGGTCGCGGACGCGGGAATTGTTTTCGGGTCCGTCATCCTTCGCATCCTGTCCTGGGTTCTGAACATTTTGATTACGATCGGCCTGATCGCGATGATTACGGGAACCATTGTCGCCGGGGTATTTGCGCTTTGGATCAAAAACTACGTGGATCCGAGCATTGACGTCAGCAACCTGACGACCGACCAGGATCTGACCACTCGCCTTTACTATATGGATTATTCCGAAGACCCGGACGGAGTTCCGGTGGAGATGGAGGATCAGCGCCTGTACCAGTCCGAGAACCGTCTGTGGGCAAAATACAGCGAGATTCCCAAGAATTTGATCAACGCGTTCATCGCGATCGAAGACAAGCGGTTCTGGGAACATGATGGCGTGGACTGGGTCACGACGGCCAAGGCAGGCCTTGGATTCTTCTTCGGCTCCGGCGTGGCGGGCGGTTCCACTCTTACCCAGCAGCTGGTCAAGAATCTGACAGGCGACAATGCTGCGACCATTCAGAGAAAAGTTCAGGAAATCTTCCGCGCCCTGAATCTGGAGAAGCAGAAATCCAAAGAGGAGATTCTGGAACTGTATCTGAATATCATCAACCTAGGGCAGGGCAGCTACGGAGTTCAGGCTGCTGCGCAGAAGTATTTCAGCAAAAATGTTTCCGAACTGACTCTTCTCGAATGTGCTTCGATTGCAGCCATCCCGAAATCCCCCACCGCATACAATCCCTATTCCCATCCTGAGGAGAACAAGGAACGCCGGAGAGCGGTTCTGATCGAAATGCTGAATCAGGGGAAGATCACCCGTTCCGAATACGATACCGCCATTTCTCAAGAGCTGGAACTTCACATTTCCGTTGAGGAGGTGGCGCAGAATACGACCAACTCCTGGTACACCGATGCCGTGATCGAGGACGTAATTGCCGATCTTCAGAAAGAGTACGACATGTCCAGGATTGCCGCCTCCCGCCTGCTGTATTCGGAAGGACTGTCCATTTACACCTGCATGGATCCTTTTATACAGCAGACGATGGAAGATGTGTTCAAAAACGACTACAATTTTCCGAGCGTTGCCAGTGCGATCCGTCCCGAGTGCGCCATGGTGGTTTTGAACCCGGAAAACGGGAATATTCTCGGTCTGGTCGGAGGAAGAGGCGTAAAGACCAATTCCAGAAGCTATAATCTGGCTACGATGGCGAAGAGGTCTCCCGGTTCCTCCATTAAACCGTTGACCGTCTACGCTCCTGCGCTGGAGGCGGGGGAGATCACCTACGGAACGGTGATAGACGACACTCCCTTCATGTTCAATGAGAAAGTGTCCCAGTGGGGAACGACGACCTATACCGCCTATCCGGCAAACCTTCCTGCGATCTACCGGGGTCTCACAACCGTCAACTCTGCGGTGGAACGCTCCGTGAACACGGTCGCCATGAAGGTTCTGGACAAGCTGGGCCTCGAGAATTCTTTCAAGTTTTCTCAAAAAATCGGAATGACAGATATCGTGGAAACCTATACCCGGGTCGACGGAATGGTTATGTCGGATATCTCCTATGCCCCGCTGGCGCTCGGAGCTCTTACGATCGGCGTCAGTCCCCGGGAAATGGCGCAGGCCTACACTTTCCTGGCCAATGACGGAATCTACTCGGAATCCCGGACCTATACTAAGGTCATCGACAAAAACGGGAATGTTCTTCTTGACAATGAGCAGAAGAGTTCCGTCGTTGTCAGCGATCAGACGGCGTGCATCATGACGAAGATGCTTCAGAACGTCGTGAAAAACGGAACCGCGAAAGCGGTCACGCTGCAGAATTCCATGGATGTTGCCGGAAAAACGGGTACCGCTACGGATGACTACGATCGCTGGTTCTGCGGCTATACCCCCTACTATCTCGGTGTCTGCTGGTTCGGGTACAAAGAACTCAGAACCATAGGCAATATTTCCACGGTCAGCCCCGCTACTGCGATCTGGGATCTGGTCATGACTAAAATTCACGAGCCGATCATCGCCGAAGCAAAGGCGAACGGCACACAGCTCAAGCAGTTCGAACTGGCCGCAGGCGTTGTGACTGCGACCTACTGCATCGACTCCGGAAAACTGATTACCGACAGCTGCCGGCACGATCTGAGAGGATCGAGGCAGGATACGGGATACTTCACTCTTGAGACCGTTCCGACGGAGGCCTGCGACTGTCACGTTCTCGTGAATTATGACAAGGTGACCGGTGCAGTCGCCTGCGACGACTGCCCGGAAGAGAATCTGACGCAGGTCAGCCTGATTCGGGTGGAGAACCGGGATTTTCCGACTGAAGTTGTTGTATACGATGCGCAGTATGTGTGGCGGGAGTGGAATTGGAGAGACGGGGTGACGGACAGCTGGACGGATCCGTTCTTCCAGTCCCTGGTTCCGGAAGACCGATACATCGGGACTTCCAACGGGTACGTAATCAACAGGGCGGCAAACTCTTTCTGCTATGAACACTATGTGGATCATTCCAACGATCCGCCGGCAACGGAAGAGGTTACGGAGACGGAAGAAGTCACGGAACCTCCGACGGAACCTCCGACGGAACCTCCAACGGAACCTCCGACGGAGCCCCCGACAGCACCTCCGACGGAGCCCCCGACGGAGCCCCCGACAGAACCTCCGACGGAGGAGCCGACGACAGAAGAGGATACGTCGGAGGAGCCCGAAGTCACTGTAGATACGGAGCCCGTTACCGATCCGGAACCACCGACCGAAGAGGATACAACAGGGGAAGAGAATCCGGAAGAACCTCAGCAGGAAGAGAATCAGGGCGAGGGAGGCGAGGCGGCTTGAGCAAGCAGAAGTGGGAAGGAGGCACCCTTCTTGCCCCGGTTCCTCCTGTTATGGTGTCCTGCGGGGATGGGGAAAAATCGAACATTCTGACCATTGCCTGGACGGGAATTGTGAATTCTACTCCGCCCAAGACCTATATTTCGGTTCGTCCTCAGCGCTATTCCTATGAGATAATCCGCAGAACACGCGAGTTTATGATCAACCTGACCAGTCATCAGCTCCTGCGCGCCGCCGATTACTGCGGGATTTTCACAGGGGCGAAGGTGGATAAGTTTTCTAAATGCGGGCTGACGAAAGAGTTTGCGGAATCCTTTGCCTGCCCCATGATAGCGGAAAGCCCGCTTTCCCTGGCTTGCCGCGTAACGGACATTATCCCGATGGGCAGTCACGACATGTTTCTTGCAGATATCGAGGCGGTGTTCGTCCGGGAAGATCTGATCGATGAAGCGGGGAAAATGCGCCTGGGAAAGGCCGGACTGGTGGCATATTCCCACGGGGAGTATTTCGCCCTCGGAAAAAGGCTTGGGAAATTCGGGTTTTCCGCCAAGAAAAAAAGAAGCGGTAAAAACACAGGATCAGGAGGAAAGTGATGAAACCGACTGCAATCGGATTGATCGGAACGGGAACCATGGGCTCTGCGATCGCGAAGGCGATTGCGGAACGTACGGAAGGGACCTCTTTGTATCTTTCCAATCGGACCGTCAGAAAAGCGGAGGAACTGGCCAGACAGATTCCGGGCGCTAAAGTCACCGACTCGGCGACAGCGGCTTCTCTCTGCGATATCCTGTTTCTTGCTGTGAAGCCCCAGAATATGAAGGACCTCTTTAGGCAGATCGTTCCCGCGCTGGAAAAGAGGAGCACCAAACCGCTTCTGGTTTCCATGGCAGCCGGACTGACCTGCGGAGATCTATGCTCGATGGCGGGAGGGGATTATCCCGTGATTCGCATGATGCCGAACACACCGGTCTGCGTCGGAGCCGGACTGATTCTGTATTGCTCATGCAATCTGGAGGACGGCATGGCGGAAACCTTTGAGGAAATCCTGTCTTCCGCCGGATCGGTGGATGCGATCCCGGAGGAGAAAATGGATGCGGCATCCGCTCTTTCAGGCTGCGGCCCGGCTTTTGCCTGCCTCTTTCTGGAAGCTCTAGCCGACGGAGCCGTCGCTTGCGGTCTTCCCCGCGACAAAGCCCTTCTCTATGCCGAACAGATGCTGGAGGGTACGGCGAAGATGGCGAGGGAAACAGGGAAGAATCCTGCTTCCCTGAAGGACGAGGTCTGTTCTCCGGGCGGCAGCACAATCGCCGGTATAAGGGCACTGGAGGCGGGCGGTTTCCGTTCCTGCTCCATGGAAAGCGTGATCGCGTCGTTTGAAAAAACCAAACAGCTGCGCTGACGCGAGAACAGATGAGGAGATCGCTATGCGAATTGTTTTGAAAATCGGAACCTCCACCCTGACCTATCCGTCCGGAAGGCTGAATATCCGCCACGTGGAAGCACTGGTGAAGGTTATATCGGACCTGAAGAATGCGGGACACGAGGTGATTCTGGTTTCCTCTGGCGCAATCGCTTTGGGGATCGGCAAACTGCGTCTTCGGGAACGTCCTTCCGACATTCCGACCAAGCAGGCAGCCGCTGCGATCGGGCAGTGCGAACTGATGTACATCTACGACAGGCTGTTTTCTCAGTTCGACCATTCCATCGCCCAGATTCTGCTGACGGCGGACGATGTCGGGCACGAGGAAAGGAAGACCAACTTCGAGAATACGATGGAACGCCTTCTGGAACTTGGGGTCATTCCGGTCGTCAATGAAAACGATACGGTTGCAACTGCTGAAATCCGCGTGGGAGATAATGATACCCTGGGCGCCATAACGGCCTGTTCCGTCCATGCGGATCTCCTGGTTCTGTTTTCGGATATCGACGGATTGTTTACCGACGATCCGAGAAGGAATCCGGAGGCGAAACAGATCACGGAGGTTCGGGAGATAACCCCTGAGATCGAAGCTCTTGGCGGGGGTGCCGGGAGTAAGAACGGAACCGGAGGGATGATCACAAAACTGAAGGCTGCAAAGATCGTTACGGAGAACGGCTCCGATATGGTCATTGCGAACGGAAACGCCCCGGAGACGCTCTACGATATCGTGGAGGGAAAACCCGTCGGGACCCGTTTTGTAGGAAAGCGTGAGAAGTCATGACCACCGGGGAACTGATCAAACGTGCGGTTGATGCGAAACATGCGGTGGGCCGAGCGTCTTCCGATCAGAAAAACCACGCTCTTCTGACAATCGCAGATGCGCTGACGGAGTTCTCTGACAGAATCCTTTCCGCGAACGAACAAGACCGGAAAGATGCGGAGAACGTCCTCTCACCGGCTCTTCTGGACCGCCTTCTGCTCAGCGAAAAACGGATCGCAGAGATGGCGGACGGGATCCGGTCGGTTGCCAGGCTGGAGGACCCGGTCGGAAGAATCCTTGAGACGGCAGTCCGCCCAAATGGATTGAGAATTGAGAAAATTGCCGCCCCGATGGGGGTGATTGCGATTATTTACGAGAGCCGGCCGAACGTAACCTCAGATGCGGCCGCTCTGGCGCTGAAAGCAGGATCTGCGTGCATTCTTCGAAGCGGGAGAGAGGCTCATCGCTCGGCAGAGGCTATCGTCGCAAGTCTGAAAAAAGGGTTGACGAGAAGCGGATTGCCGGAGGACGCCGTTGTCCTGGTGGAGGATACGTCCCATGCCTCCGCAGAGGAACTGATGAAAGCCCATGGAAAAGTGGACCTGTTAATCCCGAGAGGCGGAGCGGGGCTGATTCGAAGATGTGTGGAGAACGCGACCGTCCCTGTTCTGGAAACCGGAACGGGAATCTGTCATGTCTACATTGAGCGGTCTGCGGATCAGGACATGGCTCTTGACGTTCTCGAAAACGCAAAATGCAGCAGACCCTCTGTCTGCAATGCGGCTGAGGTGTGTCTTGTGGATCGCGCAATCGCCGGCGCCTTTCTTCCCAAACTCTTCCGGAGACTAGTAAAGGACCGCAAAGAAAAGGGGCTGGTTCCGGTTGAACTCCGACTCGATCCAGAAGCGGCAGCCCTGATCCCGGGTGTTCCCGCGGGAGAGGCCGATTTTCGGACGGAATATCTGGACTACGTCCTGGCCGTCGGCGTTGTGGATGGTCCCGAAGAGGCGGCAGAGACGGTTTTCCGTCATTCGACCGGACATTCGGAAGCGATCCTCACCCGCGACCCGGAAGCAGAGGCTGCGTTTGTTTCCGGTGTGGATTCAGCTGTTGTTTATGTGAATGCCTCCACCCGTTTTACGGACGGAGGGGAATTCGGTCTCGGATGCGAGATGGGAATCTCAACCCAGAAGCTGCATGCCCGCGGGCCGATCGGGCTGAGGGAACTGTGTACCTACCGCTATGTTGTACACGGAGACGGTCAGATCCGGTAAGGAGTCCCCGATTTTGCTGGCTTCGGGAGGCAGAGGGGGATTCGTTTCGAGAAAGATCGCCGGGCCACAGGAATCAGGAGTTCGGTACTGCGATCTGCATCCCCCGCTATGATACCAAGAGAATTCTCGTGCAGGAGCGCTTCGTGAAGGCTGATTCTCATAATGAGAGCCGGTCCATGGGAGCAAACAAATCGAAGCCGGGGAAGGGATTACCAACAACCTTTCCCGGCTGCCTTTTTTGTTTCGGAAGCCGCCACAGTCATCAAGCACGATAATTCGCACTGCAAGATTCCCAACAAAAATTGTTCTGAGCATAATGGCCTATTCTTTGACCGTCCAACTTCTTTATGAGAAACAACCTGAAGGAGCGCTCTATTTTGTACCGTGAGGGACCCCATTGACGGATCTTAGCTTTTTCGGTAGATTTCAGGACGCTACCTTTGTCGGATCGAAATCTGCAAAGCTGGTTTTTTGCGTTTTATTTGTCTAAAAAAATCAAATCATTTTTTCTTTTTTTGTTGATTTGCATAGAATAATATGCTATAATATCCGAAAAGGGAAGAGAAGTACGGGAAAACGGCTGGTAGTGCCGTTTGCCGTATTCCAAATAATCAAACAAAACCGTAGGGCAGCGGTTTTGTTTGCGTTTTCGACGGTACTCTGCTACTATTCGGGAAGGATGAGCGGGTGAAGTATGAACAGACTTGACGCATACTCTGCTGGCAGCCGGAAGAACCGCAGGATCGCGGCCGCGATCCGGTTCTCAATTATTGCCGTTCTGGCAATCTGCGTCATCGCTGTTGTGGTTCGCATTCGTTCCATGGGATTCCAACTTGCCGAGGAGGGTGTGGAGGAAGAGATTCAGTATCTGGATTCGATGGTGGACCTCACCCCGGTTCTTGGCTCGAGGTGGACCACTGTTCTGAACGGATTAAAGGAAAAAGACATGCCAGAATCCTGGGATCCTCCGGAAACCAGCCGACTGATTCCCGATATCGACGGAACGAACGAGCCGGAACCGGTCGTGACCGAGCCGGTGACCGAGGACCTGAAGACCAGCTGGAAAGGTAATATTGTTACCTATGACTCTGCGGGCGATGTCTATCTTTACGGAGAACCGATGGGCGTCCATAACGGGATTGTGGCGGATGCTCTGACGGGAAAAACAGGAGGAATTCTTTCGGCTCGGGAAGAAGTTCCGAACAGCTATTTCGCTGACGCGCTGTTCATAGGGAACTCGCTTGCCGTCGGGTTGGAAAAGAGCGGTGAGCTGCAGGCGGGCTTCTCGGCGAATATCGGATTGAATGTCCGGACCTTCTTTACGCAGAAATTCATTTCGAACCGTGACGGAACCGAACTCCTGACCGCTGTGGAAGCGTATGCCCGGGCAGGCGGCCCTGATCGGGTCTATCTGGTTTTCGGAATTAACGAACTGGGGTGGAACAGCGCAAGAGCTTTTACGGCCCAGTACCAGGATGTGATCAACGCGATCCTCGCGGTCAATCCGAATGCAATCATCTACCTTCAGGGAATCCTTCCTGTGAATGAGGAGATGTGCCGGGCGGGAGGGCAGTATGACACCTCCTACGTGAACAACAAACGGATCACGGAATTCAACGCGGCTATCGTTTCTCTGGCGGAACAGAAAGGGGTCTTCTATCTGAATCCTGGAGAGTTGCTGGCGGATACCTCCGGCCAGCTTCCCGCCGAGAACACGTTCGACGGGATTCACTTGAAGGGAACCGCTCTGACGGTTTGGGTGAATTATCTGAAATCGCATGCAGTTGTGCCGGGGTGATTCCGGGAAAGGATAACGACAGTCAATGAAAAAAATAAGTGCTTTGATCCCTTTCTTGCTTCTGATTCTTGTGTTGTCGCTGGTTTCCTGCGGTTCTCCCTCGGGCGCGACACAACCTGGGGCTTCACAGACGGGTCCTTCCTCCGATTCGGAACCGGTTGTTCTGGATATTGCCGCCGTAGCGGCCAGGCTCGCGAGCGAGTGCTCTTTTTCCGAAGAACTGACAGAAAACAGTGCCTATCTTTCCGCGAAATTCCGCTCTTTGGCGGAACAGACCGAGTCTTGTGTTGCCTATGTTCCGACGGGAATCACCCCCGAGGAAGTGTTCGTTTTTGAAATGAAATCGGAAGAGGACACCGCTCAGGTAAAAAGCGTCCTCGAATCCTATGTATCCAGGCAGAAATCGGATTACGCCGATTATGCCCCCCTCCAGGTGCCGAAACTGGAGAATCCGGTGATTCTGACATCCGGAAAAGTGGTCGTGTTTGTCGTTTCGGTAGACAATGAGGCCGCCGAGTCTGTCGCAAAGAGCGTCCTCGGGATTGGTTGATCCGATCGGAACAAGAAAACAAGCTGCCTTTGCATGACAGATCGGACGGATGCTGTCTGTTCAGGCAGTTTTTCTGTTGTGAAGGAAGAACGTCAGGGAAGGGCGGAGAGAACGGGGAAATGGCTATGGAAGATTATTTTGGAAAGGAAGCCGGAGAGCTGAAAAGGAAAAAGCTATGGCTTCTGGACATGGACGGAACAGTTTATGAGGAAGAGCGGTTGTTTGATGCGACGCCGGGCTTTCTTCAGGCAATCGAGGAGATCGGCGGTCATTTTATTTTTGTGACGAACAACTCCTCAAAGTCGGTTAAGGATTATGTGAAAAAGGTTCGGAGAATGGGCCTGAATGTCGGAGAGGATGCTTTTTTTACTTCTGCGCAGGCAACTGTTCTGGTTTTGCAGAAGCAGTATCCGGGAGCCGTGGTCTACTGTCAGGGAACCGAGAGTTTGCTGAGGGAATTGAAGGATGCAGGCATCCGGGTAACCGACCGGGTGGAAAAAGTGGATGTGGTTCTGGTCGGATTCGATTTGGAACTGACCATGGAGAAGCTGAGAAACACCTGCGAGATTCTGACCCGGCAGGATCCGGTTTACCTCGCGACCAATCCGGATCTGGTTTATCCGGTTTCGTTTGGCTTTATTCCTGACTGCGGATCCATGTGTGTGATGATTCGTAACGCGACAGGGAAGGTTCCGACCGTAATCGGCAAGCCCGAACCGCTGATGGTAAATGTTGTTCGGGAAAAAAGAGGGATCTCCGCGGAGGAGACCGTGATCGTGGGTGACCGTCTCTACACGGATATCGCGACGGGACAAAACGCGGGAATCACCTCTGTATGCGTTCTTTCCGGAGAGGCGACGCTCGCAGATATCGAAAACGGAACCGTGAAGCCGACTTACACGTTTCAGGATGTCGGGGCCATCCGGGATGTTCTGATGGGTTAGGAGAAGGAAGAGGTCCTCTTCCAAGGAAACAAAAAAGGGCAGCGAATAGAGATCACAACTCTCTTTTCGTCTGTCCTTTTAGTTTTTTTCAGCCCGTTTATTCTTCTCGGAGACGAACCGGGAACAACGCCTCTCTGGCAACTTTTCTGAACACGATCAGATCGGCGAGAAACAGGGCGATGGCGGTGATGATCCAGGAAATCGGATAGGACAAATACAGGCAGAACAGGGTGGGAACGGACTGGAATGCGGTGTAAACCCACAGTATGCGCAATCCGCAGGATCCGACGAGGGTGATGACGGTAGGAAGAAAGGAATGGCCGAGTCCACGAATAAACCCGCCGCAGACATTCATAATTCCGCAGGTAAAATAGGTAAAGCCGAACATAGTGGTGCGGACCAATCCGGCGGAAACAACGGGTTCACTGCTGTCATAAATGGAGAGCAGCCCTCTGCCGAACAAGCCCAGAACCAGACCCATAACGACACCAACTGCTGACACAATCCCGATGCAGAGCGGGAGAATCTTGCGAACCCGGTCCATCTTGTTGGCGCCTAGATTCTGCCCGGCGAAAGTCAGGGCGGCAGTCTGAAGAGAATCCATTGCCACGAAGACAAAGGTTTCAAGATTGATTGCGGCGCCGTTTCCCGCGACAACATCTGATCCGAAACGATTAACCGAGGACTGAATCAGAACATTGGAGAAGGAAAACAGACTGCTCTGAAGACCGGAGGGAATACCCGCCAGAAGAATCCGCCTGATCTTATCTTTCTCCAGACGGAGTTTGGAAGGGATAAACCGGATGGCCTCATTCTTTTCCCTGGCGAGGCACAGAAGAATCAGGGTCGCCGAGATGCATTGAGATACACAGGTGGCGACGGCTACGCCTGCCACGTCCATTTGAAAAACGATCACCAGGACCAGGTTGAGAATGATATTGACGATTCCGGCATAGAGAAGGTAGAGCATGGGTCTTCTGGTATCCCCGATTGCGCGCAGAATGGCCGTTCCGAAATTGTAAATCATGGAAAAAGGGACACCAAGAAAGTAGATTTTTAAATAGAGAGAAGCCTGATCGATGACGTCCCAGGGAGACTGCATCCATTCCAGAAAGGTCCTGCTCAAGAAGAATCCGACGACGGCAACCAGAAGGCCGAACAGGGCGGAAAGTGTCAGTGCGGTGTGAACGGTTGAGGAAATCTCCTTCTTTTCCCCCGCGCCGTAGTACCGTGCGACCACAACGTTGACCCCAACGCTGACCCCCATGAACAGCGTGACAATCAGACTGATCAGGGAGCCCGTGGAGCTGACCGCAGCGAGTGCAGTGCTTCCTGCGAAACGCCCTACCACGATCACGTCCGCTGTGTTAAACAGAAGCTGAAGGAAGCCGGACAGTGCCAGGTGGGCAGAGAAACGCAGCAGTTTCGGAAGCAGAGGGCCCTCGCTGCAGTTTACCTCGTTTGTCAGTTGCAAGTTCAAGATCCTTTCTGTCCGGCTCCGGATTGTTCCGATTGAATCCATTGTTTCCACGTTTCGGGATCGTACCCGACTGTCGCCCTGCCGCGGCTGCGGACGACCGGTGTCCGCAGGTAGAGAGGATTCTCCAGAACTTTTTCAAAAACAGCTTCCGGAAGAAGATAGCGGACGTCGCAGTAGGATTTGCCGTTTTGGTCCAGAAGAACGTCCATCCCGCCGACCGAAGCGAGAACGGAGTTGAGTTCTCCTCTTGAATAGCCTCTCTCCCGGAGGTCAATCATCTGAAAAGGGATCCCGCGTTCTTTGAAAAACCGCTGTGCTTTACGGGTCTCCTGACACTTTGCGGTTCCGAAAATCTGAATTGATATCATAGCAGTTCCACTCCTCAGGCGCGCAGGCGAATGACTCCTTCCAGTAAAGAGATCAGCTGCAAATAGTGGTGTTCCGAAATGCAGCCTCCGGAACCGGGAAGGAAACCGGCGTTGTTCGTTTCTCCCGCAATGGATTCGATCTGCGCATGGATTCCGACAGGGGAGTTGTTCTCACATTCGGAAGAACCCAGTCCCCCGCAGATCGCAATTTTTCCGTGATACTTCCTCCAGAGTTCGATTCCTCCCCGCGGAGCGTAGAAACCGGAAGCGCCTTCCTCAATCGCGGCTTCCGGAGTTCCGTCCATGCGGATCAGAGGCTTGTTTCCGGGGCGGAGAAAAGGGCCGTATCCTCCGATAGCACAGACAGAGGAACAGGATTCCGAAAGCGCCTGTGCGGACGGATTGTCACAAAGGACAATCAGCCCGGAAAGAGGATGAAGTCTTTTCTCTGCCCGGGTCAGGACGGCCCTTGTTTCGGTAAGATCATAGGGCCGGGAATCCAGAAAAACCACATCCGAGAGAGTCCTTTCTCTGAGGGATATCATCGTATCGGTGTATGATTCCGGCGTGTTCCAAAGATGGGAACCTCTTCTCCAGATGAGTTGCTCTGTGAGCTTCTGGACGACAAACGGCTCGAAAAGGGAAGGTCGGGCAACGGGTTCCCCGGAAAGCGAGGAAAGAAACAGGGAAAGGTCCGGATTTCGGTTCATGGTCGATTACTCCTCGGGTCAGAGATTGGTCCTGCGTTCCGTCTGGGGCGCGGCTCTTCCTTGGAAGGGACTTCGAAGAGCGCATCGGGAGACGGGAAGGCCTCTTCCACCGGCGTGACCCCTGCACCCTGACGGAGATCCTCCGTGTCGATCAAGCCTTCCTCCGCGGTGGCAATGTACCGCTCGGCCTGGATGGAGAATAACTCGTAGTATCTCCCTTTGGCCTTCATCAGTTCAGTGTGATTTCCTTCTTCAATCAGACGGCCGTTCTCAAGCACGACAATTTTGTTGGCCAGGGTGGCCGAGGAAAGACGATGGGAGACAAAAATCGTCGTCTTGTCTTTTCGGAGTTCGTCAAACTGGCGGAAGATTTCCTGCTCCGCTATGGCGTCCAGAGAGGCTGTCGGCTCGTCGAGGATCAGGATATCGGAGTCCGAGTAGAAAGCCCGGGCGATGGAGAGCTTTTGCCACTGTCCGATGGAAAGCTCCGTTCCCTCCTCGGAAAAATACCGCATCAGAAGCGTATTGTATGAATTCGGGAGCTTGCGGATAAAGGTGTCTGCATCCGCCATCTCGGCCGCTTTTCGAATTTCTGTTTCGTCCGGAATGCGGGAGACGTCGCCAAAAGCAATGTTGTCGGAGACGGAAAAGGCGTATTTCCCGAAATCCTGAAAGATGATGCCGAACATTGCGTATAATTCGCTGACGTCATAGGAACGGAGATCTTCACCGTCCAGATAAATCGTCCCCTCCGTCGGATCGTAAAGGCGTGTCAAAAGCTTGATTAACGTGGTTTTCCCGGCTCCGTTCAACCCGACAAGGACACAGGTGTCCCCCGCATTCAGTGTCAGGTTGATATCGTGAAGAATGTCGTAATCTTTACCGGGATAACGGAAACAGACGTGTTCCATGACGATTGTGTGGGCGCAGTGCCTTTTCACGTGGAGAGGAGCGGCAAGATGTCTGCCGCAGGATTCCAGCAGGGGGACGATCTGGGTCCTTTCGTTCATGAAAGAAATCAGGTTGTCGATGAAAAGCGTGCCTTCATAGATAGTGGCGGAAGTCGCAATCAGCGAGCCTACACCGGAGGCGATAGAGTTCAGGGCTCCCGTATAGAAGGTGAAGTCACCGATCTGTCCGTTTCCGCTGACGATCCTCTGACCGATCAGAATATACAGAACGCAGTTCACCGCGGTGGTTATCAGCGTCAATCCGACATTCCAGCCTCCCTCTGCCAGAATCAGCCTTTTGAGACCGCCGAAGTACCGTTCAAAAACATCGCGGAATGTGGCAATGATAAGGTCGGACATTCCGAACAGGTGAATTTCTTTGACCAGATCCTTGTTAACCATCAGTCCGCTGTAGTAATTCATCTTCTGACGGTCCACCGAGCGGTGTCTCATGTAATTGAAATTCTTCCTGCGGAAAATGAAGTTGATTACTGCGCCGGGAATAGAGATCAGAATGATAATCGGGGGCGCAATGGGGAGAATGGCGGCAAGCGCCACGACGAAAGTCACAATGGAAATAATGGTGGACAAAAATCCGAACATGTTGTTCAGAATCTGGAGAGGACGCATGCCGGCTTCTCTGTTTGCATTCTCCAGACGCTCGTAAAACTCGGGCCTGTCGAAAGAGGCCAGATCGACCTCTCTGGCTTTGTTCATAATCCGAAGCCGGATGTTGTTGCTGACCCGCTCTCCGGATATTCTTGTGAGGATGTTGTCCACGCTGTTCGCGATGCTGTTGACAAACAGATAGGAGAACTGCAGAATCAGGAAAAAGTAGAATTCACTGGTGATTTCCCGATTGATAATTGCGGTAGCCAGAGCATTCAGTAGTTGTGCGGTAATCAGTGAAGAGACGACCGGCATAACACCCCGGTAGAGAGTGAAAAAGAGCATGTAAAACAGAATCCAGTGGGCGGTGTCCCAGACGATTGCAAAGACATACCGGATTCTGTGGGCGGTTCCCCTGAGCAGTCTGTTCAGATAAGCAGGAAAATCCCGGAGCTTTTTGGGAACAGGTTCTTTCCATTTTTCGGAAAAATGGGGAGGGGGCATCATGGATGATCAGACTCTCCTTTCCGGGGACGCTTTTGCGGCAGCGAACACGGTTTGCGGCGGAACGGTTACTCGTATCTGGCTCGGATTCCTCCGATATATTTTGGACGGGTGCGCGCGCAGAGAATTCCGGCCTCGCCGATTTTTTTGACGGAGAGACGAACCGGAACGGCGACGGACCGAAGATGCATCCCGATCAGTGTTCCTCCGATATCGATTCCCGCGTGCGCGCGTATGGCTTCCACTGCGACGGGATCCCTCATGCTGTTCCAGGTAACGGTGGCAAAGGAGCCTCCGGCCTTCGGTTGGGGGATGACGCAAACGGGTTCGTATCCATACCGCATGGCAGCCTCCCGTTCCAGGATGATTGCCCGGTTCAGGTGTTCGCAGCATTGAGCGCAGAGAAAGATTCCGCGTTCCGACAGGACCGGCGAGATGCCTTTGAAGACAGCTTCCGCACATTCCATGGAGGAGTTGTGACCGATGGTTCCTCCTGCTATTTCGCTGGAGGAGCAGCCGACCACGAACAGCTCGCCCTCCTTTAAACCGGATGATTCCAGCAATTCGGTTACAGCTCGACAGCTGTCCTCCGTGATGGTTTGGAGAAGACTGGTTTCCATGATAATAAAAACACTCCTTTGGATGGCATTTCCTTCTCTGTCATTTTATCACAGAATCGCCTAGAAAGGAAGGGGATTCCATCCGATTTTTTGAGTTTAGACGGTATTCTCGGATCGGGGCGGAGGGATAATCTGCCGAAAAAGAGAAAAGTTCACAGAATTTCTAAGATTTGACAAAAGAAGTGTGCTATACTTAACCTTGATTCGGTAGACAGATCTGACAACCGTTGTTTCCGGAAGATGACCGGGCGCGCGGAGAAAGGGATAGAATGGCTGGATTTTCAAGGAAAAATGCCAGGGCTGACGGCAACGACACGGAGAACCATTATTCTTTCCTGAGAGAAAACGAGAATAATCCCTATCAGAATGTGTTCGTGGATTCGCTGGAGAGAGTGACGCAGGACGATCTCGGGGAAGAACCGGAAAAACCGAAGCGTTCCTTTGGGGATATCGTGTTTCAGGTGCTCCAGAAGCTGATTCTAGTCGGAGCAGCCGTTGCTTTCATTGTGGCGGGTGTCCATATCGGATACCGGATGTACGCGTATCAGCAGGCGGAGGATATTTATTCCAGTCTGGTGGATTCCGTTTTCTCAACGGATCGGAATTCGGAATCCGTGATTCCCTATGCGCTTCAATCACCGCTCACCCCTCTCCTCGCACAGGTCAATACGGAGAGGAAAACGGAAGACAACAATCCGCAGGGGACAGCCTCGGAAACAAACGAACTGTTTCAGAATATGAAGAGACAGCTTTCCATTCTGCGGAGAAGTTATCCCGAAATTGTCGGGTGGATCCGCATGGAGGGAAGCACCGAGATCAATTATCCGATTGTCCAGACGAGTGACAACGACTACTACCTGAATCATTCCTATGACGGGACATACAATCCCTCCGGCGCGATCTTCCTGGATTGCGTCAACAACGCGCAGATCGGGACAAACCGTCATGCGATTATCTACGGACACAATATGATGGTCGGTTCCCCCATGTTCGCCAATCTGCTGTATTTCCGCTATTCTTCCTACTTAAAGGACAACCACACGATAGAAGTATATACTCCGGAAGCGCTTTACATTTATGAAGTGTTTGCCGCTTACGAGGCGGACGGGTGGTACGTTGCCGGAGAGAATCACCCCTGGAAACTGGATTTTAACTACAGCAACGAAGAATTCCTGGACTGGATTGCCTATATACGGAGGCGTTCCGGAATCCGGACAGATGTGGAGATCACGGAGACGTCCAGGATTCTGACGCTTTCCACTTGCACGAATGTGAATGACGGACGATTTGTCGTTCACGCGTATCTGTCGGATGTCATAACAAGGTGAGTTGAGGGGAGATATGACACAAACACAGTTGCTTTCAGTGGTCGTTCCGGCATACAACGAGGAGAAAATACTCCCTTCCACCATCAAAACGCTGACCGCTTCTCTGGAGGAGTTGAAGGAGTCCGGCGTGATTGGTGATTACGAATTACTGCTGGTCAATGACGGATCTACAGACGGAACGAAAGAGATCCTTTCCGAAGCGGAAAGGGGAGAGCCTGGCCGGATTCGGGCCTTGGGTTATGATCAAAACCGGGGGAAGGGATGCGCTGTCCGGACCGGAGTTGTGGCCTCTCGCGGGGATCTCGTCCTCTACACCGACAGCGACCTTGCCTACGGGACGGAGTTTATCAGGGATGCGGTGAAAAAAGCGGAGGAGACCGGGGCGGATTTTGTAATTGGCTCCCGTGCCATCCATCCGGACGGATATGCCGGCTATACCGGTATCCGCAAGATCGCCTCCAAGATGTACTTGCGCTTTCTCTCCGTGGCTGCCGGCTTTTCGCACAGCGATTCTCAGTGCGGGTTTAAGTTGCTGCGCGGGGAAATGGGAAGACCGGTTTTTGCCTGCTGTCAGACGGACGGGTTCGCCTTTGATTTTGAGGTCCTGCTTCGAGCCGAGAAAAAAGGGCTTCGCATTGAGGAACTCCCTGTCTGCGTTATCAACCACCGTGAGTCAAAGATTCATCTGATTCGGGACAGTGTCCGGATGCTGAAAGATATCTACAGGATCAAAAAAACCATCAACAAGGAAACCGCGAAAGAAAAAGAGTGACTTATCATGTCTAGTCAGAAAACCGCAAGGACCTCTTCTCTGATCTGGGCGGCTTGCAGCGTTGCAATCGGCTTGCTCCTCCTCTTCTTCCCTGATTTCGTTTTGCGCTTTCTTTCCGTTTTGGTCGGCTTTTTCTGTGCCGGATTCGGAATCCTCAGAATTACGGAGGGAATGCACAGAGACCGGAACAACCGGGGGATCTGCCTCTTTGTCGGAGTGTTTGCGCTTCTTTTTGGAATGTATATCACGGTTGGTCCCGGCGATGTTGTGGTGCTGTTCCCGATTGCGGCCGGAACGTTGTTTCTCGCCTCGGGAGTCGGAAGAGTGTTTTCCGGGTTTCATTTGAAAAAAACCGGGTCGGGCGCCTGGATTCCAGCGTTTCTGTTTGGCCTCGCTTTTATTACCGGAGGAGTGTTTCTTCTGGTTCACGGGTATTCCGTGGTTCGTTTTTCCCTGCGACTGATCGGTATCATGGTTCTGGTGGACGGGGTCGGAGATTTGTGGCTTCTGTCGGCCTATGATCGGGCAGAGAAAGATTCCCTGCAGCGAAAAATGCAGATCCACAAGGGAATCGAGGGGGAATTCCGTGACATTACGGAAGAAGACGGAAGCGAAGGGGAAACATCTGAATTATCAGGCTGACAGATGGTTCAGCCCATCAAGAAACATAAAAATGAGGGCCTCGTATAACATGAGACCCTCCTTGCTTTACAGAGAGGACAGGACGGGAGGGACAAATTGCTCTGCGGGACGGGACGGTTTGAAATCAAAAAACCGATGAATCCGGATTTGCCCGGAAATCCGTTTCTCCTTTTTCAAGTGTTTTCCAAAAAATGCTTGACACCATATCCTGTTCATGATATAATAGCCGCGCTGTGCAGGCATAGCTCAGTTGGTTAGAGCATCCGCTTGACGTGCGGAAGGTCCAGAGTTCGAGTCTCTTTGCCTGCACCAAAAGTCCGAACCCCCACTTATAACGGATGAGGTTCGGACTCTTTTTTTCGGAACGCCTACCGCGTTCCTTTTCGTTTGAGGGTTCGCAGATAATCCTTCTGTTCGGAACTGATACGGTAGCTTTCGGTTGCCTTCTGAATCGCCTTGTTGTGAACCCAGGGGTCGAGCCGGAACTTCTCCAGGAACGGAACGATGGCCGTATACTGTTTGGCAAGGGCTGTCGCAAAATACCAGGCAATCATCATTCGGACATAATACTCCTCCGAATGAACGGATGCAACGATTTCAGGAAATGAGGGGTCGAATCGATCATCCAGATAATGCTGCATCAGCATTCCGATCCCGAACCGGACCGGATAGGTTTTTCCGCTGTCGATCCATTTCCTGACCGGTGCGAGGAGCGTTTCCCGGTTCTTTCGGAAGACACCTGGAGAAAGCTGATCACAGGTGGCCCAGTTGTCGACAAACGGAAGAAAAATCTGTACAGCTTCCAGACAGGATGTATAGTCCCTCATGTACGAGAGAAGGAAGGCATGCAGCTGGTTCTCGTCAAAAAACACGTGAGGAAGCGAATGCAAAAAACAATCTGCGACGGCTGTTCCCTTGAGCTGTTTTGCCAGTTTTCTGAGTTCCGGGGTGCGAACTCCGATGATTGTCTCAGGATCTGCGGTTGGAATCAGTTTACACTGAAAAGAACGGTACTTCGGATCCTGAAGCCTGAACAGTTCATCCTGAATGACCATACAAAAACCTCTGCTGTCTTAAACAATTCGCGGAAAGCTTTACGGCACCGGTTGGAAGAGTTTCAGAGGCAAAAACTCCGCGACGAATCGGACGGCCTCCCTTCCGCAGCCCCACAACGCCCCCGAAAGGTCGACCTTGGATCTGCTGGTACTGATAAAGCCCGGGAAATTGGGAATCTGGAAATCTCTTTTCCATTCTGATAGAGGAAATATAATTGACCGCTTTTTCCAAGGTATCTCTAGGGCAAAGATTCAAATGATATTCTGTGACCATGTACCATGCATTCGCGATCATATCATCAATTAATTCTTCAAAGCTGATTTCCTGCTGACCTCTGCAGACATGCTTTAGAATCGCTTGAAACCAAAACAGCTTAGCCACTAAATGCCACCAAAGATTAATGGGCATAAAAAACCTCGGAAATGGCGTATTTCCCTACAGGGATCTGCGACTGGACATGGAAGCCCAGGAACGCGTCGCAGTCGTCAAGAAACCCCGTGTTCAGCAGGCGCAGCGCGCCGCTGGGGAAATACTCCTCGGCAGGCTGGAACATGAACTTCACGGTCCCG
>JAGAFM010000046.1 GCA_017612655.1 Clostridia bacterium | reverse complement strand
AGGGAAACAAAGAATTTCCCCCGCAGGTTGATCTTTTTTATCAAGATGAATTAATAACCCGATCTCTATCAAAACGATACTGGAAAGTACTCCGATATACCGAAAAAACCGGAACGGATCCCCTGTTTCAAAAATCGGGAGGATCCGTTCCGGAGCGAAAACTCACTCAGCGCATGATCGGAACGCTTCCATCAAAGGACGGGCAACCGTTACGGCTGTGTCAAAATCCGGATGCCACGCGCACTCGAGGCTGATCCTTTCCGCATTGGGGCACCCTTTCAAAATGTCAGACAGCATCTTAATGTACTCTTCATCCCCGGGGACGGGTGCCCATCGGTCGACAGGGCGTCCGTAGTGGATATGCCAGAGAAGATCCGCGTAGTCCGCAAGCGTTTCCAGGCTGTCGCCGTTATTGGACTGATGGAAGAAGTCGACCAGAACGCCGACTGCACGATGATGCGCCAGCCCGGCGGCAGCTGCTGCTTCGGCGACCGTGTGGATGTAATTGCAGTCTTTATAGGAGAGGGGTTCCACCACGATCCTCATCCCGTGACGTTCAGCCGCATCTCCGCATACCTCGAGTACTTTGGCAAACTGAGGTTCGGCTTCATCCTTTGTCATCCCTTCTGGGATCCCGCGGACGAATCCGCTTCCGATAACGGCGATTTTTCCTCCCCGGATCTCGGCCCGCCTGAACCCGTCCTCGACATATCCGGCAATCACCCGGAGCTGCTCGTCCTGATCTCCGCTCTGCGAATAAAGCTTTAAGCCGCCCCGAAAGAAAATGTTGTAAGCCTCGGCCGGAATACCGCAGCTCTCTATCGCTTTGGTATTCTCACGGAACGCCGCCTCATCCAGTCCGGTCATCCAGCTGAAATTGGCTTCCAGATAATCGTAACGAAGTTCCGCGAGAAGGGGGAGTTTGTCGGGAGATGCGCAAACGCCAATTTTCATCGATGTGCTCCTTTGATCAAAAAGACTTGCCCGGATAAAACGCTCATACGCTTTATCCGGGCAGCAGTCCGTATACCGTTATTCCGCTTCGGCCGTTTTTTCGAAGCAGAGCCATTCTCCGTCGAGATTCAGATACAGAGATTCGCCCTCGATCGTGTATTCATACGTGACACCGGATGCGTTCAGTTCAATGCTTCCCCACAGGATTTCGACCGTATCCTGAAGTGCAAGCGTTCCGGTGTGATCCTCGTTGAGGACCACCTGACAGATCTCACCGTCTTCTCCGGTCAGTTCGTATGTGCCGGGGAAGTAGGAATACATGGTCTGCTCGCCGAAATCGAAGTAGGTGACCGAATCGACGATTCCCGCCAGGGTATCGCTGACCGTCATGTCCGCCTCTTCGTCTCCGGTGACCTGGCTTTCGATCACAAACAGAAGGACGCCTTCGTTGTATTCGCCTGCGATCGCGCATTTCACGGCGCCGGTATCCGCGTCGGTGAACAGACGCCAATACCCCCACTTGTCATCGGTGCCCGGGAAGAACCCTTCGAGTCTCTGAATGGCTTCCTGATCCCCCCATGAGTCGGTCACTTCGTAAAGAACTTCCTCCGGCTGTTTGTCGGCGATCCAGCTTGCGGTCACGACATCCTTGCCGTCCGGTTCGGCGAGGTATACAAACTCGACCGAATGCCCGTCGATTTCACGGGCTTCCACGAACAGAGCGTTGTAGCGGATCTGGAAACCGTCGGCGCTCATGTACGTCATTTGCTCATGGCCGTCTTCCGTCACGGTTTCGGGCTGTTCGACGGGAAGCTCGGTTTCCGGCGTGCTTTCGGGTTCATCGACGGGAAGCTCGATTTCCGTCGTGATTCCGGGCTGTTTGGCGGGAAGCTCGATTTCCGTGTAAACATACCCCGCGCCGACGATCTCGAAGGATCCCATGACGGTTTTAGCGCTCTGCCAGTAGAATTTCCCGGTGGTGAGATGGCTGGCGGTGATTTTGCCTGCGCTGTCGGTCACATAGGTGCCGATAAAGGTGTCTGCTCCGCCGAACGGATTCACCCGATAGAGATCAAGCGAAGTTTCCGCTGCCGGCGTTCCGTTCTGACAGACGGTGACAATGTCCGTCCCCGGGAACGGCATCCGGACCGCACCGGCGGAAACGGCGAGCATGGCAAGGATAAGCATCCCCGCAGCGATGGAAAGAAAAAGTTTTTTCATGAGTTTGTCCCTTCCGTTTGATTTTTCAGGCATATTATAAAGCAGACGGAAGGATTTGTCAAGGGTTAAGAAAAAAAGAAAACTGAAAGGATCGCGTCGGGCTCTGCCCGAAGACAGATCCGTCAGGTGCCTGATTTCTGTCCTGCCGAAAGGCTTTCCCGTTCATCGTTATTATGCGTCAGATCACGGAACATGAAAAAGCTTTTGGCTCGGCCGCATCGAAAGGTGTTGATTCTCGCGGCGCGGCATGGTATAATGAATCGGGCGGCTGTATTAAGGAACGGAAAAGATACTTTATCAATGAGGTGTCACTATGAAAAAACTGCTGTTCGTTCTCACGTTCGTCTTGATTCTTTTTTCGTGCGCATCGTGCGATAAACTGTTCATCCCCGGCAACGTACCGGACAAGCCTCCCGCTCTGACCGTTTCATCCGAAGCGGGCGAGAGGACGTCGGAACCTCTGAACTTTTTCTGGGAGAAAAGGAAAACCGGGGAGAAGAGCGAACAAACGGGCTATGATCCTTTTTCGATCGAATACGATCCGCTCGTCGTTCAGCCCGGGGAGGAGATGCGGT
>JAGAFM010000045.1 GCA_017612655.1 Clostridia bacterium | reverse complement strand
GGTGACGATCCCCTTTTGCCCGTTCACCCATTCGAGGGCGTTGTCTACGGCGTCCGGCTTCGTGCCGTGAGCGCGGCGGGAGGGAGAGTAGTCCATGAAATCGAAGCCCATGATGGCGGGATAGGTCCCCGTCGCCTTCTTGATCGCGGGCATTTCGGGGTCGCTCAGCCGGTCGGAGACCTGCCCGACAAGCACATGGTTTCCGTAGTTCTCCGTGAGGAATGCCCAGAGCTTTTTCGCGCTTTCCCCGGCGTTCGGATTCGAGAGCTCCCGGTCAAATTCCAGCGCGGCGGCAAGGCGATCCTCGGATGGCTTGTCAAGACGAATATAATCGAGGGCGAACCACGTCCAAGAAGGCAGCACGGCTACGGTGTTCTCCCCCGCGTTCAGGTAAACCTGCATCTCAACCTCGGAGGGCGTGCTTCCGCTCTTGACGGTGAACTCCCCCTGCTCCTTTCCGTTCACGGAAAGCTTTGCCACTTTCTCACCCCAGATACCGATCGAAGCGATGAAAAGATCGTACAGTCCCTCTTCCGGGACCGTGACGGTGAATTCCGCCCTGCTGTCCGAGGACTCGAACTTTCCGACATATTTTTTGCCGCTTGTGCTGTTTGCTCCGCTTGTGAGAACGCTGTTCGACGTGAGATTTGCGTCCTCGGCTTCGTATTTATCGCGCCAGTTTTCGTTTTCCATCGGTTCACTCTCTTCTTCCGGAATGGCTTCTGACGGTTCCTTTGCTTCCGTCTCCTCCGGCTCTTCGCTCTGCTCCTGCTCCGGTTCCGCATCCTGCTCCGATCCTGCGTTCGGCTCGGTCACAGCGGACTGCGCCTGCTCCGGCTGGGACTGGGCTGCGTTCTCTCTTTCCGATCCGCAGGAGGTGAGAAGAAGAAGCGCGGCGAGAATCAGGGATATGCTCTTATGCTTGCATTTTCTTCCGATCATGGAAACACCTCTGATGATTGACTTGAATTCCAATCCTATTATATCCCTTTCCCTGCCTCTCTGTCTTGCAGAATCGGAACGAATGATTGCACTATCTTGACATTTTCTCCCGGATGTGCTAAAATTTTTCAAAGACGTCTGGAGGAGGATCCCCATGATCACGCTGAGAGAAAAAAAGGAGCACGGAACCCCGTCCGTTCCCGTCGTCCCCTACGAGCCCTGGATGGGGAGGGAGCGGGGGCATCATGCGACGGTCGAGACGCACTGGCACGACGAATGGGAGATCTGCTACATCGAAACCGGGCGGATCGAATGTACGCTGAACGGGGAGAGCTGTCCGATGGAAGCGGGCGACGCCGTATTCATCCCCGGCGGAATCCTGCATTCCATGAAGCCGGTGGACGGCTGTCACTGGATCTTTGAATCCGTGGTCTTCAATCCCTCCCTGCTCGAGCTGAATTCCGACATGTTCGGCGAGTCGAAATACATCGGACGGTTTCGGACGGAATCGAACCGGCGCGCCGCGATCTTCCGGGACGCCGCCTTCAACGAGCGGTATCTCCGGATGTACAGCGCTCTGAATGAGAAGGTGCCGTTTTACGAACTGCTCGTGCGGGCAGGACTGTTCGAGATGACGGCGTACTGGATGGAGCATTCCATGCAGGACGGGGAAACCGCCGTGAAAGAGACCAGGCAGGACGCGGTCAAACAGGCGCTCGATACCATCCACGGACATTACAGAGAAAAGATCACGCTGGAAAGCCTCGCGGCGGACGCCGGTCTGAGCGTAGGGTACTTCATCCGCACATTCCGCCGGTATGTGGGGAAATCCCCGGCGGACTATATTCTGAACTACCGCCTGACCAAAGCCGCGGAACTCCTGCGCACCACCGATCGGAAGATCTTATCCGTCGCTTTCGACACGGGATTCAACAATGTCAGCTATTTCATCCGCACCTTTGGCAAAGCTTACCGCTGTCCCCCGACAGCGTACAGGGAGACATTCCGGCGGGAGGGTACGGAAAGTTGAGAAAACGTGAATGTACGAACGTGTACCGTCTGACTTCGGTGCAGTCCCGGTGTGTTTCTCTGAGGACGGATCAGCCGCTTCAAAGCTGCCCCTGACCTTATCGGAGATCTGACAGAGGGCAAAACAGAATAGAAAAAAGGCGGTGATGAACCGCTCCACATTGTACGGACGTAACCGCATAACCTCCCCCTGTTCCAAACAGAAAGAAAAACCAGCTCAAAGTGAGCTGGCGAAAGGGTTTACCATGCCCTGCCGATCCTGTATCCCGGACGGTAAAGCAATGTCATGTCGTGGGCATGATCATCTGTCTTTTCCTTCCCGCGAAGATAAACATCCTCATGCTGGGAGACGAAGCGGCAAATTCCCTCGGGCTGAGGACGGAGCTTTTCCGCTTCTTCCTCATCTGCGTATCCTCCCTATTGGCAGGGGCGGCCATTTCCGTATCACTCAGTTATGTTTTCAAAAACAAACAAGAGCCCGATTCGCTCGAAGCTCTTGCTTTCCGCAGTTGAACCCGGAGTTGTATCACCTCTCAGTTTTACTGGTCGACAGACATCTGT
>JAGAFM010000044.1 GCA_017612655.1 Clostridia bacterium | reverse complement strand
GGCTTCCTTCAGATTCTACTTCGCAGTAGACACCCTTGCCTTCGGCTATATCCTTCCCGCTACCGGGCAGATTCGGGACTTTCACCCGTTAGAAACGTGCGCCGCCGGGCGCACCAAACGGATCAGAGACGGATTCCGGCCCGGAATCCGTCTCTTTTCCGGGAAAAAGTGCTCCGGATCCATTTCTGCGCAATCCAGAAAGGGAATTTGCGCCAGCTTCTTGACAACCGCAGGTTTCTGTGATAAAATACTGTCCCGTTGCCGGGAGTTGTGCTGGTGTGGCTCAATGGCAGAGCAGCTGATTTGTAATCAGCATGTTGATGGTTCGACTCCGTTCACCAGCTTATATCCGGGGGATTTCCCGAGTGGCCAAAGGGGACAGACTGTAAATCTGCTGCACTTTTGCTTCGGTGGTCCGAATCCACCATCCCCCATCTCAGTCAAGTCGACATTTTGTATCCGTTTTACAGAATGTCGGCTTTTGCTTTTTCCTGAACAAGAATACCGGGAAAAACGCCGGGCACTCTTGACAAATTATGTCGCGTGCGATATAATAGCGTCAGATAGATCGCACGCGATATGTTTTGGGGTGAAAAACATGACGGACCGGTACGCTGCTCTCAGGCTGAAAAACCAGCTTTGCTTTCCGCTTTACGCGGTATCAAATCTGATCACCAGAAAATACAAGCCTTTGCTCGATCAACTTGACCTGACCTACACACAGTACATCGTAATGATGGTTCTTTGGGAAGAGAAGCAGGTCAATGAAAAATTCCTCTGCGAAGCGCTGTATCTGAAGACAAATACCCTGGCTCCGCTTTTGAAGAAGCTGGAAGAAAAAGGATACGTCAAAAAGGTCAAAGATAAAAGCGACGAGCGGAATCTTGTGATCTCCCTGACGGAAGAAGGAGAAAGACTTCAGGACAAAGCGCTCGGTGTTCCTGACTGCATAGCAAGGGAGCTCCACCTGACTCCGGATGAAGCAGCAGTGCTGTATCGTATGACGTATAAAATACTGGATGAGGAAAAGGAGATCAAATCATGAACGTCGCCATCCGATTTTTTACAAGATCCAAAAAAGGCAACACGAAAAAGCTTGCCGACGCGGTTTCGTCCGCCCTCGGAATCAAAGCGGAAGACGTTTCGTCCGATCTTACGGAAAAAGCCGACAGACTGTTTCTGATCAACGCAATGTACGCCGCAAATATCGACAAAGAGGTCAAGGAGTTTCTGGAAAGAAACAAGGACAACATCGGCGAGGTCATCAATATGAACACCGCCGCCACCGGGGCGTCAACCTGGAAAGCGGTCAAAAAAGAGACGGACAAACTCGGCATAAAACTCAGTGAAAAAGAGTTCCACTGCGCCGCATCGTGGATCTTTATCAACAAAGGCCTGCCGACAGACGAGGATTATGCTAAGGCAAAGGAATTTGCCCAATCACTGCTTTAGAACGGGAGGAAAACAAAATGGCAACGATCTATGATTTCACGGTAAAAGACAGAAAAGGATGTGACGTATGCCTTTCGGACTATAAAGGAAAAGTGCTCTTAATCGTCAATACGGCGACGGGCTGCGGATTCACCCCGCACTACGAGCCCCTGGAGGCAATGTATAAGGATCTGCGGGACAAAGGATTTGAGATCCTCGATTTTCCGTCCAATCAGTTCGCCGGACAGGCGCCGGGAAGCGACGACGAAATCCACGAGTTCTGCACGCTGAAATTCGGCACGGAGTTCCCGCAGTTTGCCAAGATCGACGTCAACGGGGATACCGCCGATCCGCTGTTCGCGTATCTCGCCTCCGAGCTGCCGTTCGAGGGATTCGGAAAAGGCGTCAAGAACTCCGTTCTGAACAAATTTGCGCAGATGAACAACAAAAAGTTCGGCAACAAGACGTTTATCGGATGGAACTTTACGAAATTCCTAGTCAGCCGCGAAGGCAAAGTCATCGCCCGGTTCGAACCGACGGTCGGGATGGACGAAGTCCGGGCCGCAGTCGAAAAGGAGCTTGCGTAAGATGGAAAAAGAAAAAGAGCACAACAGTGTGGACGCTCTCGCCGAAGGGAGAGAGAGCGCTATCGTTCGGACGAGTATTGTCGGGATCGCGACGAACCTGATGCTGGTCGGGTTCAAAGCGTTTGTCGGCCTCGTCTCGAATTCGATTGCCGTAATTCTGGATGCGGTCAACAATCTGTCCGACGCCCTGTCTTCCGTGGTCACGATCATCGGCGCAAAACTCGGGGCGAAACAGCCGAACAAAAAGCATCCGCTCGGTTACGGAAGAATCGAATACCTGAGTTCGATGATCGTCGCGGCGATCGTTCTCTACGCGGGCATCACCTCGCTCGTGGAATCGATCAAAAAAGTCATTTCTCCCGAAGCCGCAGACTACAGTACGGTTTCGCTGATCATTATTTCCGTAGCGATCGCCGTGAAACTGGTCCTCGGTCAGTATGTGAAAAGACAGGGGAAAAAGTTCAATTCCGGTGCGCTCGTCGCGTCCGGTTCGGATGCACTGTTTGACGCCATCCTCTCCGCATCGGTTCTGGCTTCCGCGATCGTATACCTGATCTGGAACGTTTCGGTGGAGGCGTACGTCGGCATCCTGATCTCGCTGTTCATCGTCAAGGCGGGTATCGAGATGATGGTTGAAACGGTGGACGACATTCTCGGAAAACGGGGAGACAAAGAGGAAACGGACCGGATCAAGCAGCTGATCTGCGAAGAACCCGAGGTCCGCGGCGCGTACGACCTCATCCTGTTCAATTACGGCCCCAGCAAGAATTACGGAAGCGTTCACCTGGAATTGCCCGACACCATGTTGCTTGATGAGGTGGACCGCCTGACCCGTCACATTCAGGTGAAAGTCTATCAGGAAACCGGAGTGATCCTGACCGGAATCGGCGTGTATTCCTACAACACCTCAGACGATGAACGCGCTGAAATCCGGAATCGGGTTCAGGAAACGGTCATGGCCCACGACTGGGCGCTTCAGCTTCACGGCTTCTATGCCGATACGGAGCACAAAACCATCCGGTTCGACGTGGTCCAGAGCTTTGACATCGAACGGAGCGAGGCAATCCGGACCCTGACCGAGGAGGTCCAGGCTCTGTATCCCGATTACACCCTGCAGATCGTCTCCGATATCGACGCGTAACGGATCCTTTTGCGATTCGGAACCGAAAGGAGGATTAGCCAGATGGCAGTCTGGAAAAAGGCGGCGTCCGTTCTGTTCGCGCTCTGCGCGGCGTTTTCCTTTCTCTGTTTTTCCGATCTCTGGGTCAACAGCATTCTGACCCCGACTCTCCGGACGTGGATTCCCCTCTTGGGATGGATTCCTCCCGCAGTGATTTTAGCCGTCCCGCTGGTTCTTTTCTTTCTCCGGAAACGCGAAACCGGAAAAGGGACGCGGATCGTCCGCTGGATCTATACAGCACTCGTGGTGCTCTTTACCGTCACGTTCGCCTGCTTTACGGCCTATCTGGCTTCCTTTTCGGCGACCGTTCCGGAAAACCGCGGGGAGACTGTCATCCTGGTCTACGGCTGCAGTACCCGAAACGACAAGCCCGGCGTCATGCTGACGGAACGGCTGGAAGGCGCCGCAAAGCTGCTTTCCGAGAACCCGGAAGCGGTCTGCATCGTGTCGGGAGGAATTGATGCGGGAGCCGTTTCCAGCGAAGGGGAAATCATGAAGCGGTACCTGGTCGGGAAGGGAATCGCGGAAGAACGGATCGTGGCGGAATCGAAAGCCCTGAGCACCCTGGACAACGTTCGTCTGATGAAACAGATCCTCGACGAACGCGGCTGGACCGGATGGCCATGTATCAGCGTTTCCAGCTCGTTTCACATTCCGAGGATCTCCGTCCTCTGCGCGCAGAACGGTCTTTCCTCCACCTATTACGGCGTACCGACCGCCTCTGCCGTCAGCCTATTTTCCTCGGTGGTCCGGGAGTATTTTTCCACGCTCCTGGTCCTGATCCGGTTCCTGTAAGACGCTTTATCTATCCAAAAAATGCCAGTCCTGACAGACGGCGGAAACCTGCGGGGAAACCACGCGATTTCTGCCGTTTTTTCTTGACAAAAACGTGGAAAAATGGTATTATGTAGTTTGTATTTTTATGTGAAAAACGGGACGTTTCCGAAAACCCCGGCCCGATTCGTAACGAAAGCGAGACAAAGACATGCCAATTACCGACCTGCTTGTAAGGAATGCCCAGCTGTATCCCGACGAGGTTGCTCTGGTGGAGATCAACCCGGCGTTTGAACCGGAATCCAGACTGACCTGGAAGGAGTATTCCCTCGTTCAGCCCGAACCGGGGCAGCCGTTCCGCAGGGAACTCACCTGGAAAATGTTTGACGTGAAGGCGAACCGCTTCGCCAATCTGCTCCTGACCCGAGGCGTTGGCCGGGATGATAAGGTCGCCATTCTGATGATGAATTCCATCGAATGGCTCCCCATCTATTTCGGCATTCTGAAGGCGGGAGCGGTTGCGGTTCCGCTGAATTTCCGATATACGGCAGAAGAAATTAAATACTGTTTAGAAAAGGCCGACTGCTCCTTTCTGGTGTTCGGACCGGAGTTTATCGGACGGGTCGAAGAGATCTCTGACCGGATTCCCGGGGTTCGCCATCTGTTTTATGTAGGCGAAGACTGCCCGACGTTTGCGGACAGTTTTGACAAAATGATTGCCTTCTGTTCCTCCCATGCGCCCGAAATCACGCTGTCCGAGGAAGATAACGCCGCCATCTATTTCTCGTCCGGCACGACCGGGTTTCCGAAGGCCATTCTTCATGCGCATCACAGCCTCTCGCACTCGGCGAAGGTCGAGCAGGCGCACCACGGCCAGACTCATGACGATGTGTTTCTCTGCATCCCGCCCCTCTACCATACCGGGGCGAAAATGCACTGGTTCGGAAGTCTCTATTCCGGCAGCAAGGCGGTTCTCCTGAAGGGAACCAGACCGGACTGGATCATCCGTACCGCGTCGGAAGAGAAGTGCACCATCGTCTGGCTGCTCGTTCCCTGGGCGCAGGATATTCTGGATTCCGTGGATTCCGGCAAGATCCGGCTGGCCGACTATTCTCTGTCTCAGTGGAGACTGATGCACATCGGCGCGCAGCCGGTTCCTCCGTCCCTGATCCGCAGATGGCAGGCCTGCTTCCCGGGGCAGCAGTACGATACCAACTACGGTCTGTCGGAGTCGATCGGACCGGGTTGCGTCCATCTCGGTGTGGAAAACATCCACAAGGTCGGCGCGATCGGAAAAGCCGGATTCGGATGGGAAACCAAAATCGTGGATGAAACCGGCGCCCCCGTCGCACGCGGCGAGGTCGGGGAACTCTGCGTCAGAGGTCCCGGCGTCATGCTGTGCTACTACAAAGACGAAACCGCCACGGCGGAAACCATCCGCGACGGATGGCTGTTTACGGGCGATATGGCAATGGAAGACGAAGACGGATTCATCTTCCTCGTCGACCGGAAAAAAGACGTGATTATCACCGGAGGAGAAAACCTCTATCCGGTTCAGATCGAGGATCACATTCGCAGACACGGAGCGGTTCGCGATGTCGCTGTGATCGGTCTCCCGGACAAACGGCTCGGAGAGATCGCGGCAGCCATTATCGAAGTCAAGGAAGGAATGACGTTGACCGAAGAGGAAGTGAACGAGTTCTGTCTCACGCTTCCGCGGTACAAGCGTCCGAGGAAAGTCATCTTTGCAAAAATCCCGCGGAATCCCACGGGCAAGATCGAAAAGCCGAAACTCCGCGAAATCTACTGCGGAGAATCCCTGGTGGAGCAGCAGATTAACGGCTGACCGGAACGGTAGAAAGGCAGTATTTGATGAAACAGTTGATGATCGGGAACGGAGCGGTCGCACGCGGCGCCTGGGAAGCAGGCGTCCGGGTCGTTTCCTCCTATCCCGGAACACCAAGCACAGAAATCACGGAATTCCTGGCGACATATCCGGAAACGGACGTCTATGCAGAATGGGCTCCGAACGAAAAGGTCGCATGCGAAGTGGCCATCGGCGCGTCAATCGGAGGGGCCAGAGCAATGGCCTGTTGCAAGCACGTCGGACTGAACGTAATGGCTGACCCGCTTTTCACCGCCTCCTACACCGGCGTGAACGGAGGTCTTCTGATCTGCGTCGCTGACGATCCCGGAATGCACTCTTCTCAGAACGAGCAGGATTCGCGCCACTATGCGGAAGCTGCGAAGCTTCTCATGCTGGAGCCCTCCGATTCGTCGGAATGCCTCTCCTTCACGAAAGAGGCGTTCCGCCTGTCCGAAACCTATGACACGCCGGTCCTGCTGCGGCTGACCACACGGGTCGCACACTCGCAGAGCCTGGTTGAGCCCTCGGAACGGGAAGAAAAAGATCTCGGACCGTATGATAAAAATGCGGAAAAATACGTCATGGTGCCCGCCTTCGCGCGCAAGCGCCATATCGAAGTGGAAAAGCGGATGGAGAACCTCCGCGCCTTCGCGGAAACGACCGCTCTGAACCGGATTGACCGGAGCGAGAAGCGGATCAGCGGGAAACGGATCGGCGTCATCACCGCCGGAATCACGGATCTGTACGCAAGGGAAGCTCTCGGAGATTCCGTCTCCTACTGCAAACTGGGAATGGTCTATCCGCTCCCAACGCAGCTGCTGAAGGATTTCGCGGCGTCGTGCGATCTGGTCTACGTTCTCGAGGAACTGGATCCGTTCCTGGAAAACCACTGCAGGGCTATCGGGCTGAACGTAATCGGAAAAGAGGCCTTCACTCTGCTGGGAGAATACACGCCCGCCGAAATCGCCCGCGTCATTCTCGGAAAAGAACCCGTGAAAGAAGAGGATCTTCTGACGATTGCCCCGGTCCCGGGCCGCCCCCCGGTTCTCTGTCCGGGCTGCCCTCACAGGGGAACCTTCTACGTGCTGAAAAAGCTGGGGCTGGTGGTATCCGGCGACATCGGATGCTATTCTCTCGGAGCTTCCGCTCCGCTTTCCTCCATCGACTCGGTGATCTGCATGGGGGCTTCCGTGTCCGCCGCACTCGGAATGGCAAAGGCCCGCGGCCCGGAGTTCACAAAAAAGCTGGTCTCGGTCATCGGTGATTCGACCTTCATGCATTCCGGAGTCACCGGACTGATCGATATCGTTTACAACAAGGGTATCAACACCGTCATCATTCTGGACAACTCCATCACCGGCATGACCGGTCATCAGGACAACCCCCTGACCGGAAAAACCATCCGCGGAGAGGCAACCAAACAGGTGGATCTCGTCGCGCTCTGCCGCGCTGTGGGAATTGAATCGGTAACGGTGGCCGATCCTTTTGACGTCAAATCCTTCGAGGCGGCGGTAAAGGACGCGGTCGCGTCCGACGAACCTGCCGTTGTCATCGCGCAGCGCCCCTGCGCCCTTCTGAAGAGCGTCCGCTACACCGGTCGTGCTGTTTGCACGGATGCCTGCAGAAAATGCGGTCTGTGCATGAAGCTCGGCTGTCCGGCCATCTCTAGGAAGGAAGACGGTCATGTGGTCGTCGACCCGACCCAGTGCAACGGCTGCGGTCTCTGTGTCGGCGTCTGTCCGTTCCACGCTTTGGAAAAGCAGGACTGAGTGAGCGGAAAGGAGTCAGAAAGATGCAGACCACAAAACAGATTATGATTGTCGGAGTCGGGGGGCAGGGTACGCTCCTCGCCAGCCGCATTCTCGGAAACGTTCTGGTCCGCGCGGGATATGACGTCAAGCTGTCCGAAGTGCACGGCATGAGCCAGCGCGGCGGGAGTGTGGTCACCTACGTCAAGTACGGACCGGTTGTCTATTCCCCCATCGTCGGCCCGGGAGAAGCAGACCTGATTCTCGGATTCGAACAGCTGGAAGCTTACCGCGCACTCCCGTACCTCAAAAAGGGTGGAACCGTGATCGCAGGTACGCAGAAGATCGACCCCATGCCCGTCATTACCGGTGCGGCCCGTTATCCGGAGGGCCTTCTGGAAGAGATCCGTGAAAAAGCGAACCTGATTGCGCTCGATGCGCTCTCGCTGGCACGGCAGGCAGGGACGGAAAAAGCCGTCAATGTCGTTCTGATCGGCGTACTCGCCGCTCAGACGGAAATCCCGAAAGAGCAGTGGATCGCCGCATTGAAGGAAACGGTCCCTCCCCGCTTTCTCGAGATGAATCTGTCCGCGTTTGATCTGGGTTACGGTTATCGAAACGTGTAAGGAAGGA
Organism: Clostridia bacterium; assembly: GCA_017612655.1. GTDB lineage: Bacteria > Bacillota > Clostridia > Oscillospirales > CAG-272 > RGIG3925. Next base: position 8,453 of record JAGAFM010000044.1, on the reverse strand, counting down.
GCGATGCAGATGAGAAAGAGAAACGGACTCGCCCGCAGGGCGTTCTGTGCTGTCTTCTGCGCGCTGTTTCTGCTCGCTGCGATGACCGCCTGCGGAAACGGGGAGCGCGTTACGGAAAGCGGATGGAATGCCGCCTTGGATATATCGGTTTTCGAAAACTCCAGGATGACGTTCGAGGACCGGAGCAGCGATCTGATGTCGGGGACTCACATCGTGATTTCCCTGACGAAAGACGCAGTCCGGGAAGAAATCTCCGAGATCAAGAACGGAGAACCGGAACTTGCGGGAGAGGTCTTTTACGGAACCGGTTCGGAAGGCGTGACCTGGTATTATTCCAGGAACAAGGAGACCGACGCCTGGGAAAAGCAGGACTGCGCTCTCCTTGCAGACGAAGATTTTACGGTTGCCACCGTTCTGAATCAGATGGTCGCCCAGTTCTCTGGCTATTTTTCACATCTGTATGATGCATTCGCTTATGACGCGGATTCCGGGTGCTACAAGAGGGTCACCGATACCTGTATTTACTCGATATCCTTCCGGGACGGAAAAATCGCCTCCGCCAAACTCAGCTTCTACGATGACAACGGACTGAAGGAGGTTGCCACCCTGACGATTGAGGCCTACGGGGAGGTCTCCGTGACACTGCCGGACGCTGTGATCGTAATCCCGGAAGATGAAACCGTTCAGGACGAGGTTCCCGATGACGAGGACGAACCGGACGACGAACCGAAGTCTGAGGAAACAGGAGAATAAAGATGGAATATCGGTTTTCTGAAAAGTTGGCCAACATGAAGCCCTCCGCGATCCGGGAGATTTTCAAGAGTCTCGGAACACCGGGCGCCATTTCGTTTTCCGGCGGAAACCCGGCCGCGGAATCGTTTCCGGTGAAGGAATTTGCGGAGATTTCCTCACGGATTTTCGAATCCGCCCCGATCGAAGCGCTTCAGTATTCCGTAACCGAAGGATATCCTCTGCTGAGACAGCTGGTTGAACAGCGTCTGAGGGAAAGATTCTCCGTCGGGACGGCAGACGACACAATCATCATCACCTCGGGTGGACAGCAGGCGATTGAACTGACCTGCAAGGTGCTCTGCAACGAGGGAGACGTCGTCATTGCGGAAAATCCGAGTTTCATCGGCGCTCTGAACGCGTTCCGCTCCTGCGGGGCGAAGCTGGTCGGAGTGGACCTGGAATCGGACGGCATATCGATCGAAGGACTGGAGCAGGCGCTCCGAGCCAATCCGAACGCCAAAATGATTTATCTGATTCCGACCTTCCAGAACCCGGCCGGGATCACGATGTCCCTTGCCAAGCGCAAGGCCGTATACGAACTGGCACAGAAATACGATACTGTAATCTTCGAAGACAACCCCTACGGAGAACTTCGCTTCGCCGGGGAAGAAGTCCCGACCATCAAATCCATGGATACGGACGGACGGGTGGTTTACGGTGGCTCTTTCTCCAAGATCCTGTCAGCAGGCATGCGGATCGGTTTCTTCTGCGCCAACCAGGCGCTCGCTGCCAAAATGGTCGTCGCAAAACAGGTGGAGGACGTTCATACGAATATCATGTTCCAGATGATGTGCGCGGATTATCTGACGCGTTACGACCTGGATGACCATATCCGGAAGATCCGCGAAATCTATCGAAGGAAATCCGGACTGATGTTGGAAAGCCTGGAGCGGGAACTGCCCGAGAGCGTCACCTTTACCCGTCCGGAGGGCGGGATTTTCCTCTGGTGCACTCTGCCCGAGAACTCCGACATGCCGGCGCTGGTGCGCGACGCTGCGAAAGAACTCGTTTTCGTCGTGCCCGGAACAGCATTCAACTGTGATCCGACGGCCCCCTCGCGTTCGTTCCGGCTGAATTATTCCATGCCGGCCGATGAGGTCATTCCCAAAGGGATCGCCATCCTCGGAAAACTGATCCGATCCGGCCTGTAAAGAATTGAACGGGGCTTCCGGCAAAGGGAACCCCGTTTTCCGTTTTTCTGGCAAAGTGCCTGGGGGTACTATGAAACTGACAAAAGAGAAAGCCTTCTACGGATCCCTGCTGGCCCTGGCTGTTCCCATGATTCTACAGAACCTGATTACCTATTTGGTAGGATTCGCCGACAATCTGATGATCGGAACTCTTGGGGACAGCGCGGTCTCCGGGGTTTACATGGCCGGCCAGGTTCAGACCGTTCTTCAGGTATTCTCGTTCGGAATCGAGGGAACCGTTCTCCTGCTCGCCTCCCAGTACTGGGGGAAGAAAGACACGGAAACCATCCGGAAGATCACCTCCATCGGGTTCCGCCTGTGCGGAATCCTCGGTGCCGTTACCTCCGCGGTCTGCCTTCTGTTCCCGGAGGCTGTTGTCCAGATCTTCACGCGGGAGGAATCGGTGGTCTCCTGCGGCAGGGAGTACCTGTTCGCCGTCGCGCTCTCGTTTCTCTTTTTCTGCATGACGCAGGCCCTGATCGTTTCCATGCGGAGCGTGGAAAACGCCCGGATCGGGTTTCTGGTATCGCTCGTTTCGCTGGTCGTCAATGTTTCTCTCAACTACCTCCTGATTTTCGGAAAGGCGGGGTTTCCGGAGCTGGGCGTCACAGGAGCGGGAATCGCCACCGTAATCTCCCGGATTGTTGAATTTCTGGTTATTTTCTGCTATGTCCGGTTTTGGGACAAAAAGCTTCGGTATCGATTTTCCATGCTCGCCAAACGGGACCCGGCGCTCTTTCACGACTTTGTCCGTTACGGTGTGCCGCTGATGGCAGGCCAGGTCGTCTGGGGCTGCAACCTGATCGCGAACTCCAAAATCCTCGGAAATCTCTCCGAGGGCGTCATGACGGCAGCCAGTCTGGCCAACAACGTCAACAACATGATCTATGTCGTAATGAACGGAATGGCGGGCGCCGTCGGGATCCTGACCGGGAAGACCGTCGGGGCAGGGAAATTCGAGAAGATCCGGGAATACTCCGTGACCGTTCAAATCCTGTTCTTCTGTCTCGGACTGCTTTCCTGCGGACTGGTTCTTCTGATCCGCGGTCCGTTCATCTCCCTTTACAACATTTCTGAGGAAGCGGTTTCCTATTCGTTCCAGTTCATCGGGGTGCTTTCGGTCACCATCATCGGAACCGCCTATCAGTATCCCTGCCTCTTCGGTCTGGTCAAGTCCGGCGGAGACGTCGGGTTTGTCTTTAAAAACGACACGATTTTCGTGTTCGGGGTCGTCATTCCCCTGTCGGTTCTCACGCTGCTGCTGGGATGCCCGCCCTGGGTGATTTTCCTGTGCCTGAAATCGGACCAGATCCTCAAATGCGCCGTCGCCTTTTTCAAAATCCGTCGGTTCGACTGGATGAAAAACCTGACCCGGGAGGAAGCCCGGTCGATTGAGGAGGAATAGCAAAAATGCCTTTGTTTTTTCTGGACGTTTCCGCAAAGCCTGTCCGAGGCAGCGCGGTCGTTTCCGTGCAGGGACCGCTGGCGTTTTCCGGTGAGAAAGCGAAGAGAAAGGGTCTTCTTCCCGTCTCCGGCCGCGGACCTGTGACGGAAGGCCGCGCCGTAGCCGAGAAGCCGGCCCGTCGGTCCGTACCCGCCCAGATCCGGGTTTCCGTTCCCCGCTGGAAAGGCGGAGAAGGAGGGGAAGAGGCTGCCCTTTCCGAATGCTACCGGGATGCTCTCGCTCTGGCGGTCTCGCTGCGTCAGAAAGCCGTCTCCATTCCTCTCCTCGGTACAGGGGAATCCGGATTTCCCGAAGACCGGGCTCTGAAAATCGCCTGTAAAGCTGTTTCCGAAGCGCTCTCCACCGCTCCGTCCGACCTGGATGTTTTCCTTTGTCTGGAGGGAAGAGGTTCGATCCCGCCTGCCTGGGCAGAGGAACTTCGGGAGAGATTCGGCGCCCCGGAGGAAAAACCGGAAGAGAACGTCTGTGATCAGGAGATCTCATTGGAGTGCCTGAAAGCTGAACGGAAGATCGAACCAATCCTCCCGGATCGAGTCGAAAACCTGGCTCGCTTCGATCAGTCCTTCTCCGGTGCATACGCCGCCCGGCCCGCGGCTTCCGGACCGCCCCGTCGTTCCTCGGGTTTCCGGCGGGACGAGTCGGAAATAACGGATTGGCTGAACCGGAGAGAAGACTCTTTTTCCGTCATGCTGACCCGGCTGATCGACGAAAAGAAGATGACGGACGTCGAGTGCTACAAAAAAGCGAACGTCAGCCGGAAAACCTTCTCGAAAATCCGGAACGAGAAAGGATACAGGCCGAGCAAAAACACCGTGCTGTCTTTTGCGATCGCATTGGAACTGGACCTGGAGGAGACGGAGTCGCTGCTCCGGACGGTAGGGTTTGCTCTGTCCCGCAGCGAAACCGCAGACCGGATCGTCGAGTTTTTCATCCGGAACCGCAATTTCGACATCTACGAGATTAACGCCGCGCTTTACAGCTACGGAGAAGAATGTCTGGGCTGCTGAAAATGTCTCCCGGCGGGAGACCATGACCGCCTCCTTTTGCGATATAATGTGGCTGAACGGGAGAACCCCGCTCAGCCACATTTCTTACAATCGGGAGGGTTTATTCAAATGAAAAAAGGATTGACGGAACTCGTATTCATTCTGGACCGGAGCGGGTCCATGGCCGGAATGGAGGAGGATCTGCTGGGCGGATTCAACTCCATGATCGAAAAGCAGAAACAGGAAGAGGGGGAGGCTGTCGTCACGACCGTCCTGTTCTCCAACGACGCGGAGCGGTTCCATGACCGGATTCCGCTGGAAAAAGTGAAACCCATGACGGAACGGGACTACCGCGTCGGAGGCTGCACCGCTCTGCTGGATACCATCGGGGACACCATCGCCCACATTCAGGACGTCCACCGGTATATCCGGGAAGAGGACCGTCCGGAGCACACCGTGTTCCTCATCACAACGGACGGATTTGAGAACGCAAGCCGGCGCCACTCCAGTCAGGAGGTCAAGAAGACGATCCGCTCGCTGGAAGAGGACGGGTGGAAATTCGTGTTCGTCGCTGCAAACATCGACGCCGTGGAAACGGCGGAATCGATCGGAATCAGCAAACAGATGTCCGCCAATTACTGCAAGAGCAAGGCCGGAACCCGGAACCTGTTCCGGGCGATGGGAGCGGTTGCGTCCATGGTTCGGAAGGACGAGGAAATCTCAGCTGACTGGGCGGAATCGCTCAGAGAGTGATTCGGGTCATTCCGGATCCGGCATCGGCGGGGGAGGGGAATCCTCCACTTCGCGGTCTTCGGGGGGAAGCGTCCGGAAATAACTCCGGGCAAACCAGATCGCGAGAGGAATGGAAAGAAGGAAGGCGATCGGCTGCGCCTCCTGGACGCCCGCCATGCCCCGGAGTTCCTTCAGAATGATCAGAGCGGGGATGAACAGCGCGCCTCCCCGGAGGGCGGAAAGGATCGAAGCGGACAGACTCTTTCCGCTGCTCTGCATCAGCATTTCCGTGACCATGCAGATCGGCAGAAAGATCTGCGCGACGCAGAGGAGTCGGAGCGCCCGCGTCCCGATCTCTGCCACCTGGGAATCATGCCGGAACGTCCAGACGATGGGCTCCGCAAAGATAATGGCCGGCACCGTCAGAACAATCATGACGGCGATGGAAAAGAGCAGCGTGAAACGGTATCCGGTTCGGATACGGGAATACTTTCCCGCGCCGTAATTAAAGCCGCAGACAGGCTGGAATCCCTGTCCGACGCCGAGGGCGATCGCAAACAGGAAAAAGGCGATCTTGCCGACAATGCTCATGGCTGCGACCCCTGCGTCGCCTGCACAGACTGCTGATTCCTGATTCAGCAGGATGGTTCCGATGCTTCCGAGCGACTGACGGAGCAGACTCGGTAGACCGGTCCACATGATCCGGAAGACCAGCAGACTGCGGAAGCGAATCTTCCGGGGTGAGAGCTTGCACGCCGTCCGGCCCGAGAGAAACATGAAAAGCAGGATTCCGAAGCTGATGACCTGAGAAAGAGCCGTAGACAGTCCGGCGCCGGCAATGTCCATATGAAATCCGAACATGAAAATCGCGTCGCCCGCGATATTGAGAAGGCCGCCTGAGATCAATCCGATCATGCCAAGGGCGGCCTTGCCCTCGTATCGGAGGATATTGTTGAGTGTAAAGCTGGAAACCACGAAGGGAGCCGTAGACAGGATATAATAGATATATGTCTTCGCATAAGGGGCAATGGTTTCCGTGCTCCCCAGAACCGCAATCAGGGGATCGAGCAGGAGCGCACAGACGACGGAAACCAGAATACCGAACAGAAACGAAAAGAAAAAGCCGGTGGAAGCCGTTTCGCTGGCCCCCTCCGGATCTTTCGATCCGAGGCGCCTGGCCAGAATACTCCCGCAACCCTGACCGAACATGAATCCAATTGCCTGCAGAATCGCCATAAAACCGAAAATGACTCCGACGGCACCGCTGGCGGAATTGCCTAGCGTTCCGACAAACGCGGTGTCGACCAGATTGTAGATCGTGGTGGACATCATGCTGAGGACGGTCGGCACCGAAAGCCGGAGAATCAGCTTCTGCACTGGGGTTTTTGTCATTTGTTCAAAGCGGGACAGGTTGTTTTCTTTCACGCGTCTCCCCCCGGGAATTCCTGTTCTTTTTCGTTGTTCTTGTACCGTTTCCGGATACTCATTCCTCCCTGTATTGTATCACAGTGCTCCGCATCGGTCAACTGGTTTCCCGAAACTATGCAAAGGGGGAATCATTTGACTTTTCTTTTACAGTATGGTAAAATAAAAGGGAAAAGGATTCCGCCTTGGAAAGCCGGCCGGGAATCGTCTCCCTGCGCCGTGCTGTGCCGAAAGGAGCATAACCCGTTGAAAATCACTCTGAATCCGGATCAGGAAATCGTTAAAACCGTAAAGGAGGGTCTGAAGGCGAGGGGAGGCTACTGCCCCTGCCGCAGAGAGATGACTCCCGAAACGAAATGCATGTGCAAGGAGTTCCGGGACCAGATCGCAGACCCGAACTTCGAGGGTTTTTGCCACTGCATGCTTTATTACAAATCAAACAGCGAAGAGAAAGGATGAATAGAATCATGAATGAAAAAATTATAACCCAGGACAATTATCAGGAAGAAGTGCTGGAGTGCGGACAGCCGGTGCTCCTGGACTTCTGGGCTTCCTGGTGCGGTCCCTGCAGAATGCTGGCCCCCGTTATTGCTGAACTGGCAGAAGAATATGCCGGCAGGATCAAAGTGGGAAAAGTCAATGTCGATGAGGAACCGGAACTGGCGGACGCTTTCCGCGTCTCCAGCATCCCGCTCGTGGTGCTGATTCAGAATGGTTCTGTTGTCGCTCAGTCCGTCGGCTATCGTCCGAAGGAACAGATTGAAAGCCTGATCAAGAACCTTGGCGTTTGACCGAAAAAGCGCTCCGAAAGCGAAAGAGCCGGGAGGAAGAGTATGGTATACGACCCTCGAACAACAAAGTTCCCGTTTCCGGAAGATACCGCTTCCCATTATCTGGTTGTAAAGAAGAATGACGGAACGGTTTTTGACCGGGATTACCCCTACGTAGACCGGTCTTTCCGGTTTCGTGCCAGGCTGTGGGGGTTCCGCGTGCTCCTGAATCTCCTCGCCTTTCCGGTCGCGACCGTTCGGATGGGCCTGAAAATCCAGGGAAGAGAGAATCTGAAAAAGCACGCGGAGATCATCCGCAACGGCGTAATCTCCTGCTCGAATCACGTTCACATGTGGGATTTCATTGCCATCATGAAAGCGGTGCGTCCCTCGAAGCCGTACGTACTCGTCTGGGACAAGAACGTCCGCGGGGAAAACGGATACCTAATCCGTTCCGTGCGGGGCATCCCGGTTCCGGTCGATGACGTCCACGCCTCCATTGTGATGATGAAGGCTGTCCGCGATCTTCTGGCAGACCACGGGTGGGTTCACATTTACGGAGAGGGAAGCATGTGGGAGTATTATTGCCCGATCCGTCCGTTTAAAAACGGTTTCGCCCATTTTGCAATCAAGTGCGACAAGCCCGTCCTCCCTCTCGCTTTTTCCTACCGCAAGCCAGGATGGATCCGGAAGCACATCTTCAAACAGATTGCGACGCTCACCCTTCATGTCGGTGAGCCGATTTTCCGGGATCCTTCCTTGCCGAGAGAAGAGCAGGAGAAGGATCTGATTATCCGAACGCATCAGGCGGTCTGCAGACTTTCCGGAATCGATCCGGAAGAGAACCTCTACCCGCCTGTTTATCAGAATTCAAAAAGGATTGACTATTATCCGCTCCATCCGACGGATTCCGGGGAAAGCGTTTCCCCCGATCCCTCTTAAGCTCGTCTCTCTGCGTCTGTCCATTCAACATCATCGGGCGGTCCCTTCCGGAGCCGCCCGACTTTCTTTTACGTGCACTTTTTTACGGATGGATTTTTTCCAGGACTACGTTTGTAATGGTATCCCGAACGTACTAGATGTACTGCTTCTG
>JAGAFM010000043.1 GCA_017612655.1 Clostridia bacterium | reverse complement strand
TGACACAGCGGAGAGGCATCCGGACCGGCTCGTATTTCCGGGTGACGGGTGACTGATCGCGCCAGTATTCAAAGTGGTGGCGGTTCCGTCCCTTGTGATGCATCCAGGCTTCCGAATATCCCTTGTCGTTTCGTTCGGCCACGTTCGGGCTGCGGTTTCCAAGGTAGTATTTCGCGCCGACCAGAAACTCGGTCGGGGAGTATTTGGAAAGATCATGCGTCAGACCCTGCCATACGATCCCGGCGTGAAAACAGTGCCGCATGACGAGATGTCTGTGATGGGTAATCAGGCAAAAGTGTTTGATCGGATGAAAACTCATTTCGATGTATCCTTCTTCCGCATCCGGAAGGCATTTCGGTTCCGGAGCAGGTTTTCGGTCGCTTCTTCCACGTAGTATTGCTTTGTCGTATTCACGTCGGAATGGCCGAGCGCCTGAGCGACGAGGAAGATATCCCCGGTTTCGTTGTAGAGTTCCGTCCCGTAGGTCTTTCGGAGTTTGTGCGGGGTGATATGCTCTTTGGTTCCGATCAGCGTCGTGTATTTCCTGACCAGATTCTCGATAGACTGGATCCGCATCCGCTTTCTCTGAACGGACAGAAAGAGTGCGTCGGCATCATCCGGATCCGCGGGTTCGATGGTTTTCCTCTGTTCCAGGTACGGAAGAAGCGCGTCGATCACCTCGTCGCTGAGGGCGAGTTTCTGTCGCTTGTTTCCCTTGCGGTCAACCTCCACGATACAGTTGTCAAGATCCAGGTCGGAGAGATTGACGCCTGCACACTCGGATACACGGATACCCGTGCCGAGCAGAAGAGTCAGAAGGGCGTAGTCCCGGACGCGCGTTTTTTCCAGCGCTCCTCTCTGGCGTTTGGAGAGGGACAGCGCCTGATCCCCCGGAGCCTCCGCCGCGTTCAGCAGAGCGGGGATTTCCTTTGGCTGGAGTTTGATGACATGAACTGCGCCGGATGCTTTGGAAGGATCCTTAGTGGGCCGCTCCGCCTTTTCCAGCGGATTGGCCGGCACCAAGTCTTTCCGGATCAGGTAGAGATAGAACGAATTCAGACAGCAGAATTTTCGGTGAACCCCGGAAAAGTGGTTGCCCGTCGACCATAGAAACGTCATATATTCGTCTATGTCGGATCCTGTGACGGACGCGAGGGCGCTCACGGGAATCTGATCGGGGTCGAGACTCATCAGAGAAGGCGTGGTATCCCGAAGCCAGAGCAGAAAATGACGCAGATCGTAAAGGTAGGACAGACGTGTCCTTGCCGTGGAATTGGCTTTTCTCGCAGTCAGATAGGATCGGACGTAAGAGGGGAGTTCCGCTGCAAGCGCAAAAGCCTTTTGATCGATGCGGTCGTCGCTTTTCTGACGATAACTGCCCGGCTTGGCCATCTTCTTCCACGCCTCTCTCCGATTCTGATCCTCCTTAGGCACGGCCGTTTCCGGGGGAGGACAAGACCGTTGGAAACGGGAAGGGAAAAACGGGCGAAACCGCCTCGTTCCAATCGATTATATCACATCCTTTTCATTGTGTCAAGAATGTAAATTCTGATCGGGCAAAGCCCCGTTTTTCGTTGCGAAAAGTTGCTTTTTTCGCATGCTTGTGATACAATGGAAAAGGTGAACAATATCTTGTCCGGAGACGGACGGGAAACGGGAAAAGGAGCCTTGGAATGAAGCAGTTTTTTTCCGAAAACTCGTACTATATCGTCCGGTGCCTGATCAACCAGATCGTGATGGCGCTGTTCGGCGTGATGGTCGCTTTTGCGACGCTCAATAACGATCCGATTCTTTTGGTCGGTGGAATTCTGGCCGCCGGACTGTATCTGGTTCTGTTCTATTTCATGTTTTGGGAAGTGGGCGGGAAGGATCGGATTGCCGAAGACGCCGGCCGCAGGACGCCGACTCCGCTGCGCGCGGTTCTGGTCTCTCTGATCGCCAATGTTCCGAATCTGATTATAGCCGCCCTGCTGGTGATTTCCGGGTTCAACGGACAGGCTAACGAATCCTGGGGAAACACATATGCGGTCTGCACGGTCCTGGCGCGCGGTTTGCAGGGAATGTATCTCGGAATCATCAGTTTTACCGAGCACCGGATGGCGCTGGCTCTAGGCGTTGAAAATTACGTTCTTCCGACTTTCATTTTCTTCCTGACCACGATCCCCGCCGTTGTTTCCTGCTGGCTGGGGTATTTCCTCGGACATCGGAACTTCCGGATTGCCGGAATTTTCGGGATCAAGCCTAATACCAGGGACCAGACGAAGTGAGGCAACCGAATGAAGCCGTCAAAAACCGTTTTTATCTGTTCGGAATGCGAATTCCGTTCCGCGAAATGGATGGGGAAATGTCCGTCCTGCGGAGCGTGGAATACGATGGTTGAACAGGAGGAAGAACCCTCCTATCCGGCTGGAGCCGGAAAAACCGCAGGCCGCTCTCTGTTTTCGGATGCTGTGGATACCGGAGCGGAAGCGGTTCCTTTTGACACGCTGGAGATTCCGGAGTACATGCGCTCCGGAACGGGGCTCTCCGAACTGGACAGGGTCCTCGGGGGCGGGTTGGTTCACGGGTCCGTCGTCCTTTTGAGCGGCGAGCCGGGCATCGGGAAGTCGACGATGCTGATGCAGATTTCAGCCACGCTCGGACAAACGAGACGGGTGCTCTACGTATCCGGGGAGGAATCCCAGGGGCAGCTGAAACTCCGGGCAAAACGTCTGGGCATTCGCGGAGAAAATCTGTTTCTCTGCATTGAGACCAATCTCCGGAGCATTCTCCGCCAGACGGACAAACTGAAGCCGGACATTCTGATTATCGATTCCATCCAGACGGTCTATCACGACGAGATCAACTCCGCTCCGGGGAGTGTATCCCAGGTCAAGGAGGCTGCGCTTGCCTTGATCCATCGGGCCAAGAGGGATGGAATCTCCGTGCTCCTGGTCGGACACGTCAATAAAGAGGGCGGAATTGCCGGACCGAAAGTTCTCGAACACATGGTCGACGCCGTCGTGTATTTCGAGGGAGAGCGGCAGCAGAGCTACCGGATCCTGCGCGCGGTGAAGAACCGTTACGGTTCCACCAACGAAATCGGTGTATTCGAGATGACCGACCGGGGACTGGAAGAAGTGGCAAACCCCTCGGAAATGCTTCTGTCCGGACGCCCGAAAGGGGTTTCGGGAAACTGCGCGGTCTGTGTGATCGAAGGATCCCGCCCGATTCTGGCCGAGATCCAGGCCTTGGTTACCCAGACATTCTTTCCCTCCCCCCGGAGAAGTTCCACGGGAATCGACTATAACCGTCTTCAAATGATTCTGGCCGTTCTCGAAAAGCGGCTCGGAATGCGTTTCTCGGCAAACGACGCCTACCTGAACGTCGTCGGCGGACTGAAACTGGAGGAGCCTGCCGCAGACCTTGCGGTTGCGCTGGCCCTGATTTCTTCCCTTCGGGACAAACCTGTCCCCGACGGGCTCGTTGCCATCGGAGAACTGGGACTCGCGGGAGAGGTCCGGGCGGTTGCCGGAATCGAGCAGCGGGTTCGGGAATGCGTCCGGCTGGGTTTCACGACGATTCTGATCCCGAAGAAAAACGCGGAGGCGAAGAAACTGTCCTTCCCGGACGCGGAGATCGTCCCGGTCGGTTCTATCTTTGAAACGCTGAAACAGTTCGGGGCATGAACCCGATTTCGGAGGTATAAATCAAAATGCTTTCCAGTCAACTCCCGAATCCGCAGGAAGTCTTTTCCTTCTTCTACGCGATCTGTGAAATCCCCCGGGGTTCCGGCAACGAGGAGGGGATCTCCGCCTATCTCTGTGAGTTTGCAAAGACCCACGGACTGGAATTCCGGACGGACGCGCTTCACAATGTTCTGATCCGCAAGCCGGCTACGCCGGACTGCGCAGGTGAGGCTCCTGTTTTGCTCCAGGGGCACATGGATATGGTCTGCCAGAAGGCGGATGGCGTAGAACACGATTTCCGAAAAGATCCCATTCAGCCCGAGATCCGGGACGGATGGCTTCGGGCGAAGGGAACAACGCTCGGGGCCGACAACGGGATTGCGGTTGCGATGATGCTTGCCGTTCTTGCCGATGAAACGATTTCGCATCCGGACCTCGAGTGCCTGTTTACCGTCCAGGAAGAAACCGGGCTGATCGGCGCAGCGGGCTTTGACTACTCAGACCTGCGCGCAAAGGTCCTTTTTAATCTGGACAGCGAGGACGAGGGAGTCGGGACGGTCGGATGCGCAGGCGGAATGCGGGTCGATCTGTCCCTTTCCGGAGAAAGAACCCCGGCAGGCGGAGCGCTTGCAGATCTTACCGTCGTCGGATTTCGGGGAGGTCATTCCGGATCGGATATTCATCTGGGAAGGGCAGACGCGCACAGGGTCGCGGGGGCAGTTGCCGACGAAATGACCCGCCTGTTTGGTGCGAGGATAGTGTCCGTTTCCGGAGGAACGCTGGACAATGCGATTCCTTCTTCCTGTCGTATTACCCTGATAATTCCGGCATCCCGCGCTGAAGAAGCGGCAGTCGGGGTCAAAGCTCTTCTTCGAGAAGCAGAGGAGGCAAATCCGGACGAAAAGAATGCGGGGGCCCGGTTTGACTGTTCTTTCCGGGAAGGGGAGGAGCAGGCGTTTTCTCTCGATGATTCTCTGCGAATCACAGGGCTGATCCGGGATCTTCCGGGGGGAGTCCTCCAGTGGTCGAAAGATCTGGAGGGGTGCGTCGAGACTTCCTGCAACGTCGGGATTGTCCGTACGGATGGAAATCTGGTTTCATTCGGAGCACTGGCGCGTTATTCGACGGAGGATGGGAGGCAGCTGGCTTTGGGCCGGATTGACGAGCAGGCCGGGAAATACAGAGCTTCCTATACAATTCGTTCCTCCTATCCCGGATGGGCTTACGATCCATCTTCCCTGGCGGAAAAAAGGTATTGTTCCGTCTACAGGTCCATAACCGGAGAAGACCCGAAAATCGAGGTGATCCATGCCGGACTGGAGTGCGGCGTGATTCGAAATGCGGTTCCGGGGCTTTCGGCGATTTCCATCGGGCCCAACATGCGGGGCGTTCACACACCGGACGAAGGTCTGGATCTCGCCTCTGCCGAACGGACATTCGAACTCCTGAAAAGGCTTCTTTCCTACCGGGACCCGACGTGAAATGTGAATTTTTCTTGAACAGAAGGGCATATTTGAGACAAATTCTTGCAAAATCCTTCCTCTTATGATAAAATTCAAAGGATGTAGTTTTTTTATACATCCTTTTTCTTTTCTTCAATCATTCTTTCTTTTTTGGAGGGTATTTCGATATGAGCAAAAAGTACTGCTATCTCTTTACCGAAGGCAACGCAAAGATGCGTGAACTGCTCGGCGGAAAAGGCGCCAACCTGGCTGAAATGACCAATATCGGCCTGCCTGTTCCCCAGGGATTCACGATCACAACCGAAGCTTGCACGCAGTATTACGAAGACGGCAAGAAAATCAACGACGAGATCATGAAGGAAATCTGGGCCAACGTTGCCGAGATGGAGAAGATCAACAACAAGAAATTCGGGGATCTCAAAAACCCGCTGCTTGTTTCGGTCCGTTCCGGCGCGCGCGCATCCATGCCCGGCATGATGGATACGATTCTGAACCTCGGTCTGAACGACGACGTCGTCGCTGCGATGATCGCAGGAAACCCGGATCCAAAGTTTGAGCGCTTTGTCTACGACTCCTACAGAAGATTCATTCAGATGTTCTCCGATGTGGTCATGGAAGTCGGAAAGAAGTACTTCGAAGCTCTGATCGATGCCATGAAGGAAAAGAAAGGCGTCAAATTCGACGTCGATCTGACCGCCGCTGATCTGAAAGAACTGGCAAATCAGTTCAAGGCTGAGTATAAAAAGCAGCTCGGCGAAGACTTCCCGAGCGATCCGAAGGTTCAGCTTTACGAAGCGATCCGCGCGGTATTCCGTTCCTGGGACAACCCGCGTGCAAACGTTTACCGCCGCGACAACGACATTCCGTACAGCTGGGGCACCGCTGTCAACGTCATGCCGATGGTCTTCGGTAACCTGAACGACAACTCCGGTACCGGCGTTGCCTTCACGCGCGATCCCGCAACGGGCGAGAAGAAGCTCATGGGCGAGTTCCTGTTCAACGCACAG
>JAGAFM010000042.1 GCA_017612655.1 Clostridia bacterium | reverse complement strand
GGGTCTCCCTGACGTCCGGAACGTCCGCGGAGCTGATTGTCGATCCGTCGGGATTCGTGACGCTCGGTGCCGACAATGAACAGACCGCCGAGTTGACAGATCTTCTTGGCTTCGGGAGCGATCTCCTCCCGGTGCTTCTGATACAGCTCATGGAAGACGGAGCGGGCAGCCATTGCCTCCGCACTGACCGAGACGGCGGTACCCGTCGCGTCCACAATCACGTCTTCGGGATATCCCATCTCCCGCATTTCCAGCTTCGCCATGAATTCCGGGTTTCCGCCCAGCATGATGTCGGTTCCACGGCCTGCCATGTTGGTGGAAATGGTAACCGCGCCGAGTTTTCCGGCCTGTGCGACGATTTCGGCTTCCTTTTCATGGAACTTCGCGTTCAGGACTTCATGCGGAATTCCTTCCCGCTTCAGCAGTTTGGACAGATGTTCCGATTTCTCGACGGATACCGTACCGACCAGAACAGGCTGCTGCTTGTCGTGGCATTCCTTGATCTGCCGGATGATTGCCCGCAGCTTCCCGGCTTCGTTCTTGTAGACGGCGTCCGGATGATCGATCCGGATCATCGGCATGTTGGTCGGGATGGCTACTACGTCGAGATTGTAGATTTCCCGGAACTCCTCTTCCTCCGTCAGAGCGGTACCGGTCATGCCGGAAAGTTTCTGATAAAGGCGGAAGTAGTTCTGGAACGTGATGGTAGCCAGCGTTTTCGATTCATGTTCGATCTTGACGTGTTCCTTCGCCTCGATCGCCTGGTGCAATCCGTCGGAATAGCGTCTTCCCGGCATGAGTCTTCCGGTGAAAGCGTCGACGATGACGACCTGACCGTCCTTCACGATGTAGTCGACGTCCCGCTGCATGCAGCCGTGCGCGTGGAGCGCCTGATTGATGTTGTGCGAAATCTCCGAGTTCTGCGGATCAGCCAGATTGTCCAGATGGAAGTATTTCTCGGCCTTCTGAACCCCTTTTGCGGTGAGGACGGCGTTTTTTGCCTTCTCGTCAACCAGATAGTCTTCCTGAATCTCCTCCATGTCGTCCTTCTGGTCCATCTCCTTGACTTTGTAAACGGAGAGTCCGCGGACGAAACGGTCGGCCAGATCATAGAGCATGGTGGATTTTTCCCCCTGCCCGGAAATGATCAGAGGAGTTCTCGCCTCGTCGATCAGGATCGAGTCCACCTCGTCGACGATTCCGAACACATGACCCCGCTGAACCATGTCCTTCTTGTAGACGACCATGTTGTCCCGCAGGTAGTCGAACCCGAACTCGTTATTGGTTCCGTAGGTGATATCGGCATTGTATGCTTCGATCTTCTGCTGGCGCGTCATTCCGTGAACGACAAGACCGGTCGTCATGCCGAGGAAGGCATAGACACGGCCCATTTCGTCGGAACCGACCTTGGCCAGATAATCGTTGACCGTTACGATGTGAACGCCGCGGCCGGTCAGCGCGTTCAGGTAGGCCGGCATCGTAGCAACCAGCGTTTTTCCTTCACCGGTCCGCATCTCGGCGATCCGGCCCTGATGAATGACGATACCGCCGATCAGCTGGACGCGGAAGGGCCGCTTCCCGATGACGCGGTCGTCCGCCTCCCGCACCAGAGCAAAGGCGTCCGGAAGAATGTCGTCCAGCGTCTCGCCGTCCGCAAGTCTGTTTTTCAGCTTCTGCGTCTGGGCCTTCAGCTCTTCGTCGGACATCGCCTTGTAGCGGTCCGCAAGCGCTTCAATGCGTGCGACGGTCGGCATCAGCTTTCTGACCTGGCGCTCGCTGTAGGTTCCGAAAATACGATCTATCAGTTTCATGAAAACCGGTTCCCTTTCGAGTGAATCATAATCTTTGAAATAGATTTCATTAATACTTTATTATACACGTAACAGTGCGAAAAAGCAAACGAATATTGTAAATAAAAATGAAAAAACGAAAAAAAACCGCCGTCCGAAGACGGCAGTTTCGAAAAGCAGGAGGATTTTCTTTCATTCCTCGAATTCGGCGGAGACGGCGCGGTCGTAAATGTCGGTCACCTCTTTGGAAGGCTGCTTGTCCAGAAGCGTGACGACAACCGCGGCAATCATTCCGAGCACAAATCCGGGAATGATTTCGTAGAGTCCGGTGGCGGAGAAGCAGACCAGCCAGATGACATCGACCAGCGCGCCGGTGATGACGCCCGCTACTGCGCCCTTGTAGGTAAATCTTCTCCAGAACAGGGACAGAATAATCGTAGGTCCGAACGCTGAGCCGAAGCCTGCCCAGGCGTTTTCCACCATGTTCATGATCGCCTGCGCGCCGGATCCCTTGGAGCTGGCGATAAAGTAGGCGACGACGGCGATAATCAGAACCAGAACGCGGCCCACCCAGAGTGCTTCCTTCTCGCCGGCCTTTTTCCGGATGATCGGACGGTAGATGTCAGAGGTGAAGGAAGAGGAGGCAACGAGCAGCTGACTGTCCGCGGTCGACATGGAGGCGGCGATGACCGCGGAGAGCAGAACGCCGGCGATGACGGGCGGAAACAGCTTTCTGGCAAGTTCGATGAAGACCATCTTCTGGCTTCCGTCGGGAAGGAGCGTCTCCGCGACCATCATTCTGCCGAGATAAGCGAGAACCATGACGCCGGCGAGAGAAATCACGACCCAGACGATCGCGACGATCGCGGATGTCTTCACCATGGAAGCCTTCTTGATTCCCATGAACCGGACCAGAATGTGGGGCATGCCGAAGTAGCCGAGTCCCCACGCGAGGCCGTTGATGATCTCAAGAGGCGTTGCGGCAAACACATTTCCCGTAAAGGAGCAGTTGACTACGGTTCCGTCCGTATCCGTGTAGGAATACAGTTCCGTCAGTTTGGCAGGATCGAGGTTCTGCGTGAAGGCGATGCAGATCGGAATCGCGAGAATCGCGACGAAGATCAGCGTGCCCTGGAAGAAGTCCGTCCAGCTGACCGCGCGGAATCCGCCCAAGAAGGTGTAGAGGATCAGGATCGCGGCAAAGATCAGCATCGCGATCGAAGGGTTGATATCCGGGAAGATCGACGTGAAAACCGATGCGCCCGCGACAAAGCTGGAAGCCACGTAAACCGTGAAGCAGACCAGGAAAACGATGGCGCAGACGATCTGAAGGATCTTGTTGGAGGAAGCGAAACGGTTCGACAGATATTGAGGAAGCGTAATGGAATCATTGGCAGCCTGGGAGAACTTGCGAAGTCTCTTGGCCACCAGAATCCAGTTCGCGGCGGTCCCGATGGCAAGTCCGATTCCGATCCACGCCTGTCCGAGTCCGAACGCAAGCATCGATCCCGGGAGACCCATGAGAAGCCAGGCGCTCATATCGGACGCCTGGGCGCTCATCGCGGTGACCCACGGCCCCATCTGTCTTCCGCCCAGGAAGTACTCCTTCTCGCTTGCGCGGTTTCTTCCGCGGATGAAGAAGTAAATCCCGATTCCGAGCATGAAGGCGAAGTACAGGATAAAGACGATCAGTTCCGTATTCATGGCTAAAAAGGTTCCTTTCATCAGAATAGTGGGATTATAGCACACTTTAAACCAGAATGCAATACAGAACGAATTCTAGTTTCGTAAAGAGAAAATCAATATTTTCCTGACTTTTTTACGTAGAACGGAAAGTGGAATCATTCCGGAACCTCAGACAATGACATTAGTCGGAGAACCGGCGAGGTAGTTGCGGAGATTAGCCTCGACAATTTCGAGGAGACGGATTCTGGTTTCGAGGGGAGCCCAGGCGACATGCGGGGTAATCAGAAGATTGGGGGCTCCGAGCAGAACGTTGCCCGGTTCCATCGGCTCATGATTGAGTACATCGACGCCGGCGCCAGACAGATGCTCGGAATCGAGAGCATCCCGGAGCGCTTTCTCGTCGAGGACTCCCCCTCTGGACGTGTTGATAAAGAACGCACCCTGCTTCATTGCCCCAAACGCAGCGGCGTCGAACATTCCTCTGGTCTCGCCGGTGAGCGGACAGTGACAGGTTACCACGTCCGACTGCGCGAGCAGTTCCCGGAAGGGGACGAATTCCGCGATCCCGTCCGTCTTCTGTTCGGGCATGCGGTGCGGACACGCAAGAACCCGCATCCGGAATGCGCACGCGATTTTCGCGACGTTTTTCCCGATGGTGCCGTATCCGATGATTCCGATCGTCTTCCCGGCTAGCTCAGCGGTCGGAAAGACAAAGGGGGAGAAAGTCGGAGAGGCAACCCAGCCTCCCCCGGTGACGAAACGAGTGTACCGGTCGACCTGGGAAAAACGGGAAAGAAGGTAGGCGAACACCGTCTGCGCGACGGCGTCCGTGGAATAACTGCCTGCGTTGCAGACGGTGATTCCGTGTTCGCGGCAGTAGTCGACATCGACGACGTTGTACCCGGTCGCGAACAGGCCGATATACTTCAGGCGGGGAGCTCCGGAGAGGACGGCGGCGTCCAGAACGGTTTTGTTGAGGAGAACGGCTTCCGCGTCACGGATTCTTTCCGGCGTTTCCTCATAAGAGGTCAGAGGATAGGTCCGGACCGTTCCGTATCGGGAAAACACGGAGAGATCCAGATCGCCGTTGGTTACGGTTTGGGCGTCGGTAATGACAATGTTCATCGAAAAACCTCCCGGGTTGTTTGATTCGGGCAAAAGATCCTTCTGGGCGGATGGGAAGACAGCCGGTCAGCCTGTCTGAATCGTATAAAGGCGGTAATACTTCCCTTTTTCGGCAAGAAGCTGCTGGTGGGTTCCCTGCTCCACGATCTGTCCCTTCGACAGAACGATGATGTTGTCGGAATGCTGTATGGTGGAAAGGCGGTGGGCCACCATCAGGGTCGTTCCGATCGTCCGGATTTTCTCGAGAGAATCCTGAATCAGGACTTCGGTTTCCGTATCGATGTTCGCCGTTGCCTCGTCCAGGATGATGACGGACGGTCGATGAATCAGCGTGCGTGCGAAGCTGATCAGCTGACGCTGTCCGGCAGAGAAATTGTTGCCTCTCTCGCGGACGGGCTCGTCCAGTCCTTTTTCGAGTTTGGAAATAAAGGAGTCCGCGTTGACGTACCGGCAGACGTCCATGATTTCCTCATCCGAGACGCCCTCCTTGGAAAGGAGAATGTTGCTCCGGATGTCTCCCGAGAAAAGGAACACGTCCTGAAGCATCTGCCCGAAATGGGACCGCAGCGAACTGATTCTGATCTTACGAATATCGATTCCGTCGATCAGGATCTGCCCCTTCTGAATCTCGTAGTTCCGGCAGATCAGAGATAGGATGGTCGTTTTCCCGGAGCCGGTCGAGCCGACGAAAGCTACGGTCTGTCCGGGGAGGATGTGGAAGGAAACGCCTTTCAGCACCCACTCGTCCGGCTTGTAGGCAAACCATACGTCGCGGAATTCGATCTCGCCCCGCACCGAGTCCAGATCCACCGCATCGGGATCATCCCGGATCGCAGGCTCGATGTCGAGCACGGAAAAGATCTTTTCGGCGGATGCGAAGGAACGCTGGAGCAGGTCGAACTGCTCTGCCAGCTCCTGAATCGGATTGTAGAACCGGGAGATGAAGAGATAGAAGGTCACGACCGTCCCGGAGGTAATCACCTGCCCGAAGAAATGCTGATCCTGAATATACCCCTTCCCGCCCAGGTAGAACAGACAGAGAACCGAGGCGATGTACAGCATGTAGACCACGGGGCGGAAGACGCCGAACACAAACGTACGCTGCAGTTTGAACCGTTTGAGCGTCTGGGAGCGTTCCCGAAAATCAGCGGTCTTCTTTTCCTCCCTGTTGAAAATCTGAGTGATCTTGATCCCGGACAGATTTTCGGAGAGAAACGTGTTGATCTCCGTCGTCGCGTTATTCACGCGACGGTGAACTCTTCTCGAATACTTGCTGAAGATGACTGTGATGACCGCCATAAACGGAACGAAGCAGAGGACCATCAGAGAGAGTTCGAGATTGAGCAGAAACATTGCAGTCAGAACCCCGACGATCACCAGAGCATTCTTCAGGAGATTCACGAGAATGTTGGTGAAGAGATAGGAAATGTGATTGGGGTCGTTCGAGACTCTTGTAACCAGTTTTCCGACGGGTATGGAATTCAGCTGGATGTGGGAAAGGCTCTCAATGTGCGAAAACGTGTCCAGCCGGATCCGGGAGATGATCTTCTGGCCTGTCTTCTGAAGGACGATCGCCTGAACATACATGCAGATCAGGCTGACGATGAGCAGCGAGGCGTAGACGGCGAGCAGCCGGTACAATTCAGGCAAATCGAAAGAATTCTTGACCAGTTCCTCAATCTGTCCGACCAGAATGGGAGAAAAGATGCTGTAGCAGGTGGAAAGAAGCATAACGGCCAGAACCAGCAAAAAGTGGAACCGGTAGGGCTTTGCGTACCGCAGAAGGCGGCGGATCACTTCTCCGTCGGACATTTTCCTTTCATTCTCGTCGCCCGGGGCTTTGGTCCGCTTGTAGAGGAGATACGCGGCGGCGAACAAAACCGAGGAAAGGATCAGAGTCAGCCCGACGACAATCAGCGGATAATACTCATGCATGGACCAGATCCCCCTCCTCTTCCAGTTTCTGAAGCGTAACCATCTTCTGATAAGGAGGACAGGTACGGAGAAGTTCCTCGTGCGTACCGAACGCGAGCAATCTTCCGTCTTCCAGGAACGCAATCCTGTCGAGTTTCTCAATCGTGGAGATTCTGTGCGCGATCATCAGGGTGGTCTTCCCTTTCCGGAGTTTGGAAAGACGCTCCAGAATCGTCTTTTCCGTCTTGGTGTCCACGGCGGACACGGAATCGTCCAGGATCAGGACGGGGGCGTCCTTCATCAGCGCACGCGCAATGGAAATCCGCTGCTTCTGTCCGCCTGAAAGCGTCACGCCTCTTTCTCCGAGAAGAGTCCGGTATCCGTCCGGAAAGCCCTGAATGTCCTTATCGACATCCGCGGAAACGGCACTCTCAACAACCTGCTCTGAAGAGGCCTCCTCCCCGAACAGGATATTGTTTTCAATGGTATCCGAAAACAGGAAGGAATCCTGTGGAACATAGGAACAGTTTTCGCGCAGGGATCGGATCGAAACCGTATTCACGTCTTCGCCGTCCAGGAACAGCTGTCCGTCTCCGACGTTGTAGGTTCTGAGAATGAGATCGGCCAGCGTGGTCTTGCCGCATCCCGTCCTTCCGCAGATCCCGATCTGCTCCCCGGGACGGATCTCCATCGTGACATCCTTCAGGACATCCCGGTCGCTTCCGGGATAACGGAAGGTCAGATGGCGGAATTCGATGGATCCTGCCGCCGTGCCGATGTCGTGAACGTCCTCCCTGTCCGTGACCGTCGGTCTGGCATCGAGGAAACGGCCCACCCGTTTCAGGGACGCCCTCCCTCTCGCGGTCATGTCGACCAGTTCAGATACGGCCATGATCGGCCAGATGATCGAGGTGAAGTATCCGATGAACTCCACCAGCTGTCCGGCGTTGAATACGCCGCTGAAAACCAGGTAACCGCCGTATCCGAGAATCACGCAGATCACGCTTTCGACAAAGAACGTGACCATGATCCGGAACAGAACGGCGACGCGGGTAAAATCCACATTCGCCTTTTCGTTGTCCCGGTTGATCTTCTGATAATTCCAGAGCTCTTTTCCCTCCTTGACGAAAGCTTTGATGACCGACAGCCCGGAAAAGCTTTCCTGAGAGAAATCGGAGAGTTTGGAAAAGGCTGCCTGACGCACGTCCCATTTTTTCATCTCGAAAGAACCGACCAGTGCGGAAGAAACGAGAAGAAGCACTGCGGGGATCATGGAAAACAGGGTCATCAGAGGATTCATGAGGATCATCTTCCGGATGGCCAGCGTTCCGAGAAGAAGCGCGTCGCAGAACATCATGATTCCCCATCCGAAACATTCCTGAACCGTTTCCAGGTCGTTCGTGAAAAGGCTCATCAGATCCCCGACCTTGTGAATCTGGTAATACTCCTGAGAGAGCGATTTTGCATTCCGGAACATTTCCTCTCGCAGGCTGGCCTCGACGCGAATGGAGGAACCCAGGAACAGGATTCTCCAGAGGAAACGGCCGCCAACCATGCAGAAGATCACGAGAATCATGGGAAAACAGATTCTGTCGAGCAGAAAAGCCATGTCAAAGGGAACGCTGGCGCCGTCGACAAGAACCGATCCGGTGTTCATCCCGTTTATGACCATCTGATAAAGATTCGGGACGATCAGCTGTACGGAGTCGATCACGGCAAGGGTCACAATCCCGAGAAGAAGCGGAATGCAGTATTTGAGATAATACTTGTTGATGTAGCGTCCGAAAATCATAGCAGCACCTGTTTCAGGGTTCGATCTGCCGTTTTTCTATCGGCAGGATCACGGCGGAACCATTCGGAAAAAAACATGTTTATTATATCATCCCTTCCGCACAAAATCAAGCATGCGGAAGCATCCGAACAAGCTTTTGACACAGAAAAATGCAAGGAACTGAGATTTGTCCTCCGTGCCCGCAAAATGGACGGAGAACGCTTGACATTTTCTGATGAAAAGTGTAGAATGAGCGGAGAGAGTTTTCCCTTCAGTCGGGATTTCTCAGGGAGGAGACAGCATCATGATTTTTCCATCCGTGAACGGAATCGAACGTCCGATCCGTCTCAGCGAATCCACGCGCCGGTTTGCTTATGAATCCATCCAGGAACACCGTTGGGGAAAAGACACGAAAAAGAATCCCGCTGTTGTCCTGGATCCGGAACAGCTCGAGGGCCTTTCTCCGATCGAACAGTACGATCTGGCCATCCGAACCATCGCCGAAGACGCACCGATCCGGATCTGCGAAGGAGAAAAACTCAGCGGCGCCGCGACGCTGGGGCTCGGAATCGAACACCTGGTTCCCGCCACAAGTGGGGGAGCTGCTCTGTTCGGGAGCATCAGCCATCTCACCATCGATTTCGAAACCACCGTCAAATACGGGACCGACAGCATCCGGAAACGTGCGGAACAGGCTCTGGAAACCTTCCGGGGAACCGGGAAGGAGCCGTTTTCGAAGAGCTGTCTGAACTGCCTTGACGCGCTGGATATCTATCATGAACGGTATCTCGAGGCTCTCCGGGACAGACCGGAGTATGCGGACAATTACAAGAACCTCCTCCAGGTCCCCAAAAAGCCCGCCACGAGTTTCTATGAGGCGGTACAGAGCATCTGGTTTTTGTTCTCGTTCGTCCGGCTTTGCGGAAACTGGCCCGGCATCGGAAGAATCGACGCCCTGCTCGGGCCGTATCTGGAGAAGGACCTGAAGGACGGCGTCCTTACGCTTGACGAGGCGCGGGAGATTCTTGCGCATTTCTTCATCAAGGGCTGTGAATGGGTCAGCGGAGAGGGACCGTGGGGTTCCGGCGACGCGCAGCATTATCAGAACCTGGTTCTTGCCGGCGTGGACGCTTCCGGGAAAGACGTTACGAATCCCGTCACCTATCTGATTCTCGACGTGATTGAGGAAACCGGGATCAGCGACTTTCCAACAACCGTACGGCTGAGCAAGAACACCCCCGACGTTCTGCTGAACCGGATCGCTGAGGTGATGCGGTTCGGAGGGGGGATCCTGGCGGTCTATAACGAGGAACTGATTCTCGAGTCCCTGACCTCCTACGGCTATTCGAAGGAAGAGGCAGTGCTGTTTGCCAACGACGGGTGCTGGGAGGTGCAGATTCCCGGGAAAACCAATTTCGGATACAGCGCATTTGACTCCCTGCAGGTTCTGCAGACCATCACGCTGAATTCATACGAATCCGTATCCTTTGCGTCCTATGAAGAGCTCTATACGCGGTATATCGAAGACCTGACCGTCTATATGAGACAGATAGAAGACGCTCTGTCGAGAAAGATGGAACGCCGGGATCCTGACGGGACATGGGTCTGGAAGCCAACTACCCCCTGCACCGTCGTTTCCCTGTTTGAGCACTCCTGCATCGAAAAAGGTCTTTCCTACCGGGAAGGCGGAGCGGACTACAACGTCGAATCCCCGCATATCGGCGGACTGGCCGACACCGTGAACTTCCTCTACGCTCTGAAGAAACTCGTCTTTGACGAACAAAAGATCGGTTTCGATGATTTCATGACAGTCCTGAAAAACAACTGGGAAGGCGAGGAAAGCCTGAGAAGATACGTTTCCACCAAGTACGACTACTACGGCAACGACAGCGACGAAGTCGACGCGATCTGCGCCCGACTGCTGCACGACTTTTCCATCGCCTGCTCCAAGATGGACGGAAAAACCGGCTACAGCCTTCCCGGGGGCGTCAGCACCTTCGGAAGACAGCTGGAGTGGTCTCCCCGCCGTCTGGCCTGCGCACACGGAAGACGGGCCCACGAGGTTCTGGCCGCGAACGCCTCTCCGACTCCCGGAACCGAGAAAAGCGGTGCGACGGCGATCATCAAATCCTACTGCAAGGCGGATCTGACGAAGCAGAGGACGGGCGCCGCGCTCGATATCGGCCTCG
>JAGAFM010000041.1 GCA_017612655.1 Clostridia bacterium | reverse complement strand
GGAGATTATCTCACCAAGAGTATTTGCCCATCCACGGAAAGGACGAAACAGTTAGAACGGTCCCGATTGAGACCAACCGAGAAACTGCTTTCTCCGTTTTCCATCGAGATCCCACCTTTCGCGAGCACGAAAGCTCTGCTTTCACTTATTGGTCACCGGATTCGGGAAAAACTACGCGCTGAAATCGGAAGAAATGAGATTACGGCTGCATATGCCCCCCCGAGCAAGGGAAACCGGGATGAACCAAAACAGAGCGATTCCTCCCGCTCCTGAAGAAGGGGAATCCTCGCTGATTATGTGGAACCGGACCGTCCGGGGAGCGGAAGACTCTTCAGGGCAGAAGATCTTCCGGAAGAGGGGGCGGGGGGAGAAAACGGAGCGGGTGCATCGTCTCCGCGACCCTGTCCGCATACCGTGCGCTGAGGGATGGATCGGAGAGAAGCGAACGGATCCCGTCTGCAAGCGCTTCGGCGCTGCATTCGACAATCATCCCGAGCGTTCCTTGCCCGGTCTGTTCCGCAGCAGACAGATAGTCTGTGACCAGGATGGTTTTATAGAGAATCTTTGCCTCCTCCACGGCAATCGGCTTGCCTTCATGTCGGGACGGCTGAACGTAAAGATCGCAGTCTCTGAGGCAGGGATATGGATTTGCGGAGGGACCGAGAAGAATCAGAAGATCTGCCACGCCGAGATCCAGCGCACGGGCGCGGAGTTTTGTCAGATCCTCTTCCGTTCCGTCCCCGATGACGTACCAGCGGGGTTCCAGCCCTTTCCTGCGGAGGAGAGCCAGCGCTTCCGCGGCGAGATCCAGCCCTTTTTGGGGCGCGATCCTTCCGATGGTCAGAATCCGCTTCCCGCGGAAGGAAGGATCCGGGAAAGACTCCCCGGACATGGCAAGATCCCAGATCTGCCTGGGGTCGATCCGGTTTTCCAGGACGCAGATCCGTTCCCGGATCTCCGGAAACCGGGAACGCAGAGAATCCGCGATGGCCTCCGAAATGGTTACGACACGGTCGCAGGCGGCAAAGGCGGGTCCGTACAGGGCGTCTTCCCGCGGCGGGTGTTCGTAGTCAAAATGAAGCCATGCGATTTTCCGGTCCGCCTGAACGTGATCCAGCATGTAGAACATGGTCTTGTCCCCCCAGAAAGCAAGAGCGGCGTCGAAGGAGCCGCTTCGATCGGGAAGGACTTTTTCAAGACTGCGCCAGAGCCGCATGGCAAGAAAGGGGCGTCTCCGCGGGGAAAAGGCCATGCGGACGGCATACCACAGGGCGGAAAACCACTTGCCGGGATGACGGAGCAGAACGGAACGGAAGATCGCGGACGGAGCGGTTTTCCGGTTCAGGGTGAAAAGCTCTCCGCCCTCAGCCATCTCCTCCACTCGGATCTCCGCGGGAAGCCTGGAAAGAAACAGTCCGCTCTTTCGGGCCAGAAGCAGGGTGACGTCATACCGGGAGTAATCGATGCGTCCGGAAAAGGACAGAAACGACTGTTCGGTTCCGGCGGGATCCATCGTGATTCCGAGAATCAAGATCCTTTTTTTTTGCGTCATTTCGGAGACTCCGTTTCCCGCAGATGTTTTGCGTGATGCTCCAGCGTTTCCGCGTACGGCTTAGGCCCGAGATGCGGGGAAGGATCGCGCCAGAGGGTAAACAGGAATACGACGAAGACGACGCCCGCGATTCCGGCGCAGATGAACAGGCCCCTGGAGGTGCCGAGCCAGGACTGAATCTGTCCCCCGACGACGCCGGCGAAGACCCGGGCAAGATTCTGCCCGATGCAGTACATGAGTGTCTGGCCGGTCGCACGGAGCTCCGGCGCGACGGAGCGGATTAAGTAGGTGGACGCGGAATAATTCATCATGGTGGAGCAGATTCCGGTGAGCGTGTCGACGACCAGAATAGCCGGAATGTTCGTGACGAGGCCGAGCAGCGTGGCCCGGAGAACGGTCAGAGGGAGCGCGATCAGCAGCACGCGCTTGATTCCCAGCTGATCGTACAGCTTCGTATAAAGGAAGAAGAAGGGAATCTCTCCGGATACGCTGAGAAGAACGCAGAGGCCCCAGACCCAGGAGTCCTGTTTGAGATCCGTGGTCAGGTAGGTCGGGAAAAAGTTGTTGTAGTACTGCAGAAGGAACTGCCCGCACATCATGCACAGGATCAGAAGCAGCAGCGTCCGGTTCGTCAGAAGAGACCGAATTCCCTCCGAATGAATCTGTTTGCCGGGATCTGGCTTCCGGTCTTTCTTCTCCCGGTGCCCGTATCCCTTGATCTGCGGTCCGAGAAGGAGGGAGGCAACCGCAAGCGCGGCCATCCCGACGTAGATGTAGAAAATGACGGAGAAGTTTCCGCCGCTGACCAGACTGGAAACCAGCGTAATCACCCCGAATCCGATGGTTCCCATGACGCGCATCGTCCCGTAATAGGTATGGGCTGTCAGGGAGTATTCGAGCGTGATTGCGTCGATCAGTCCGTTGAAGGGCGCCATGAAGACCCAGATGCAGGCGACGACGATTCCCATGCTGAGCGGCGTGGTGCAGAACTGCTGGAGAAAGAAGAAGACGGCGGAGAACAGGATGCAGATAATCAGCGTGGAGTTCTTGAATTTCGACCGGTCCGCGATTCTTCCCCAGAACAGGGGCGTTACGATGGAAACGATCGGCCCGATGGAGAGAAGAAGACCGGACTCCGCCGGCGTGAACCTGGCGTTGAAGTATAGGGGCATAAAACAGAGAAACAGCGCCGAAAAGGCGTAGACCATGGCGTTCGATGCATAGAGCGCGATTGTTTTGATTCTGTTTCCCTGAATCATGGTAACGGTACCTCTCAATCTGACGGAATGGAAAACTCGCTAACAGAAGACTAGCACCCGGTATACGGGTGCCAGTCAGGTGTTTTTCTTGGAAGCAATTATTCTGCGGCCGGTTCTTCGTCGGAAGCCTCTTCCGTTGATTCTTCCGGCTGAAGAGACTTGTTGTTGAGATAAATGTAGTCGATCGTGTCGAGGTCCTTGACCGGGGTCATGTTAGCCTTCGCGGTCGCGTCGACGTCGTTCAGTTTGAAATCCCAGTACTTCTCCAGAGAATCCGGATACTCGTCTCCGTCAAACGTGAGGGAGAGGGAATAACGGCTGTCGTACTTCAGTTCGGTAAACAAACTGCCGTAAATCATCGCAACTTCGTTGACAACGCTTTCCACGGTCGGGGCGTCGGACTTGATTTCGATGTCCTGATCGAAGAAGGGTTCCGATCCTTCCACGGAGAACCGCAGGGTGACATGAATGGTGGGAGCCGTGGCAGTGCATCCTGCAAAGATGCCGAGAAGCAGAGCGGCAATCACAAAAGCGAGGATTGTTTTTGTCAGTTTCATTGGTAGTTCCTCCTATCATCGGTTCCATACCAGCAATCTGGCAGTATTGTAGCACCTTTTTTCGGGGTTGTCAAGGCTTTTCCCTCTATCCGGCTGTTTTCCCCCGGAGGGTTTCGGTTGACGGGAAAGCGGAAATGGGGAAAAAGGAATCGAATGTGGAAAAAAGATTGTTTCGTCAGGTCCGGAACGCGGTGCAGACCAGATCGGGTTCCGGCTTTCCTTGTCACCGGAAGCCGGCTTATCTGGAACCGCCCAGAATGGACCGCAGGAACTGACCGGTATAGGAGTTAGGATTGCCGGCGACCTGTTCCGGCGTTCCCTCCGCCAGGACGGTGCCCCCATCGTCGCCGCCCTCCGGGCCCAGGTCGATGATATAGTCCGCCGTCTTGATGATGTCGAGATTGTGCTCAATGACCAGGACGGTATTGCCGCCGTCCACGAGACGCTGCAGGACCTCGATGAGTTTGGCCACGTCTGCGGAATGAAGCCCGGTCGTCGGTTCGTCCAGAATGTAGATGGTCCGGCCGGTCGCGCGCCTGGACAGTTCGGTCGCCAGTTTGACCCGCTGCGCTTCGCCGCCCGACAGGGTGGTCGAGGACTGTCCGATCTTCAGGTATCCCAGACCCACATCGAACAGAGTCTGCAGCTTGGAAGACAGTTTCGGGAGTTGGGAGAAGAAGGACAGGCCCTCTTCCACGGTCATGTCCAGAACGTCGGAGATGTTTTTCCCTTTAAACGTGCAGGCCAGCGTGTCCAGATTGTACCGCTTCCCCTTGCAGACGTCGCACGTAACGAAAACGTCGGGAAGAAAGTGCATTTCGATCCGCTTTACGCCGTCTCCCTCGCAGGCTTCGCAGCGTCCTCCGCGGACGTTGAAGGAAAACCGGCCGGGCGAATACGCCCGTTTTCTTGCCTCCACGGTCTGGGCGAACAGATTGCGGATTTCGGTAAACAATCCGGTGTAGGTAGCCGGATTGGAGCGGGGAGTCCTTCCGATAGGGCTCTGGTCGATCTGAATGACTTTGTCAAGAGCCTCCGTTCCCTCCACTCGGGTATGAAGCCCCGGATAGGTGACCGATCCGTTTAATTCCTTTGCCAGCGCGTTATACAGAATCGAATTGACGAGCGAAGATTTTCCGGAACCGGAGACTCCGGTCACGCAGAGGAACAGTCCGAGGGGGAAGGTGACGTCGATATTCTTCAAGTTGTTTTCCCGCGCTCCTATTACCCGGAGGAAGGATCCGTTTCCGGGCCGGCGTCGGTCGGGGACCGGAATCGACAGCCGTCCGGAGAGGTAGGCACCCGTTATCGAGGCGGGATTCTTCATAATTTCGGAGGGGGTTCCCTGCGCGACGATTTCTCCGCCGTGAATTCCGGCGCCCGGGCCGATATCCACGATATAATCGGAGGCCAGCATGGTCTCAGTGTCGTGTTCAACGACGATCACGGAGTTTCCGACGTCCCGGAGCTGCTTCAGGGTCGCGATCAGTTTTCCGTTGTCCCGCTGATGCAGGCCGATGGAGGGCTCGTCCAGAATATACAGGACGCCGACGAGCGAGGATCCGATCTGAGTTGCCAGACGGATTCGCTGGGCCTCCCCGCCTGAGAGGGTCCCCGCCTGCCGGGCAAGATTGAGATAGTCGAGACCGACGTTTTTCAGAAACTGCAGTCTGGAGCGGATTTCCTTGCAGATTTCGCGCGAGATCTGTTCTTCGGTGGGCGTCAGCTCGAGGGAGGAGCAGAACTCCAGCGCCCTGCTGACGGAAAGACGGCAGAAGGAGTCGATGGAAAGACCGCCGACCGTAACCGCGAGCGCGGTAGGGTTAAGACGTTTCCCGCCGCAGTCCGGACACGGGTTGTCGTCCACGAACTGGTCGTAGTAATCGTTTTTTTCGTACAGAATCCGCTCGTTGATCTTTGCGATCAGGCCCTCCCAGCGAAGCAGGGAGCGGCGGGTCTTCCGCTCAAATACGCGGGTGACATCGTACATTTCTTCCCCGGTTCCCCAAAGAAGCGCATGCAGCGCTTCCTCTGAGTATTCGGAGATGGGCGTGTGAATGGTAAAACCGTGGGCGGCGCCGACCGCTTCGAACAGAGGGCGTGACCAGGTGCTGTCCTCGATCGACTTGAATCCGTTGACGGCGACTGCTCCTTCCGCGAGCGAGAGGGAACGGTCCGGGATGATTTTTTCCGGGTTCAGGACCCGCATGGCTCCGATCCCGGCGCAGCGGGGACAGGCTCCTGCGGGATTGTTGAAGGAAAACATCCGGGGAGAAAGCTCTCCAACCGAGAAATTGTGCTCCTCGCAGGCGTAATTCTGTGAAAAGGTGATTTCAGACGGCGTCCCGTCAGGCGCGCCGCTCGGGACGGAAACGATTGCGCTCCCGTTCCCGAGGCGGAGAGCCGCTTCGAGAGAATCCGAAAGACGCGGCCTGATATTCTCGCGGATGATCAGCCGGTCGATTACGATTTCCACCGTGTGCTTTTTGTTCTTGTCCAGATCAACGGATTCCGAAAGGTCGTAGAGGATTCCGTCGGCTCGAACACGGACGTATCCCGCCCTCCTCGCGTCTTCAAAGACTTTTTCGTGCTGGCCCTTCTTGCCTTTCACAATGGGCGCAAGAAGGACGAAACGCGTTCCCTCGGGAAGAGACAGAATTCGGTCGATAATCTGGTCCGTGGTCTGCTGACGGATTTCTTTCCCGCAGACCGGGCAGTGAGGAATTCCGATTCTGGCATACAAAAGACGAAGGTAGTCGTAAATCTCCGTAACGGTTCCGACGGTTGAACGGGGATTTTTCGAAGTGGTTTTCTGATCGATGGAAATGGAGGGGGAAAGGCCCTCGATGGAGTCGAGATCCGGTTTTTCCAGCTGGCCGAGGAACATACGGGCATAGGAAGACAGGGATTCCACGAACCGCCGGTGCCCCTCCGCATAGATGGTATCGAAAGCAAGCGACGATTTTCCGGAACCCGAAAGTCCGGTGAACACCACCAGTTGATCCCTGGGGATGTCCAGATTGATGTTTTTCAGATTGTTGACGCGTACGCCGCGCGCCGTCAGTCGGTTTGTTCCCAATGGCAGTTACTCCTCCTGTGGCTGTTTCCCGCACTTCTCCGAAAAAGCGCGGATTTCGGCAATGCGGTCGCGAAGGTAGGCGGCACGTTCGAATTCCAGGTGCTTTGCAGCCTCCTTCATTTCGGCTGTCAGGGTCTCGATCAGCTTCGTTCTTTCCTCGCCGGTCATCGGAAGCTTCTGATGTCCGGGACGGTCCGCCTTCCGCCGTTTTCCGGACGCGGCGGCGATCTCGTCCTTTGCCTTCCATTCGATAGCGTCCCGGATCGGTTTGATAATCGTCTTCGGAGTGATTCCGTGCTCCCGGTTGTAGGCGGTCTGCACCGAACGGCGTCGGTTGGTCTCGTCGATGGCCGCCCGCATGGACCGGGTAACGGTATCGGCGTAAAGGATCACTTTTCCGTCGGCGTTCCGCGCGGCCCGCCCGATGGTCTGAACCAGAGCGGTTTCGGAGCGGAGAAGGCCTTCCTTGTCCGCATCCAGGACGGCGACCAGGGAGACCTCCGGCAGGTCGATGCCTTCCCGCAGCAGATTGATCCCGACGAGCACGTCGAATACGCCCAGGCGGAGATCGCGCAGGATCTCCGAGCGTTCGAGCGTTTCGACGTTGTGATGGATATACCGGACGCGGACCCGGTGAGACTCGAGATACTCCGTGATGTCTTCGGCCATTTTCGTCGTCAGCGTTGTGACGAGAACACGTTCCTTTCGCCCCGCGCGGGTCCGGATTTCTCCCAGAAGATCGTCGATCTGGCCGGCGATCGGACGGACTTCCACTTCCGGGTCCACCAGTCCGGTCGGACGGATCAGCTGTTCCACCCGTTGCGCTTCGTGTTCCCGTTCATAGTCGGACGGGGTCGCGGAAACAAACACCGCCTGATGGATCCGGTGTTCGAACTCCTCAAAGAAAAGAGGGCGGTTGTCGAAGGCGGAAGGAAGACGGAATCCGTAATCCACAAGATTCTTTTTCCTGGCGGTATCTCCGCCGCTCATGCCCCGGACCTGAGGAAGGGTGACGTGGGACTCATCGACAAAGAGAAGGAAATCTTTCGGGAAAAAGTCAAGCAGAGTGAAGGGAGTCGATCCGGGGGCGCGCCGGTTCAGCACGCGGGAATAGTTTTCGATTCCGGAACAGGATCCGATTTCCCGCAGCATTTCCAGATCGTAGCGCGTGCGCTCCTCGATCCGCTGCGCCTCGATCAGTTTGTTCTGCGCGCGGAAAAAGGCGATGCGTTCCAGCATTTCGTCTTCGATCTCGGAAAAGGCGGCTTCCCGTTTTTCCTCGGAAACTGCGTAGTGCGTTGCCGGGTAGATCGGGTAGTAGGAATCATTTTGAATCCACTCGCCTGTCAGGGGATTGATTTCGCTGATTTTTTCGATTTCGTCTCCGAAAAACTCGACGCGGACGGCCTTGTCGGAGCGCGAAGCGGGAAAAACATCAACGGTATCCCCGCGGACCCGGAAGCGGTCGCGGGCAAAACTGAAATCGTTCCGCTCATAGCTGATCTTGACCAGCTTTTCTATGAATTCCTCGCGGTCCATGGTCATGCCCGGCCGGATTCCGATCAGAAGATTCTTGTACTCCTGGGGTCACCGAGCGAATAGATGCAGGATACGGAGGAAACGACGATGACGTCCCTGCGTTCCAGCAGAGCGGATGTGGCGGAATGCCGCAGCATGTCGATTTCGTCGTTGATCAGGGAATCCTTTTCAATGTAAAGATCTTTTCCGGGGATGTAGGCCTCCGGCTGGTAGTATTCGTAATAAGAAACGAAATATTCCACCGCATTATGGGGAAAGAACTCCCTGAACTCCGAACAGAGCTGGGCCGCCAGCGTTTTGTTGTGAGCGAGGATCAGGGTGGGACGGTTCATTCGTGCGATGACGTTCGCCATCGTGAACGTTTTCCCGGAACCGGTAACGCCCAGAAGCGTCTGGAATTTCATTCCTGCATCGATTCCGTCACACAGACGGTCGATCGCCTGGGGCTGGTCTCCGGTCGGAGCATAGTCCGAGACCAGTTCGAAATGATCCAAGGGGCTTTCCTCCCTTCTGCGAAAAATAGGCCGATCAGCGGTAGAATGATTCGTGCATCCGGTCTACCGACTGAATCAGGTTGCGGAGATACAGATCGACGTCCGGATCGTTGGAAGCGAGGTCGAAGTTGGTCATGATGCAGACCGCATAGGGAGCTTCTCCGAACACGAGAGCCATGTCATGATAGGATTCCTCGTCCCACCCGTATTTGTGAGCGACGTTCTTTTGACCGAGTGCGTAGGGAATCAGAACCGTGTGGTTCGCCTGACGCATCAATCCGATCAGGATGCCTGCTTCTTCGGGATAAGACTCGTAGAACCGGTAAAGCGCCTGAAGATACCGGACGGCCTCCGACACGGTCAGCTTGTTGAAAGACGAAAACACGGATTCGATCCCGAGCTGTCTGGACACCTCTTGAAAAAACTCATACCCGAATTCGTCCCGAAGGACGCGGAAGGCGGTGTTGTCGGAATAGCGGATACTGTAGGAAATCAGTTCTAGGACCGTGAATTCCACCCCTTTGGAGAGATCCATGTCCCGGATCGGGCCGGAGCCTTCCTGCTTGGATGCTTCCGTCAGCACGATTTTTCGCTCCAGGTCAAAGAACCGAAGCCACTCTTCGGGCAGCGTCTCCCCGATCCCGGGATCGTTGGACGGATTGTTCCTCCGGATTTCATTCACTTTTGCGATCTGCTCGAGAAGCGTATAGACATAGGGAACCTTGATCAGACTGGCGGAGAAGAAAACTTCGTCTCCGCGATAACTGTAGAATGTGTTCCGGTCCAGATCCAGGTATGCCAGCGCAATCGTCGGAGTGGAGTACCCCATCGCTTCGTAATCGATGACGCGCAGAAGAGGAATCCCGTCCGCGTCGGTTTCCGATCCGGGAAGTTCCCGGTAAAGGATTTCCGCCCCGTCCGGGAAGGAGATCGAATCGCGGCGGACCAGGGTTCCGTCCGGACCGACGAGGAACGGGACCTCGTCCATCTCCCCCTGCAGGATGGAGAGTTTCTCGTACAGATCTCCCAAATCCAGTGTGTACTCCAGAGGACCGGGGTCGGACGGTTTGATGATTCCGGGGGTATAGATCCAATCGGTGCGGGAAGCGGGAGACGGTTCTGTCGTGGGTTCGGTGGGGGGTTCCGTCGCAGGCTCCGTAATCGGCTCGGTCTGCGGCTCGGTAGGCGGATCGGTTTCGGGTTCCGTCATCGTCGGTTCCTCAGAAGACGAGGCTTCTTCGGAAACAGGAACGGTTTCCCTCTCTTCCAGCAGAGATTCGAGGCGGGAGTTTTCCTCCCGCAGAGACGAGAGCGCTTCTTCACCGTTCTCCCCGGCGTTCGGCTTGAAGATCCACAGAAGCGCGAAGAGAACCGCCAGCACGAGAAAAACACCCGCAGCGGCGAGCAGCAGACGGAAAATGCGACGGTATTCGCGCGGCGAGAAAGGGGGCTTTCCCATGACCCAGCTCCTTTCCAGAAGAAAAGAGCACTGCCCGGGGGACAGTGCTCCGAAACGGAATCCGGAGATTATTCGGACAGGTCGTTATAGATGATAATGTCGTCCGGCATACTGTAATTCAGTTTTCTGCGTGCCGCCTGCCGGATGGCTGCGTTGTCAAACGGCTCGGACAGCTCCATCTCCATGGCGTCGATCTGAGCCTGATAGGAGGCGATCTGCCCCTGAACGCTTGCAATTTCCTTCTGATAGGAGTCAATCTGAGTCAGGATCTGGAACACCGTGATCAGGCAGAACAGGACAAACGCGATAAACGCGACGCGGACGAAAAAGCCGGACTGTTTTTTCGGCTCTCCCCGCTTCGCGGTTCTCGTTCCGAACTGCTCCCGCATGGTGCGTCCCCTCCTTATCCGTTTTCGCTCCCGTACGAGATTACCTCATACAGGGAAGATGCCTCGGCTTTCCCGACCGTTTCCGCGACGCTTCGAACCGTAACGGCAAGAAAACGTTCTCCGAACCGCACCTCGATCCGGTCCCCCACCTTGACGTCGTAGGACGCCTTTGCGGGGCGGCCGTTGACGGAAACGTGGTCGGCGTCGCAGGCCTCATTTGCCACCGTCCGGCGTTTGATGATCCGGGAAACTTTCAGATATTTGTCCAGTCTCATTTTGATCCCTTTAGAAAGATAACCGCACCCTGAAGTCAAGGTGCGGTCTTCTCAGAACACAGAACCTTATTTCTTTTTCTTGACGGCTTCCTTCAGGGACTTGCCGGCAGAGAAAGTGGGATAACGGGAAGCGGCAACCTTAATGGTAGCGCCCGTTGCAGGGTTTCTTCCGTTGTGTGCAGCACGGGTCTTGACTTCGAACGTTCCGAAGCCAACCAGCTGAACGCGCTCACCCTTCTTCAGAGCCTTTTCGACCTGAGCGAGGAAGCTGACGATAACCTCTTCCGCGTTCTTCTTGGTGACCTTCGCGTCTTTTGCAACTTCTGCGATAAGCTGAGTTCTGTTCATAGTGGTAAAACCTTCCTTTTTTCATCAGAATCTTTCTCAATGTGATCGCACATTACCACGCTCCAAGTATACCACGTTTTTTCTTTTTCTGCAAGTGTTTTTTTGACTTTTTTTGTTTTTTCCGATTGAGATTTCCGTTTTTCCCTTCTGTCCGTCTTTCTGGTCTCCGAAAAAGCCGGAACAGGGATTCCGAACCGAAAACAATCGAGGTTTTCTTCCTCCAGACCTTGAAAAACCGTCTCGGAATGTGTATGATAGAAGGGAAAAAGGAGAATGAGGAACCGGGCGGATGCCTGCTGCTCCCTCTTTCCCCTTTTCAAGGAGAGAAAAGCCATGACCAAAACAGCCGGTTTTCCAAGAGAGGCGGTATCCCCCCTTCTTTACTGGTACGACAGCGAGGCCAGAGATCTCCCGTGGCGCAGGGAACCAACTCCCTACCGGATCTGGATCTCTGAAATCATGCTGCAGCAGACGCGGGTCTCCGCGGTGATTCCCTACTATCTGCGTTTTCTCGAACGGTTTCCGGATCCTTCTGCGCTTTCCCGCGCTGAGGAGGACGCCCTGAGAAAAGCCTGGGAGGGTCTGGGATACTACAGCCGTGTTCGGAATCTTCAGCGTGCCGCGCGGATTCTTGTGGATTCCTACGGCGGTGAACTGCCTGCCGACCGGGACGAACTGATCCGTCTGCCCGGAATCGGTCCCTATACCGCCGGGGCCATTGCGTCGATCGCGTTCGGGCTGCCGGAACCTGCCGTGGACGGGAACGTTCTTCGTTTGTACGCCCGGGTCACGGCGGATTCTTCGGATCTTTCGGCTCCGAAGGTCCGTTCCCGGATCACGGAAGACCTGAGAGGCCTGTACCGGGATTATCCGGAGGATGCCTCCCGGCTGACGCAGTCTCTGATGGAACTCGGCGCGGTGGTGTGCCTTCCGAACGGTACGCCGCTCTGCGGCAATTGTCCGATGCGTCCCTTCTGCCGCGGATGCAGGGAGGGAAATCCTTCACGGTATCCTTCCCGAAAGGAGAAAAAGGAGCGTCGGAAAGAAGAGAAAACGATTCTTGTGCTCCGGAGTCAGGGCAGGATTGCCCTGAGGAAGCGTCCGGAAAGCGGGCTGCTTGCAGGCCTCTGGGAACTGCCTGCCGAGGACGGAGTTCTCTCGCCGGAACAGATAACGGACAGAGTCAGAAACATGGGGGGAGTTCTTTCCGGTCCCCCGGTGTGTTGCGGAGAAGCAACGCACGTCTTCACCCACGTGGAGTGGCACATGACGGGATGGGCGGCGGATCTTGCCGTGCCGTGTCCGGATCTGACTTTTGCGGATCCCGCTGAAATACGGGAGCGGTACTGTATCCCTTCAGCCTTTCAGCCGTTTCTGAACGGGAAGGCGCGCGGGTAACGGAAATAGAATTTCGGCAGGACAGCCGGGGAAGGAGGTGCACCGTGAAGCGACTGACGGTCGGGCTGCTGGCCCATGTTGACGCGGGGAAAACCACTCTTGCGGAAAGCATTCTCTTTCTCTGCGGAGCGATTCGCAAGATCGGAAGGGTAGACCACGGAAACACGTTTCTGGACACCAATGTTCAGGAACGAAACCGGGGAATCACGGTGTTCTCCAAGCAGGCAGTCGCGGAAACCGGCGCCATGAGGCTGACGCTGCTCGACACGCCGGGCCACTGCGACTTTTCCGCGGAAATGGAGCGGGTTCTTCCGGTTCTGGATGCCGCGGTTCTGGTGATTTCCGGGATCGACGGCGTCCAGTCCCATACCGAAACGGTCTGGAGGCTGCTTGCGGCTTACGGCATCCCGGTTTTTCTGTTTGTCAACAAAATGGATCTTCCTGCATTCAACCGCGTGAAGGTTCTCGCGGAACTGAAAGAGAAGCTGTCTCCCTTCATAGAACCTTTCGACGATGAAGAGGCAGACCCCCTCTCGGAGCGGATCGCGCAGACGGATGAACGCCTGACGGATGTTTATCTGAATACCGGGGAGGTGCCGGCTTCTCTCGTTTCCCGCTCCGTCCGGGAACGATCTCTCTTTCCCTGTCTGTTCGGCTCCGCTCTGCATTCCGAAGGAGTCGCATCCCTTCTTTCCTGTCTGGAGACCTACCTGGAGGAGCCAGGGTATCCTTCCGTGTTTTCCGCCCGTGTCTTCAAGGTTGGACGGGATCCGTCTGGGACGCGTCTTACCTATCTGAAGCTGACCGGAGGGAGCCTCCGCGTCAAGCAGACGGTCGAGGGCGTCCACGGCGGAAAGATCGAAGGCATCCGCTTTTATTCGGGAGAGAAATACCGGTCTTCCGATTCTGCGGCAGCCGGGGATATCTGCGCCGTGACGGGTCTTGAAAAGACGGAACCCGGAGACGGGCTGGGGGATGCGCCGGACGTCTGGAATCCCACTCTGCAACCAGTTCTGTCCTATCGAATCGTGACGGAATCCGATCTGGATCCCTTTACGGTCTGTGAACGGCTCCGCGTCTTCTCGGAAGAAGACCCGGCCCTGCATCTGCGCTGGAGCGAAGACCGGAAAGAGATGGAGTTCTCTCTCATGGGAGAAATTCAGATGGAGATCCTGTCCGGCGAGATCCTGCGCCGGACGGGGATCCGGGTCCGCTTCGATGAGCCGAGAGTGGTCTATCGGGAAACCGTTTCCGGGCCGGTCCCCTGCGCGGGTCATTTCGAACCGTTGAGACACTATGCGGAAGTGCATCTTCTTCTGGAGCCCGGTGTTCCGGGCGAAGGGGTTGTGTTTGACACGGTCTGCCCCGAGCGGGTCCTCGCGGGCAGCTGGCAGAGACTGATCCTGTCCCAGCTGGAAGAGGCGATGCCGTCAGGGGTGTTGACCGGCGGAGAACTGACCGATCTGCACGTGGTCCTGACGGGAGGACGGGCGCACCCCAAGCACACCGAAGGAGGAGATTTTCTGCAGGCTGCGAGACGCGCCGTCCGGCAGGGGTTGATGAAAGCCCGGTCGGAGGGGAGCGCGGTGTTGCTCGAGCCCTGGTACCGCTATACGCTCTCTGTCCCCGTTTCGTGCTCGGGCAGGGCACTCCACGATCTGGAAAGGAGATCGGCAACCGTTACGCTCCGCACCTCAGATTCCGGACTCGAGGCGGTGATTACCGGATGCATTCCGGTTTCGGAAGCGAGAGAGTACGGAGCGGAGGTCCGCGGCTATACGGGAGGAAGGGGGAAGCTGACCCTGGTTCCGCACGGGTATGCTCCCTGCCACAATCCGGAGGGGGCGATCTCTGCCTCCGG
>JAGAFM010000040.1 GCA_017612655.1 Clostridia bacterium | reverse complement strand
GCCGCCAATCCCAGACTCATTTTTCAGGAAATCAGTCTTTTCTTTTTGCGTGTGCCCTTCTGCAAAGAACCGGGCAATCCGTTCTTTCCCTCCGGCAATCTGACTGCCCGCACCCAGCGTGTGGGCAATCTCATCTTCCGTAATGAAGGAGGAAGGTGCGGGCATCTCCGTTCTTTCCGTGGTAAACGTCCGTATGGGAAGATCCAGTTCTTCCATGCTGGCCAGCAGCTCTTCGGGGCGGTGATAACTATACCGGAGCAGATCCCGGTTTTCTGCATAATCCTGGATGAAGGTCCTGAGATCGTCCGTAAGACGGTGACGGAACTCCGGATCTGAGATTCGTTCCGCGATTCTTTCCATCGCCGCGTCAGCCGGATACTGTCCCAAATCCGCAACAGAGATGAGGTAACGGACCTGCGCCTGGTCGTCGAGATCCCGCCGCAGGAACCAGACAGTTTCCGCAATCTTCCGTCTCTCCGTCCCCAAAGCTTCCGCGATTTCCACGTTCGTCGCAAATATCCCTGCCATGAGCATTCCGTCGATCCGTTCCGCCGCTTCTGTCCATGAAAGAACCTGGGCATCCGAGCGGTATTCCGCAGAGATCCCCGCAGAGAACCGAAGCCCTTCTTCAGCGTACCATGCTGAATACTTTCCGCCGTCCGTGTTCAGGCCGTAACCCCCGTGATACATTTTCTGTAAATACGTTGCGTGGTCTTCTTTCGGCTTTTCCTTCAT
Organism: Clostridia bacterium; assembly: GCA_017612655.1. Lineage (GTDB taxonomy): Bacteria > Bacillota > Clostridia > Oscillospirales > CAG-272 > RGIG3925. The sequence goes on along the minus strand of JAGAFM010000040.1, from coordinate 2,942 downwards.
GAACTCAGCGACAATGAACCTCCGTGCATCATCGGAATTGCTTCCATAGCGCAGAAAATCGTCGATCACCGCGTCCGGGATTGAAAAAGCGAAGGGCCGGTTGTCCCGGCTCTCCGCCTCATCGATATTGTGGATCTGCTCTGTCTCCGAAGGGAACAGGCTTAACTGAACACTACCTCCGGCAAAAGTATTTCTTCCGCCTGCGCTTTGCAGTTGTTCATCAAGCCCACCCATTTCATCGGATCGGACGCTTTCAGGCTCTCCGTCGCGCCCACCGTCTCCGCCAGCTTCGGGATCAGTTCCTCCATCCTCTGCTCCATCGTCTCCTCGATCTCCAGCAGGTGCGGGACCAGGCTCTCGTTCAGCGTCATCCTGTTGAACAGGATCGGCCGGTTCTCCATCAGGTATTTCTTTCTCATCCTCCCGTATCTCCCGATGGGTCTGGTTTCCTTCAGCTTGAGGTCCGGGATCAAGTAATCCCCGTTCTGCTTGTACTCGATCATGGTCTGCACTCCTTTCCTGTAACGCAACTTCATTTTCTCTCTGCTGTGCTCTTTCGTGATTCCGAAGGGTAATTTCAATTTCCCTCAGGATTTCCCGGTCGATCTGGTTGACTGCGGTTCCGACAATTTCTGCGGTTTCCGGTGTGAAATACTCAAAGAGAGGCTCAAAATCCTCCTCGTCGATGTAGTCCCTCGGCTCCAGCTGACACCGTTTCATCACTGCGTATGCCGCGCTGACGGTCACAGACTCCAGGAACCACCGTTCCCCTGCATCGATATTGTACTCCTCGCCGTCAATTTCTGCAAGGATGCCGTGGACTTCCCGCGAATGTCCGTCTAAATATTCCTGTGCAAGATTTGCCGCAGCCGTCCAAAGTTGGTCTGACAGTGATGCAACTTCCGGAGCACCGTAGTATTCCGCGAGAATTGAGGTAATGAGTGGACGGTTCTCCGAATTGATCCGCCAGAGATTCACCGGACGGGATCTCTCCCGAGCTCCGGTATCCGCAACGTCGAACACATACCGGAGCTGCATCGTGTCCCCGGTATTGTCCAGGAGGGCAATGCCTTTCGAGCCGCGGCGCACGAAACGTCCCATCCTCTGATTCCACAGCTCATATTCCGCACACGCGGTCGCATTCGGACGCTGGGCGTAGATCAGTACCTGATCCGCATAGTTGTACTTGTACATTCGGGACGCTGTTTCGAGAAATCCCGTCCATGCGTCCAGATCATGGGTGAAATGCCGTATTGTCGATTCCGAAAGCTCCTGATAGGTCTGAATCTTATCCGGCATCCGTTTCCTCCCCTTCATCAAAATCGGGAATGAGATCGAGCGCTACATACTCCTCGTCACTCATAGCTTCCAGTTTACGGATTGCCGTGTCGGTCAGTTCCAGAAGATCCGTTTCGTCCGACTCCAGATAGGCGCGCATCTCTACAAGCGCATCCTTCGTTCCCGTCCGGGTTCCGGTGTTGTAGATAGCGAGGATCATGGTTTCATCGTATGTTAGCATTCTTCTTTGCCTCCTTTGCTTTCTGCGGCTGTTTCGGGACTTTCTCCATTGCCCGGATCGCATCCAGAACAGACGGCTGCTTCTTGGCAGCGTGTTCCAGCCTCACCGCCTTATGTTCCTGCTTTCCGAAATCCGGCAGATCCTTAAACCCAAACCTGTCGCAGTAATGATAGGATACCACATCACCCTGCTTCAGCGCAACGATGTCGCTTACGGACATGCTCGGGCCTTCGTACCCTCTCGGACGTTCTTCCTGATTAAACCGCTCAAAAATCGCCTCAAGCACCCGTTCACGGACGGATCTGTCTGACAAATCGAGGTTGTCCGGAAGATTGCCGGTGTAAACGGCTTCATAATTGCGTTTATCCGGTTTTCCTTCCAATGACTCCAGATCTGTAAACCGGAGTTCAGCGGTGGAGGGATCATCTTTCAGACGATATATCGAATAGGTGTTTCCCGGCTTTTCTGCCTCCTTGCTCTCGACGGGCTTTGCCGGTTCGTTTGGTTCTCCCCCTTCCGGCTGTTCCATGATCACGATCCCTCTGTCCTGACAGATCTCAGCAAAGTTCCGGTCAATATCACCGATGAGCTTCCCGGCAGTCCTGTTGATGGTTTCAAGACTGGCCTTCAGTTCGGTCAGCTCATGGCTTTTCGACCATTCGGCGATGTACCCGAAAGAGTTCTCGGAGGTTTCGATCCCATAGTATTGGCAGACGGAATAGGATACGCTTTCCGCCTCAACCTCCTGTGTGCGCCTGTCTTTGTGATTTTCCCGGCGAAACTCCGCGACCGTGATCTCCTCCCCCTGAAATCCGAAGTCATCCTCACCAAATTCAAGAGCACCCGATTCCGGGATCGGAAGCGGCTCCATCGTGAGAAGGCATCCCGCAAAATTCACCGTGACGCCATTTTCCACAGAACAGGGCAGCCCCGGATCGTCGTTACGCCCTCCACGAAGACTATACCGATACATTCCCTCCGGCACTTTATCAGGGGAAATCCATTGATCCGAATACAGCGCATCGATCCCGAGAATATCTGCATGAGCGTATTTTTCCTCCTCCCGTGCATCCTTCGCGGCGTCCGGCTTGGTCATTCCATCATTGTGCAGAAGGGCGTGGGTGGTCTCATGTACCAGTGCACAGATCGTCTGCGCCTCACTCATACCCTCACGGATATGGATTTCCCGATCTCCGGGACTGTAATATCCGTCCATACCTTCCTTCATCGGCTCAATAATCACCGGAACGGGGGCAGAACGCTTCATGGCTTCAAGGAAAGCCTCGTAATGCTCCACATTCCCTGTCAGATTGCTGACAAGCTGAGGAAGGGGCCGTCCCTCCGTCTGTGCCACGTCAAAAACAAATACGGGCTTGAAATAGGGGATGGTAATGGTCTTTTCCTCGGTGATTTCGTTCCCGTT
>JAGAFM010000039.1 GCA_017612655.1 Clostridia bacterium | reverse complement strand
GGATCTCGTGTTCCGCCCATTTCTGCGTATCGTATTTTTCATTTTTCACGACCTTGAGATCCAATTCGGTTCCGGTTGCCTTCCCGATCGTTTCTTTCAGGGGTCGGGTAAGCAGGTTTCGGTCCATATAGGTATAGTCGGACGTGGACGGAAAATAAAGGACTAGAGAGTACTCGGACAGCGGAATCCCGCATATCGTAAAGGATCCGTCCTCCGGGGCCACGTATTCGGTTGGATATTTGGTTTCAGGCTCCGGCTCCCTCTGGGGTTCAGTTTCCGGCTCGGAAGAATCCGTTGAATCCGTTGCTTCCCCGGAAGAACCCGGCTCGTTCGAAGGAATCTCGGACTCTCCCGAAGGGGTGGTCGCTCCTCCGCAGGAGACAAGCACGGTCAACAGCAAAAGCACGGACAGGAGCAGTGCGGTCATTCGTTTCATGGTCGGTTCCTTTCTGAAAGAGATACTCTCTGAGTTTCTTGATCCGGCCCCAATCAGGATCCTGTCCCGATTGAAGCCCGGTATTCCACATGTGGATTCCAGGGAAAAACGGGAAATCAGAAGCGAAAAACGGATAGAGAGAGAAAATGGATTGCCGTCTTTCCGTTGCGAACAGCAATCCAGTTTTTATGGAGGCGGAGGGAGTCGAACCCTCGTCCGAAAACCCATCAACAGCGCTTTCTCCGGGCACAGTCCGTCATTTTCGAACCGGTTTCCCGGTTCCTTTCCCCGCGGTTCCCTGGCCGACAGACAGGCCCGGGAGGCAGGTAGCCGTTTTCTTCATGATCTCTTCAACAGCATACAGGAGATGCACGTTCATTACTGTGTGACGCCCCGTTCTAAGCCGTAATCCTCAAAGAAGAGACGGGCGGAACAATTGTCCGCGGCACAGCCTCCGTCCGCCGGCTTACGCCGGACAGGACTCAGGCTGCCAGAGCGACGTTATCGTCTGCGTTTGTTTTTAAGCGAGGATGATTAAAGAGTGTCCTCAAACTCTGCCCGCTTACACTGTATCCAGATCCCCGTCGAAACCTTTACGCCCCCTTGTGTCAGCTAAAACGATTGCTTTTATGATATCGTTCCATTTCCCGTTCAGCCTGCTTTTTGGCTAAATCCTCCCGCTTGTCATACAGCTTCTTCCCGCGGCACACACCGAGCTCCGCCTTAACGTAGGACCCGGAGAAATACAGGGACAGAGGGATAATCGCAACGCCCTTTTCGCCTATCTGTCCGATCAGTTTCCGGATCTCTTTCTTATGGAGAAGCAGCTTCTTGTTCCGGAGCGGATCCCGATTGTAGATGTTTCCCTTTTCGTAGGGGGAGATATGAATCCCCGTCGCAAACAGTTCTCCCTTTTCGATGACGCAGTAGGAGTCTTTTAAATTGACCGCGCCCTGGCGCAGGCTTTTGACCTCCGTTCCAAACAGCTGGACACCTGCCTCCAGGCGTTCTTCCACATAATAATCGTGAAACGCCTTCCGGTTTGTGGCAATCAGCTTTTTCCCGTTCTTTTCATCCGTCGACAAGCCTGCTCATCCTCTCCGTGTCCCGAACGGTTATCCTTCCGAACCGGAATCGGTCTGCGGTTCATCCGTTCCGGAATCCCGGACCAGTGATCCGTTGCGGAATTCCCCCTCAAAGGTTCTTCCCGAAGCAAACCGGTAGATCCCGTGACCGTTCATCTCATTGTTCAGGAAGGTCCCCGTGTATTCGTCCCCGTTGGACCAGGTATAGGTGCCTTCCCCGTTTCTCGCATCGTTGGAAAACTCTCCGCTGTAGATATCTCCGTTGGAATAGTGGAAGATCCCGGTTCCCGATTTCAGATCCGCAACATAGGTTCCGGTATAGTAGCTTCCGTCGCTCCAGCGGTAGGTCCCGAATCCGTCTTTTTTGTTGGCGGAAAAATGACCGGTATACGCACTTCCGTCAAACCAGGTGTAGACCCCGTCTCCTTCCTTCTGACCGTTGACGAAGGTCCCCTTGTATTCATCCCCGTTGGCGTAGGAAATCGTTCCCTCCCCGGAAATGACCCCGTCCTTGAACGTCCCCGTGTAGATGTCGCCGGTGGCGTACTTCATCGTCCCTTCGCCGTCCATCCGCAGTGCATAGTTCAGGGCGCCTTCATACTCGTCCCCGTTCGAGAACTTAACCCGGTGGTTCAGCATGTCAACTTCCCCGGTCGTGCCGTCGGAGTAATACAGCTTCCCCTTGTAGGGCACTCCCTGAGAATCGACGGTTCCGAAGAATTTCACATATCCGCCGATTTCGGTGTCGATTTTGATATATCTCAGCCCGTAAGCATAGATCGCCGCCGCAATGCCGAGGACGCAGATCAGTGCGGCAAGGAAAGCGTACAGAAGAATCCTTCTGGTGCTCAGATGCTTCTTTGCTTTTTTGCGTTTCGGCGTAATCGGTACACCGTCCTGAACCTCAACTTCGTAGGATTTCATAGAAATCTCCTTTTTCCTTTTTCTCAGGCAGAAAAAACCGTGCGGTTGTCAGCAGATTATCCCGATTGCGATCCAAACAGAGCCCCGATCCAGGACATCAGATACGGAATAACCAGGGTACACAGATAGGCTATCAATCCGAAAAGAAGAATCCCCACCAGAACCAGCCACAGATTTGCGCCATCGGTGCCCTGGCTGCGGTACATTCTCTCCGCGCGTTCTTTCGATTCGGGAAGAATATAGAGAGGAGTGTCAGACAGGCCGAACGGTTTCTTCGTTTTCGGGTTGATTTCCGGCTCGCCCTTTGCAACGATCCGTCCGAGGGCAGATCCGCGCCGGAGAGACAGGCGAACAATCAGAGACTGTTCCAGTTCTGCCTCCCGAAGCGTCTTCCCCGTCTCAGGGCTTTCCGCGCCCTGACTTAACAGGTAACGGATCAGTGCGGCGGTGGTTCTCCGGTGAATGACCGCCGCGAATGCGGCGATGCAGGCGCCGAAGAAAAATGCGAAGACGATCAGTTCCACAGAGGAAAACGACGTTCCGTTTCTAAGCGTCAGGATCGGAATCTGCATAAAACACCTATCTCAGTTCTTTGGTTCCGCCCATGTAAGGCCAGAGGACTTCGGGAATGGCAACCGATCCGTCCTGGCGCAGATTGTTCTCCAGCAGAGCAATCAGCATACGCGGCGGTGCGACGACCGTATTGTTCAGCGTATGGGGCAGGTACATCTTTCCGTCCTGCCCTTTGATCCGAATCTTCAGACGGCGTGCCTGTGCGTCGCCCAGATTCGAGCAGGAGCAAACCTCAAAATACTTTTTCTGTCTGGGAGACCACGCTTCGATATCGCACGACTTCACTTTCAGATCGGCAAGATCTCCGGAACAGCACTCCAGCTGGCGGACCGGGATGTCCATCGAGCGGAACAGTTCGACGGAATACCGCCACATCTTCTCGTACCAGTCCATGGAGTCCTGAGGACGGCAGATCACGATCATTTCCTGTTTTTCAAACTGATGGATCCGGTAAACACCCCGCTCTTCGATTCCGTGAGCACCCTTTTCCTTGCGGAAGCAGGGAGAATAGGAGGTCAGTTTCTGAGGAAGCGCGTCTTCCGGGAGAATCTGATCGATGAATTTTCCGATCATGGAATGTTCGGAGGTGCCGATCAGATAGAGGTCTTCCCCCTCGATCTTGTACATCATGGAATCCATGTCGGTCTGGCTCATGACGCCTTCCACGACATTTCCGTGAATCATAAAGGGCGGGATGCAGAAAATAAAGCCTTTCGCAATCATAAAGTCGCGGGCGTACGCGAGAACCGCCTCGTGCAGTCTTGCGACGTCGCCGAGCAGATAATAGAATCCGTTGCCGGATACTCTTCCCGCCGCGTCCATGTCGATTCCGCGGAACCGTTCCATAAGCTGGGTGTGGTAGGGAATCTCAAAATCCGGAACAGCCGGTTCTCCGAACCGTTCCACCTCGACATTGGCGCTGTCATCCGGACCGATCGGTACGGAGGGATCGATAATGTTCGGAATCTGCAGCATCACCGAATGCAGATCCCGGGCCAGTTCCTGTTCTTTGATTTCCAGTTCAGCCCTTCTGGCATCCGCCTCGGTCACTTTCTTCTTGGTTGCTTCCGCTTCTTCCCGTTTGCCCTGCTGCATCAGGAAGCCGATCTCTTTCGAATACTTGTTGCGGTCGGCGCGGAGATTGTTCGCTTCCTGCTGAACCGCACGGCTTTCCGCGTCCAGACGGATCGCCTCATCGACAAGAGGCAGTTTCTGATCCTGAAATTTCTTCCGGATGTTTTCCCGGACAACATCGGGGGTTTCCCGAATCAAACGAATGTCAATCATGTGTTTATTCGATCCCTTTCAAATTATGAATAAATTATGAACAATCGGGGCGCCCGACATTTTCATTCCGCGAAAAAGTCTTCCCCGCAAAGCCGCTTCAGCAAAGATTCCAGTTCTTCGTTTTCCTGATAAAAAATCTCAATGTGCTTTGCCTTGTCTTTTCCCTCGTCGACAATTCGAAACTTCTGACCCAGTTTTCGGGTCGCAGCTTTCTCGAGGGAACGGTAGTAGCTTTTTTCCACGTCCGAAGGCTTCCCTTTCGGCGCCTCGTCCGGTTCTTCCCTGCGGAGATTCATCTGCCTCGCCATCGTCTCCGCCTGACGGACGGAAAGACCGCGATCGATAATGTTCTCGGTCATTTCGTCATAATCCGCCTTCTCCCGAAGAGAAAGGATGGCGCGGGCATGTCCTGCGGAAAGTACCCCCTCCGCAATGTAATCCAGGATTTTCTTCGGCAGATCCAGCAGCCGCAGAGAGTTTGCAACGGCGCTGCGGCTCTTTCCGACCTGCTCCGCCGCTTCTTCCTGCGTCATCCCGAACTGTTCCAGAAGCGTGCGGAACGCGAGAGCCTCTTCGACGGGGTTTAAATCTTCCCGCTGCAGGTTCTCGATCAGGGCAAGTTCTGCCGCTTTTCGGTCATCCATCTCGTAGATGATAGCGGGAACTTCGGTCAGTCCCGCCATTTTCGCGGCCCGCCAGCGGCGTTCTCCCGCGATAATCTGATAAAGACCGATTTCCTCTTCCCGGACGGCGATCGGCTGAAGCATTCCGTGTCTGGAAATCGAATCCGCGAGCGTTTTCAGCGCGTCTTCCGAGAAATTCTTTCGGGGCTGATTCGGATTCGGCTCAATCTCCGTGATTCGCAGCAGAGTCACGCTCTGGTCAGCGGGGGCGGAATTTTCTCCGAACAGAGATTCCAGTCCCCGGCCCAATGTCGCCTTTTTCATCTGTATTTGCTGTCCTTTCCTCGTAGTTGCATTGCCTGATCGGACAAATCATAGTCTCTGAAGCAGTTCCTTTGCCACTTCCATGTACTGAAGCGCACCCTTGGAATGCCTGTCATAGTACCAGACAGGCTCACCGAAGCTCGGCGCTTCGGAAAGTGTGACATTGCGCGAGATCACCGTCTTGAACAGTTTGTTCGCATAGTACTTGTGCAGCTCTGCCATGACCTGTTCGGAGAGATTCAGTCTGCCGTTGTACATGGTGATCAGGATTCCCGCAACCGTCAGAGAGGGATTCATCCTGCGCTTGATCTGACGGATGCTGTAAATCAGCTGGGTCAATCCTTCCAGGGAATAGTATTCGCACTGCATGGGAATGACCAGAGAGTCTGCGGCAACCAGAGCGTTGATTGTCAGAATTCCGAGCGACGGAGGGCAGTCCACGAGCACAAAATCGTACTCCGGCACAATGGGAAGCAGCGCTTCTTTCAGGCGTGTCTCCCTTCGCTCTTCCAGAATCAGCTCAAATTCAGCTCCCGCCAGAGAAATTCCGGCAGGAATCAGAGAAATCCCCTGAAACCGCGTGGAGCGGACGCAGGAGGCGGCCTCCGCCTGACCGATCAGCATCTCGTAAACGGAGGAGGTCAGATCTTTTTTCGCTACACCGAACCCGGAAGTGGTGTTTCCCTGCGGATCGGAATCAACGACGAGAACTTTTTTCCCCAGAAGTCCGAGAGACGCGGCCAGATTGACGACGGAAGTGGATTTTCCGACGCCTCCTTTCTGGTTTGCAAACGCGAGAATCGTTCCCGCCTTGTTGTCAGGTTCCGTATTCATGTCGCTCCTCTGCTGATTCATTGTTGGATGGGAAATATTGTAGCACGAATCCTGATCGGTGTCAAGGAATTTGAGGGGCAAGCCCCGGCGAATTCAAAGAGGATTGCGGCGGATGACCGCATTCGAACGGGGATAGATTCCCGGGGTCTTTTTGTTCTTCCGGATGCTGACGATCCCCCGCTCGGAGGGCCCTTCCTCCGTCTGAAGCGGAACCGTTTCGCAGGAAATCAGTTCCCCTCCGAGGATCTCGATTGCACGGGAAGCCTCGCGCACCTCTTCCGGTGCGTTTTTTCCCTTCATGGAAAGGAATATCCCGTGCGTCCGAACCAGGGGGAGACAATACTCGCACAGGATGTTGAGCCTGGCGACGGCCCGGGCGGTTACGGCATCAAAGGATTCTCTCCATTCCGGATTCTTTCCCAGTTCCTCCGCTCTTCCGGCCAGCACAGTCAGATTGGTCAGGCCGAGACGATCCGCCGCGTCTTTTACAAAACCTAGTTTCTTCTCGGTGGAATCCACCGCGCAGACACGGAGTCCGGGCGACAAGATCGCAATCGGGAGCGCCGGGAAGCCGGCTCCAGTCCCGATATCCGCCACCACTCCCTCGCGGGGAAGCATCGGGAGCAGAGACGCGCAGTCAACGTAGTGCTTGTCGATCATCTCCGCCACATCCGTGATGGCCGTCAGATTCATGACCCGGTTGGATTCCAGCAGAAGATCCGTCAGGAGGTAAAAACGTTCCGCAAGATCACCACGGGACAGAAAAGGCAGTCCGTTCTTTTTCATTGCCCCACAGAAACGCTCTGCAAACTGTTTCTCAGTCCATTCCATTCCTCGATGTCTCCTGTTTACGACAGAAGGTCCCGAATCAGAACCAGATAAAGCATATCCGCTGCCACCAGAAGCAAAACAGGCACGAGAACCACCATGATTGGGCGAGCAATCCGCTTGCGCCTGCCTTCTTCCTCCAGGAACAGATCCTTTTGTTCTTCACTCCATCCTTCCGGCAGTTGCTCCCGTTCCGGCAGTCGGGAGGAGAACCCGCGGTTGACAAAGAAGAAGACCAGAAACAGCACTGCGGCAAGAATATAGAGGGCTGGGGTAACCCAGACGACCTGCATCGAGACCAGCGCATAATAAAGCAGCCCGATTACAAGAAAAATCAGAATCATCACCGCCGCCGTCCGGATGCCCCGGGAGCTTTTCTGGCTGCTCTCCGCCGGGGGTTCTTCGTCTCTGCGGCGCTTAGTCCGTTTACTCACAGCAGCACCCCTCCATACAGAATCGCCTGAATTGTTTCACGTGAAACAAAGCAAGACAGCTTATGATTCATCGACGTTCAGATGGAAAGAGGGGTCGTGTCTGGGCTCCGAAGGAAGAATTCTGGCCAGGATGAAATTGGACACGAACATTCCCTTCGGAGAGAAAGCATAGCGTACATCTCCGGGCTCGTCGGTCCGGATTACATACCCGTCTTTCCGGTATGGCTCCAGCAGAGTGCCTAAGAGCTCTTCAAAATCCACACCGAACCGTGCGCGGAAATCGTTTGCGGAAACGCCT
>JAGAFM010000038.1 GCA_017612655.1 Clostridia bacterium | reverse complement strand
TGTCCGTTTACGGACAGACCGAATCCTCCCCCGGGTGTACCATGGGGGAAGTCAACGAATCGATAGAACTGAGAACGGAGACAGTCGGAAGCGCCTTCCCGGGCGTTTCCTGCAAGATTATTGACCCGGAAACGGGAAAAGATCTTCCGGACGGCCAGAACGGCGAATTTGTCGCCCGCGGCTTTAATATCATGAAAGGGTATTACAAGATGCCGGAGGCCACCTCTCAGACGATTGACTCGGACGGGTGGCTCCACACCGGCGATATCTGCTGCAGAACCCCGGAAGGCTATTACAAAGTGACAGGTCGAATTAAAGACATGATCATCCGGGGAGGCGAGAATATCTACCCGCGTGAAATCGAAGAATTCTACCTGACCCATCCGAAGATCCGCGATATCCAGGTCATTGCCGTCCCCGATCCGAAATACGGCGAGGAAGCCTGTGCATGGGTGATTCTCCACAGCGGAGAGTCCGTCGATGCCAAAGAGCTGACCGACTACGGTCTTGCTCACATGGCGAGCCACAAGGTCCCCCGGTATTTTCTGTTTGTCAGCGAGTTCCCGCTGAATGCTGCGGGGAAAGTCCTGAAGTACAAAATGAAAGAACAGTCCATCGAAATGTTGAACCTCTCATAAGAGGCTTTAGGAGTATCAGAAATGGAATCGCAATCCACATCCTATCAGCTTGAGGAGATCGCTCAGAGAATCCGCGAAATGCGCGAAATCATGAGCTTTTCCGCAGAAACCATGGCTTCCAAAACGGATGTTACCCCCGCTCAGTACCGTCTTTATGAAAGCGGTCGTGTCGATCTTCCTTTTTCCTTCGTTCACAAGTGCGCGCTTGCTTTAGGCGTCGAAATGACGGAACTGCTCGAGGGAAGAACTTCGCACCTTTCCTCGTACACCGTGACCCGGAAAGGGGAAGGACATCAGACGGCCCGAGAAGAGGGAATCACCATCTCCAATCTCGCCCCCGAATTTAAAAGCAAGATTGCAGAGCCTTACTGGGTTCGCTATGAGTATTCCGAGGATCTGCAGAATAAACCGATCCACCTGTCCACTCACAAGGGACAGGAATTCGATCTGGTTCTCTCCGGCGCGCTGCTGGTTCAGGTAGGTGACAACCGGGAGGTGCTTCATGAGGGAGACAGTATCTACTACAACAGTTCCACCCCTCACGGAATGATCGCCGTGGAAGGGAACGACTGCGTATTCTGCGCCGTTGTTCTCCCCGGCGAGGAAATCGGCGAATCTGAGATCCGGCAGACAATCGCTGCGGCCCGGACATCCGAAAAGCTTCTCGTGGAAGATTTTGTCACAGTCGAGAACGATGGGGCTGGCGCCCCGGTCAAGGTCGCTTTCTCCAATACCGACCGTTTTAACTTCGGATTCGACGTCGTGGACCGAATCGCCGACACTTACCCCGAAAAGCTCGCCATGATTCATCTGGACAAGAACAAGGTCGAGCGCCGCTACACCTTCAAGGACATCAAGAAAGAATCCTCGCGCTGCGCCAATTATTTCCGGTCTCTTGGAATCCGCCAGGGAGACCGCGTCATGCTTGTCCTCAAGCGTCACTATCAGTTCTGGTTTGCTTTGATCGCACTTCACAAAATCGGTGCTGTCGCGATTCCTGCCACGTTCCTTCTCAAGGAGCATGATTTCATTTACAGATTCAATTCTGCCAACGTTTCCGCGATCGTCTGTACCTCCGAAGGGGACACCGCATCTATCGCGGACACCGCTATCGCTTCCTGCCCCTCCGTACAAACCAGGATTCTCGTTGGGGGACAGAAGGAAGGGTGGCATGATTTCGATTCCGAATACCGTGTTTTCTCCAGTACCTTTGCGCGCGATCCTGACTGTCCCTGCGGAGAAGAACCTGCGCTCCTGTTTTTCTCATCCGGAACGACAGGCGAGCCGAAGATGGTCATCCATAAGCATACCTATCCTCTCGGTCATTTCATGACAGCAAAGTCCTGGCACTGCTGCGAACCGGACGGTCTCCACTTCACCATCTCGGATACGGGCTGGGGAAAGTCTCTCTGGGGAAAAATCTACGGCCAGTGGATGTGCGAAGGAGCCGTATTTGTCTATGACTTCGAGCGCTTCAATTCTTCCGACATTCTGCCGCTCTTCGCCAAATATCAGATTACGACGTTCTGTGCTCCCCCCACCATGCTCCGGATGATGATCAAGGAGGATCTGTCTCAGTACGACATGTCTTCCGTCAGGCACATGACGACGGCAGGAGAGGCGCTGAATCCCGAGGTCGCAAGACAGTTTGAAAAAGCGACCGGGCTGGAAATCATGGAAGGATTCGGTCAGACCGAAACGACTCTGACCATCGCAAACTTTGCCGGAACCAAGGTGAAGCTCGGATCTATGGGGAAGGCATCGCCTCAGTACGACGTTGTCGTCGTGGATCCGGAAGGCAGGGAAGTCCCGTCTGGCGAAGTCGGGGAAATCTGTATTCGCATCGATCGCGGTGCTCCGGTAGGGCTGTTTATCGAATACGGTGAGAATCCGGAACTCACGGCGCAGTGCATGCGCAACGGAATGTATCATACCGGCGATACGGCATGGAAAGACGAGGACGGGTATTTCTGGTATGTCGGCCGTGTGGACGACATCATCAAATCCTCCGGATACCGGATCGGGCCGTTTGAAATCGAGAGTGTCATTATGGAACTTCCGTATGTTCTCGAATGCGGAGTCTCCGCCGCCCCGGACGAAATACGCGGCCAGATCGTAAAGGCAAGCGTTGTGCTGACTCCGGGAACCGTTCCAAGTGAGGAACTGAAGAAGGAAATTCAGAACTACGTCAAAGAGCACACCGCTCCCTACAAGTATCCGAGACTCGTCGTCTTCCGGGATACTCTTCCGAAAACGACCAGCGGAAAAATCCAGAGGAATCTTCTCTAAAATCACTCCCCGATTCTGTTCAGGGTTGAATTAATAGAAACAGGAGGCGTCTACATGGCTACACTGGTTATCATGCCCAGGCAGGGACAAAGCGTTGAAAGCTGCGTGATCACGGAGTGGAAAAAACACAAGGGGGATCACGTAGACGTAAAGGATGTTCTGTTTTCGTATGAAACAGACAAGTCGGCTTTCGATGAGGAAGCCTCCGTTTCAGGTACCCTGCTCGAGGTTTTTGCGGAAGAGGGGGACGACGTTCCGTGTCTGGATCCCGTCTGCATCATCGGCGAGGTGGGGGAGGATATCACCGCTCTTCTAAAAGAAGCCGCTTCGAAGGAGCCGGATGGCAAGCCCGCTTCCGTCGAAACTGCCCCGGCAGAGACGGCCCCGGCATCGGAATCCAAACCGGATCCCGCTGTTTCTAAGACGGTTCCCGCTGAAGATCGTCCGGACGGCTTTCTCCGTATCTCTCCGCGCGCAAGAAGGCTGGCGGAAAAAACCGGGGCGGATCCTCTTCTGGCAATCGGTACCGGCCCTTCCGGCAGGATCGTCGAGCGCGATATTCAGGCGGTTCTTGACCGCGGACCCGTTCCGAAGGAAGAACCGGTCCAAGCCAGCGCGGATGCTTCCGATTACGAAGAAATCAAAATACCGAATATCAGGCGGGTCATCGCGAAAGCCATGCACGCATCTCTCTCCGAGATGGCTCAGCTCACCCTCAACTCGTCCTTTGACGCTGCCAAGATTGTTTCTCTACGGGCTTCCGTCAAGGCGGGAGGCGAAGCGCTCGGTCTTGGCAACATCACATTGAACGACATGATTCTCTATGCCGTTGCCCGTACTCTGAAGTCCCACCGGGATCTGAATGCAAACTATCTTGCGGACAAGGAAGTCCTTCGTTATTTCCGACACGTCAACCTCGGAGTTGCCGTCGACACGCCTCGCGGACTTCTGGTTCCGACGGTCTTCGCTGCGGATACGCTCTCGCTCTCAGCGATTTCCGCTAAAACCAAAGATCTGATTTCGGCTTCCAAATCAGGCACCATTTCCCCGGACCTGCTCTCGGGCGGCTCTTTCACCGTTACGAACCTCGGTTCGCTCGGGATTGAAAGTTTCACTCCCGTCATCAATCCTCCGCAGACCGCAATCCTCGGGGTTGACTGCATAACGCGCAGGGTCAAAAATGTCGGGGGAACCGACATCTTCTACGATGCAATGGGCCTTTCTCTTACGTTTGATCACCGTGTTCTGGACGGAGCACCTGCCGCAAAGTTTTTGAAAGAGCTCTGCTTCAATCTGGAGAATTTCGATCTGCTTCTCCTGGCAGAGCAGAACAAGGAGGCCTGAACCGCAATGTCGTACGATCTTATGATTCTTGGCGGAGGTCCCGCCGGTTACAACGCTGCGGAACGTGCCGCACGGGCAGGCATGAAAGTCCTGGTTGCAGAAGGGAGAGCGCTGGGCGGCGTCTGCCTCAATGAAGGATGCATCCCGACCAAAACGCTCCTCTATTCCGCAAAGATTTACGATTACGCCAAACATTCCGCGGAATACGGAGTGTCCTTCTCGGACGCTGCGATTGATCATTCTTTTGTGATCGACCGCAAGGACAGGGTTGTCAAAACACTGGTGGGCGGAATCGGCGCGACTCTCAAGAAAATGGGCGTAGACGTTGTCAGCGGATTCGGAACCATTCTTGGCAGAAACGCGGATGGTTTTGAACTGGAAGCCAACGGGGAGCGCTTCTCCGGGAAAAGACTACTGATCTGCACGGGATCCACCGCTTCCGTCCCTCCGATTCCAGGCTTGAGAGAATCGATTCAATCCGGCTTCGGGATGACGAACCGGGAGATCCTGGATCTCAAGGAAGTCCCGAAAGAACTGGCCGTCATCGGGGGCGGAGTCATCGGACTGGAAATGGCCTCCTACTTCAACAGCATCGGTTCCCATGTGACGGTTTTGGAAATGCTCGATCATATCGGCGGACCTACCGACCGCGAGATCGCGAAAATCCTGCAGAATAACTACGCGAAAAAGGGAGTTACGTTCCTTCTCGGCGCAAAGGTTACATCGATCGGAACTGGATGCGTCAATTACGAACTGGAAGGGAAGAGTTCTTCCGTATCCTGCGACCGGGTGCTGATCTCGATCGGCCGAAGACCCCATACCGAAGGAATCGGCGCGGAATCCATAGGCCTTCTCCTGGAAAGAGGAGCTGTCGTCACCAATGAATTCTGTCAAACGAACGTCGCGGGCGTATGGGCAGCGGGTGATGTCAACGGAAAATCGATGCTGGCACACACTGCCTATCGGGAAGGCGAAGTCGCCGTTTCCAATATGCTCGGAAAACGCGACCGGGTAAACTATCTCTCCATTCCGTCCGTCATTTACACGAATCCGGAAGTTGCTTCCGTCGGCGAGACCGAGGACTCCGCAAAATCGAAGGGACTGGATGTCATCTGCAAAACCATGACGCTGAAAATGTCCGGACGTTATCTTGCTGAGAATGAAAAGGGAGACGGAATCGTTAAACTGGTAGTCGGCGCCGAGCATAAAAACCTCCTCGGTCTTTCCGTCATCGGTTCCTACGCCTCAGAAATGATCTACGGATGCGCCATGATGGTGGAGAAGGAAATGCGGCTCTCGGAAATTCAGAAATTCGTATTCCCCCATCCCACGGTTTGCGAGGTCATCCGTGAAGCAACGTTTTCCTTCTAAGTGTATCCTGATCTATAATATGCAATGACTGATAAGGAGTGATTTCGTCTATGCCTAAATCTCAATTCGTCGATCCTGCAAAGGCCTTTATCCCCGGTTTCATTCATTTCGAGGATATCCCTGTCTGTCAGTACTCCAAGACCCTCGCCCAGGAAAAAGAGCTTTACGATAAGGCTGATTTCCTCCGGATTTATCACGATATGAGAACGATCCGGGAATTCGAAACCATGCTGAATGAAGTCAAAGTGAAATCGGAATACAACGGAGTTGCTTATAACAACCCCGGTCCTGCGCATCTCTCCGTCGGTCAGGAAGCTTCCGCTGTCGGTGAGGCATACTGTCTGGATATTGACGATCTGACGTTCGGATCCCACCGCTCTCACGGGGAAATTCTCGCAAAAGGTCTCTCTTCCATTTACAAACTGAATGACGAGGAACTCTATTCCGTCATGAAAGACTTCCTTGACGGATCCGTCCTTTCCGTCGTGGAAAAGAATATGAAATCCGACGGATCGGTGAAAACCCTCGCAAAGAACTTCCTGCTGTATGGTGCACTCGCGGAAATCTTCGCACGTACCACCGGATTCAACCGCGGTCTCGGCGGTTCCATGCACGCGTTCTTTATTCCGTTCGGCATCATGCCCAACAATGCCATCGTCGGAGGCGGTGCGCCGATCGCTCTCGGCGCAGCCCTCTACAAACGCAGCAACCACAAGAAGGGAATCGTCGTAGCCAACTGCGGTGACGGTGCTCTGGGACGCGGTCCTGTTCTGGAATCCATGAACTTTGCCTCCATGGACCAGATTACCAAACTCTGGGACGACGGCAACGGTACCGGCATGCCGATCCTCTTTAACGTGTTCGACAATCATTACGGCATGGGAGGACAGACAAGAGGCGAGACGATGGGCTTTGATATGGCCGCACGCCTCGGCGCAGGCTTCAATCCAGACATGATGCACGCGGAACGGGTCAACGGATATGATCCGCTTGCCGTGATCGACGCTGTCAGCCGGAAGAAGGAAATCCTTCTGTCCGGAAAAGGACCAGCTCTGCTTGATGTCGTTACCTACAGAATCTCCGGTCACTCCCCCTCCGACAGTTCCACCTACAGGACGCAGGAGGAAATCGACGCATGGAAGGCTGCGGATCCCATCGCGGCGTTCCGCAAAAAACTGGTTGAGGGCAATATTGCTTCGGAAGAAGAGTTTGAATCCATCGATGAGACAATCATCAGCCGCATGACCGAGATCATGAAGCTGGCGATTAACGACGAGATTTCTCCGCGCATGGATCTGAACAGGAACCCGGATGCGATTTCTTCCATCATGTTTTCCAATCAGAAGATTCACTCCATGGATCCGGACCGTCAGGCGGAGATGACGAAGAGCAGGGAAGACAACGACCGGCTCAAGGAAATGAGCACCAAGGTTCGTTTCGCTTTCGACGAACAGGGAAAACCGGTTCCCAAAATGAAGGTCTACAACATACGCGATGGCCTTGCCGAACCGATTATCAACAAGTTTTATGATGATCCGACCCTGATCGCCTACGGAGAAGACAACCGCGACTGGGGTGGAGCGTTCGGCGTCTACAAGAAAATTACCGACTCCATTCCGTACCACCGCTTCTTTAACGCTCCGATTTCCGAGTCGGCGATTGTCGGTTCTGCGGTCGGCTATGCTATGTGCGGCGGACGGGCTATCGTCGAGCTGATGTATGCCGATTTCATCGGATGCGCCGGCGACGAAATTTTCAATCAGATGGCCAAGTGGCAGTCCATGAGCGCCGGGATCCTGAAAATGCCGATTATCCTCCGCGTTTCCGTCGGATCAAAATACGGGGCACAGCACTCTCAGGACTGGACCGCTCTGACCGCCCATATTCCCGGACTGAAGGTCGTTTTCCCGGCAACTCCCTATGATGCAAAAGGACTGATGTCTGCCGCTCTTGAAGGAACGGATCCCGTTATCTTCTTCGAGTCGCAGAGAATCTATGACAAGGGAGAAGAATTCCGTAAGGACGGCGTTCCGAAAGAATACTACGAGGTGACTCTCGGCGATCCTGACGTCAAACGGGAAGGAAAAGACGTTACCATTCTCACCATTGGCGCTGTCCTCTACAGAGCTCTTGAAGCGGCCAAAACGCTGGAAGAGAAGTATTCCATCTCCGCCGAAGTTATCGACGCACGTTCCATTGTTCCTTTCGACTATTCGAAGGTAATCGCTTCCGTGAAGAAGACAGGAAGAATCCTCATCGTGGGAGACGCGTGCGAACGGAATTCCGTCATGAAAGACATGGCGGCAAATATCACCGAGCTTGCGTTTGATTATCTGGATGCACCTCCCGTCGCGCTCGGTTCCCGCAACTGGATCACTCCAGCCCATGAGCTCGAAACCGCCTTCTTCCCGTACCCGGATGCCATGATCGATTGCATCCATGAAAAACTGCTTCCGATACCTGGCTACGTTCCTACGCATAACTTCAGCGATATTGAAAAGCTGGAACGCTCCAAAGCCGGCATCTGATTTTGTACCGCGGATTCCCGGCGTCTATGAATTGCCGGGAATCCGACGCCTTTTGTCTTCCGTCCGGATAGAAAGACCATTATGCTTCTTTACGACAATCCCAGCACAGACCCTTTCTTCAATCTTGCCCTGGAACAGGTGCTGCTCGAAGAGTTTTCCGGGGAACCGGTACTCATGCTCTGGAGGAATGCGCCTTCGGTCATTCTGGGCGTCAATCAGGATCCTTATACGGAATGTGATCTCGATTTCGCGAAGGCGAACGGGATAAAGATCGCGAGAAGGATTACCGGCGGGGGAGCAGTCTATCACGATCTAGGCAACGTCAACTATACGGTCCTTCTCCCGAATACCGGAGAAGCCCCCTTGGATGATCGATCTTTTACCGAACCGATCGTTTCCTCTCTTGCGGCGCTGGGGGTTCCGGTTGAACTGACCGGAAGAAACGACTTGACCGTTTCCGGCAAAAAGATCTCAGGACACGCTTCCTGTGTTCGGGAAACCTGTGTTCTGCACCACGGAACGCTTCTTTGGGATACGGACTTCTCGTTTCTGGAGAGAGTCCTGACTCCCTCTCCCGATAAACTTGCTGGGAAAGGGATTCAGAGCGTCCGCTCCCGGGTCGCTAATCTTTCCTGCCTTCTCCCGAAGAATCCATATCTGAACGCCAACTCTTCGACGGAAGACTTTTTATCCTACTTGAAACGTGCCGTCGGATTCCGCCCCTGCGAATTGCAGAGCGGAACTACTCTTGCCGCACTTGAACTCGTTGAAAGAAGGTTTTCCTGTTGGGACTGGATCTACGGTAAAGCGGGGGCCTTTTCCGCATCCGTTTCCAGACGTTTTCCGTTCGGGAAAATCGATCTTTCCTTCAACGCAGATCACGGACGGATCCTTTCAGTAAGGATCACAGGCGATTTTATGGGGGATCTTCCCGCGTCAGAACTTGCTTCCCGATTTAACGGGGGCACGGTTAGGCTGATCGCCTCGGAGATTTGCGAGGCGGTTCCTGATATCCAAAGTTATATCAGAGGCGCTACTCCGGAACTGTTTGCATCTCTTTTTGAGTAAAGACTACCTGCAGCTCTCTTTTAAAATTTCCATATCACACGGAGGAACACCGGAAATGAAGTGGACCGGACTGAATGAAATCAGAGAATCCTTTCTTTCCTATTTCGAATCGAAAGGCCATCTGAGGCTGCCCAGTTATTCTCTGATTCCTCAGAACGACAAATCGCTCCTGCTCATCAACTCGGGAATGGCTCCCATGAAAAAATTCTTCACAGGAGAAGTCACTCCCCCGAGAAGACGCGTGACCACCTGTCAGAAATGTATCCGTACCCCTGATCTGGAGCGTGTCGGACACACAGCCAGACACGGGACGTTTTTCGAAATGCTCGGAAACTTTTCGTTCGGGGATTATTTCAAGGAGGAAGCGATTCCGTTTGCGTGGGAGTTTCTGACCCAGGTGATGGAAATCCCGGAGGATTTGCTCTGGCCATCCATCTATGAGAAAGACGAGGAAGCCTTTACAATCTGGCACGATCGGATCGGGGTTCCCGCGGAACGGATCGTTCGCCTCGGAAAAGAGGACAACTTCTGGGAACACGGAACCGGCCCGTGCGGCCCCTGTTCCGAGATTTACTTTGACCGCGGTCCGAAATACGGATGCGGAAAGCCCGACTGCAGACCTGGCTGCGACTGCGACCGGTACATGGAAATCTGGAACAACGTGTTTTCCCAGTTCAATAACCAGGGAGACGGTACCTATACGGAACTGTCCCAGAAGAATATCGATACAGGAATGGGTCTGGAGCGGCTTGCCTGCGTCATGCAGGGCGTCGACAACATGTTCGAGGTCGACACCATTCGGGCTATCATTGATACAGTCTGTGAGATTTCCGGCAGACAGTACGGTGCGGATGCGGAAAACGATATTTCGATTCGCGTCATCACGGATCACGTCCGCTCGTCCATGTTTATGATCAGCGACGGCGTGATTCCGTCCAACGAAGGAAGAGGGTACGTCCTCCGCAGAATCATCCGAAGGGCATGCCGTCACGCCAAGCTCCTGGGAATCAGCCGCCCCTTCCTTGTCGAACTGGTCGGTATTGCAATCGGCCTCTCCTCAGGCGCCTACCCCGAACTGAAGGTAAGGGAAGAGTACATCAAACGGGTACTTGCCATGGAAGAGGAACGGTTCGATGCGACGATCGACGCAGGCCTCTCCCGGCTGAATGATCTCATCACAGGCGCGAAAGACGGTGCTCTCTCGCTCATCTCCGGAGAAGAAGTCTTCAAACTCTACGACACCTACGGCTTCCCGATCGATCTGACAAAGGAAATTGCAGGAGAAAGCGGTCTGGAAATCGACGAGGAGCAGTTCCAGCTCCTGATGGCGGAACAGAAGAAGCGCGCCAGAGAGGCCAGAGCCACGGTTTCCGGCTGGTCCGATTCATCTCTCTCCCTTCTCTCCGGACTCGAAAAGACCGTTTTCACAGGCTATGAAACTGAAGAAAGCGAAGGAAAACTGCTTGCGATTCTGATCGGTGAGGATTCCGTAGACTCCGTTTCTGAAGGAGAGTGTATCCTGATCACCGACAAGACTCCTTTCTACGGAGAGGGCGGAGGTCAGGTCGGCGACACCGGGGTCATCTTTTCCGCGCAGGGAAAAGCGGAAGTCAGAGATACGAAAAAGGCAGATGGAATCTACCTTCATCACTGTATCCTGTCAGAAGGATCTCTTTCGGTCGGGGAAGCCGTGACTCTTTCGATCGATTCGGACAGAAGAAAGGCCATTGCCCGGAATCATTCTGCGGCCCATCTGCTCCAGGCTGCTCTTCGTTCAGTTCTTGGGACTCATGTTGAACAGGCCGGTTCTTATGTCTCCGATACAATCTGCCGCTTTGACTTCACCCATTTTGCCGCAATGACAGCGGAAGAACTCAAAGCAACCGAAGAGAAAGTCAACCGCTGGATTCTGTCCGCGCTACCGATTGTCACGATCGAAACCGATCCGGAAACGGCCCGAAAAGAAGGCGCCATGGCGCTGTTCGGCGAAAAATACGGTTCCGTGGTTCGCATGGTTAAAATGGGGGACTGTTCCACCGAACTGTGCGGCGGAACTCACTGCAGAACCACAGGGAATCTGGGACTCTTCAAGATCGTTTCTGAATCTTCCGTCGCTGCAGGCGTCCGGAGGATTGAGGCAGTAACGGGCACGGGTGTGTTGCAGCTGATCGAGCAGAAGGATTCCCTGATTTCGGGTGCCGCTCAGGTTCTGAAGACCCCGAATCCGAAAGATCTGATCAAGCGCGCGGAACAGCTTCAGGACGAACTCCGGTCTGCAAAAAAAGAGGCGGAAGCCCTGCAGACAAAGCTGGCTGCCTCTCAGGCTTCCGACCTTCTCGAAGGGGCGGTTTCCGTTTCAGGAATCCGGATCGTTCGGAAGAAAATCGAAGGAGTTCCTCTGGAATCGGTCCGCGCTGTCTCGGATAATCTCCGGTCCGCTCATTCCGATATCGTCGCGGTCTTTTCCATTCACGCAAACGATCGGCTGAACTTCCTTGTCTCCTGCGGACAGGACGCAATTGCCAAAGGGGTCAACGCAGGAAATCTCATTCGCGAAATTGCAAAACTGGCAGACGGCGGGGGCGGCGGAAGACCCGACTTTGCCACTGCGGGTGCCAAAGACGCAACCAAGATCGATGCAGCCCTGGAAGCGGTTGTCCCGCTTGTCCAGAGCATGTTAAAGTAACGGAGGAAGGATCTTATGACAGCGAAAGAACTGCTTGCGGCACTGGAAGCCGGCACTTACGATTCGAATCTCTCCGCCCTTTATTCCGCAAAAGATGTGAATGCGCAGCGGAGCCGCTACCTGGAAGCCGTAAAACAATTCGCGGAACGGTACGGCGAAGAAAGGGAAGTGTCCGTATTTACCGTTGCGGGTCGTTCCGAAATATCCGGAAATCATACCGACCACAATCTGGGGTGCGTGATTGCCGCATCGATTAACCTGGATATTATTGCGGTTGCATCCAAAAGAGACGACACCGTTATTCACGTAAAGAGCGAAGGTTTTCCCGAGGATGTGATTGATTACCGGGAAGATTCAATTCTGCCGAAAAACTACTTTTCTTCCGGAGCCATCATCACCGGAGTGTGCCGGGGCTTTTTGGATCGGAAACACAGGGTCTGCGGATTTGACGCCTTTACGACCTCTAATGTACTGAAGGGTTCCGGCCTTTCTTCCTCCGCTGCGTTCGAGGACATGATCGGAACGATTCTGAACTGGTTCTCGAACGGCGGCAAGATCGGCTTTACGGAGATCGCTCAGATCTCCCAGTTCGCGGAAAACAAGTATTTCGGGAAGCCCTGCGGCCTGATGGACCAGGTTGCCTGCGCCGCCGGAGGATTTGTCTCCATTGACTTCGCCGACCCGAAACAGCCCGTCGTCGAGAAGTTCGATTTCGATCTGACCGGGAAAGGCTACGCACTCTGCATCGTCAATACGGGCGGAAACCATGCGGACCTCAACGAGGATTATGCGTCGGTTCCCGCCGAGATGAAGCAGGTTGCCGCTTATTTCGGCGAACCGGTTCTCCGTCCCGTTACGATGGACCAGCTGATTCCGGCCATTCCCGACCTGAGAAAGAGTTGCGGCGACCGCGCCATTCTGCGCGCCATCCACTATATTCGTGAGAATCAGCTAGTGATGGAGCAGATGAAAGCGCTAAAGAGCGGCGACATGAAGCGGTTTCTGCAGAATGAAATTGCTTCCGGCGATTCCAGCTTCAAATACCTTCAGAACGTTTACACAACGAAAAATGTTTCGGAGCAGGGCCTCTCTCTTGCCCTGGCGCTTTCTCAGACCTATCTGGCTGATAAAGAAGGCGCATGGAGAGTTCATGGCGGAGGCTTCGCGGGAACCACTCAGGCGTTCGTCCGCACGGAAGATGTGGAAGGATACCGTGCTATCATGAACAGCGTCTTCGGCGAAGGAGCCTGCATCGTTCTGCAGGTTCGCTCCACGGGAGCCGGAAAAGTTATCTGAACCGATTCCTGTTTAAGCAGTCCGTTTCGCCTCGCTTATGTTTTGGAATTGAAGGGAAGGAGAATTGCGCTATGTATCGGAATTTCGCTACAGAGACCGAACGTAAGAAAGCAGAAGCAATCGCCGATTCGCCCCCTATCTCATTTCTTTACGGCGGGAAACCCTTTCCGGAGGGGTTCAGGCAGACATCGCAGCACACCTATCTTCACAAAGAGACAGGCCTCCTCGTCTCCCTGGAAGTCTCCCTTTTCGGGGAAGACAGTTCCGCCGTCGAATGGACCCTTAATTTCGAGAATACCGGATCGAAAGATACGCCTATCCTCGAACAGATCTGCACCCTCGATCTGTCCGTTGACGGTTCGCAGAGCGGCTGGGTCGGTGAAATCGGGGGCGTTCACGCAAAAGCGAATGACTTTAGCTATTCCGAATCGCCTCTGTCGAATCGCAGATGGGAAAGCAACGGTTCAAGACACCAGGTTCCTTTCTTCAATTTTGCTCCCGAAGGGATAAACGGATGGATTATCGGACTAGGCTGGACCGGCATGTGGTATGTCGAAGCAGAACAGGAGGAAGGATCTCAGCTCCGTGTGAAAGCGGGAATGCAGAACACGCATTTTCTGCTTCATCCCGGTGAGAAGGTCCGTCAGCCCCGCGTACTCCTTCTGTTTTGGGAAGGGGACCGTCTGCGCGGTCAGAATATGTGCCGCAGACACCTGGTGCTTCACCATATTCCCAAAGACGAATCCGGTGAGCCGTTTCCTCCGATCTGTCCGATTACCTGGGGCGGAATGAAAGCGCAGCATCACCTGGATTACATCCGCTTTATTCGGGAAAACCGTCTTCGCTTTGACTGTTACTGGATCGACGCGGGCTGGTTCGGACCGGATCATGAAACCGAAGAATTTCAGAACTTTTATACCGAAGACTGGGCATATAATCAGGGAGAATGGAGAGTAAACAGATTCGTTTATCCGAACGGACTCAGGGAAGTTGCCGACGCCGCCAACGCTGCTGGAATGAAGTTTCTGCTGTGGGTCGGTTCCTACGCTGCAAACTGGGGTTACGGATGGACGAAGGAACACCCGGAATGGGCTTCTCCTTTGCCGGATCCTCACAGGATCGGGCTAAATCAGAAACCTGCTCAGCTGGTTCAGCTGAACGTTTCCGTCCCGGAAGCACGCAAATGGATCATGGACACTCTCCTGAATCTGTTTGAAACAAATCACGTGGAAGGTTACCGGGAAGACTGTAGAATTCCTTATGCCGGAGAAGATACTCCCGACCGGATCGGAATTTCGGAAATCACTTCCGTAACAGCCCTCTACGAAATCTGGGACGCCTTGCGGGAAGCATGCCCCACGCTCGTCATCGACAACTGCGGCGGAGGAGGTTCGAGAATCGATCTGGAAACGCTGAGCCGCTCTTACGTTCTCTGGCGCTCCGATTACAACTGCTCGCCTGATGTGGACTGCCTGGGATCACAGGTCGGGAACTGGGGACTCGGTCATTTCATCCCCCTCGTCAACGGCGCCGCACCCATTGTTCCGGGAAGCGATTACCGTTTCCGGAGTTCACTCTACGGCGGAATGCCGTTCGGAATGTATCATCCCTGCGGATATGGATCCGCTCCGATCGCGCCTCCGGAGGATTATCCGGTAGAATGGCATCGGAACTGCCTGGACCAGTATCAGCACGTGAAACCGCTCTTCAGCGGCGACTTCTTCCCGCTGACTGGCTGCGATACCGAAACGGACAGCATCTGTTCCTACGCATTCTGGCGCGAAGACCTGAAGAAGGGGTGTCTGTTCACCTTCTTCCGTCAGGACTGTCCCGAATCCTCTCTGTCGGTCATTCTGCCTCTCCCGAAAGGGAAGTACCGTCTCTCCGACTGGGACTCCGAGCGGGAATTCATTCTGACCGCGGAAGAAGAAGGCCTGTCTTTCAACGTTGAAACTAAGGAAAAACCATTTGCCGCAGTATGGGACATTGAAAAGCTGGACGAGACGGAAGGAGACCGAAAATGAATGAAGTGATTGAATTTCTGAAAGCCGCCGGGACTTATTATCTTGCTACTATGGACGGCGATCAGCCGAGAGTCCGTCCGTTCGGAACCATTCATCTGTTCGATGGTAAACTCTATATCCAGACCGGAAAGAAAAAAGCGGTATCCCGTCAGCTCGCAAAGAATCCGAAGGCGGAAATCTGTGCGTTTCATGAAGGCGCATGGCTCCGTGTGAGCGCGGAACTGATCGAGGACGACCGGAGAGAGGCCCGTGTCTCCATGCTGGATGCCTATCCCGAACTGAAAGCGATGTACTCGCCGGACGACGGAAATACGCAGGTGTTTTACCTGAAGAACGCAACAGCCGTATTCGCATCGTTTGGCGGAGCACCGAAAACCATCAATTTCTGATATTATTATACGCTATTTAGCAATGCTCCCTGCTTCCAATGAAAGGAAACCGGGAGCTATTCGCAACAGAAGAAAGGGAAGAATCAGGCATCGTTCTGTTCGAAAGGTCCAGACTAAGAAGACAGAAACTGCAACGGGATTCAGTTTTACCTAAACCAGTATTCGGGTTTTTGCAATCCATTGATGGCAGGTATCAAAAGACAAACAACAGACGCAACAGCGCTGACAACCGTGAACCTCTGGCTGTGCGCGTAAGACACTTCTTGAGATGACAGAGATATTTTCGACAGGAACGGAAAATGTTGCGCCACATGGATGAGATTACAAAGCTCAGCTATCGAACTGAATATCCATACGTTTCATGGATTTCCAGCTGTTCATCAGGACAGGGAATGGCCGAAAAGGCCTTCCAAACGGTCTGTCAGCACCTTGATAAAAATCTGCATAATTATATAAAATGCAAATTTTATATAATATAGGGAAGCGAAATTGGGAATTATGAGGGTCTTTCTGCCGAAATCCGGCCGGAGCCCCTCTTTTCTTCTTCCTGACATGCGCTGGCTGCTGCTTGTTCTATAATTTCTTTTCTCCAGTGATTTTCAATTTTTCCTGATCTATTTTAATCCGTTCATCGGTTCCATTCTCACAGATCCCTCTTTTACAGAATTCTTTCCCGTTTCTTTACCTTCTTTCTCACTGTACAATTATCCTTACTTCATCTGACCTCTCCGCCGTCCGTGGTTTCAGGCGGTTTTGATTCGGTTTTCTATCTTCCATCACTCCTGTGTGGGTTTCTGTGCCATTTCAGTCTTTCTGTGTTGCGATAATCCGGGTCTCTCTTTTTCACGCGCTGTACGCTTCTTTCACTTCTTCTTTGTTGTCTCGCCTCATCTTGCCTGTGTTTTTCCACGGTCCTAAAAACCGTCTTATTTCGTCTTATATA
>JAGAFM010000037.1 GCA_017612655.1 Clostridia bacterium | reverse complement strand
TACTCGAGCTTGATTTTCGCTCTTTGCTTACTTCTTTGAGTCTGTAAAACTTTTGGAATTGTCGAGAACTTGACCGGGATCTCTCTCCCGGTCTGCTTCGTACAATCTTTCGTTGTTCAATTTTCAAGGACCAGTTCGCTGACCTGAGAGAGGTTCTCTCCCTCTCTCTCGCAGCGTACCCCGCCGGAGGCGAAGCCTCGCTATTATACTACATCCCTTTTTCCTTGTCAAGCACAAATTTCCGCTTCCGGCCGAATTTGTTATTAATGCCTGTTTGCGACCCCAGGATAAAGGACTTCTATGGAAATTATGCACAATTATTGCCCCCAAAACCGCTCTTATAGCCCGATTTTCCCTCGATTTATGAACAAAAAAGGGATATGTGGTGAATTTTTCTGCCCCTGCTTGACTTTCCGTTCCGGTGTGCTATAATGTATTAGCACTCTTTTGGTTCGAGTGCTAAACAAGATCTCTGCAACTGGAAAGGAACTGATAGAATGGCAACCGAAAGAAAGAAGCAGTTTAAGACGGAATCGAAGAAACTGCTGGACATGATGATCAACTCCATCTACACCCACAAGGAAATCTTCCTGCGGGAGCTGATCTCCAACGCCAGCGACGCCATCGACAAACTGTACTACCGCTCTCTGACAGACGACTCCGTCACGCTGAACCGGGGCGATTACGAAATCCGTCTGATCCCGGACAAGGAGGCGAGAACCCTTCTGATCCGCGACAACGGCTGCGGCATGACGGCGGAGGAACTGGAGAACAACCTGGGCACGATTGCCCGCTCCGGCTCCATGGACTTTAAAAAGGAAAACGAATCGAAGGAAGACATCGACATCATCGGACAGTTCGGCGTCGGATTCTACTCTTCGTTCATGGTGGCGGACCGCATCACCGTAACAAGCCGCGCGTACGGTTCCGACAGCGCCTTCTGCTGGCGTTCGGAAGGCGTGGACGGCTATACGGTCGAGCCCTGCGAAAAGGAAGGAAACGGCACGGATATTCTGCTTCACCTCCGGGAAGATTCGGAGAATGAGAACTATTCCGAATTTCTCGACACCTACCGTATCCGCAGTCTGGTCAAGAAATACTCCGATTACATCCGCTACCCCATCCGGATGCAGGTCGAGAACCAGAAACTCAAGGAGGGAACCGGCACGGACGGCAAGGATCCCGAGTACGAAACCGTGACGGAGGACGAAACGCTCAACTCCATGGTTCCGCTCTGGAAGAAGCGTCCCTCGGAGGTGACCGAGGAGGAGTACGCCGCCTTCTACCGCGACAAGTTCTACGACTACGAAGCTCCCGGAATGACCATTCACTTCAAATCGGAAGGAACCGCCACCTTCGATTCCCTGCTGTTTGTTCCGCAGCACGCCCCGTTCAATTATTATACGAAGGATTACGAGAAGGGGATTCAGCTGTATTCCAGCGGCGTCCTCATCATGGAAAAGTGCGCGGATCTGATTCCGGACTACTTCGGATTCGTCCGCGGTCTGGTCGATTCGGCGGATCTTTCGCTGAACGTCTCAAGGGAAATGCTCCAGCATGACCACCAGGTCAAGCTGATCGCGAAAACAATCGAAAAGAAAATCAAAAACGAACTGGCGAAAAAGCTGGAATCCGACCGGGAAGGCTACGAGGCGTTCTGGCATGCCTTCGGGATGCAGATCAAATTCGGTCTGTACGATCACTACGGCATGAACCGGGATGTCCTTCAGGATCTCGCCCTGTTCACCTCCTCAGCCGAGAAGAAACTCGTCACACTGAAGGAGTACGTCTCCCGGATGCCGGAATCCCAGAAGAAGATCTATTACGCCTGCGGGGAAACCGTGGACAAGATCGAAATGCTTCCGCAGACCGAAGCCGCCAAGGAGAAGGGATACGAAGTCCTGTACCTGACGGACGACGTCGACGAATTCGTCTTCAAGATCCTGCGCAACTACGACGAGAAGGAATTCGTCAACGTCTGCGCCGAAGACGCCGAACTCTCTTCGGAGGAAGAAAAGGAAGCCGTCAAGAAGGAGAACGAGGACTCAGCCGATCTGCTGAACGTCATGAAGGAGGCTCTCGGAGACGCGGTTTCCGCCGTCCGGTTCACCGGAGCTCTCAAGAACTATCCGGTCTGTCTCTCCAGCGAGGGAGGACTCTCCGTGGAGATGGAACGGGTTATCAACAAGATGCCGGGTGCGTCCGAAGACAAGGCAAAGGCGCAGACCGTTCTGGAAATCAACGCAAACCACCCGATTGCCGCCAAGCTGAAGGACCTCAGCGAAAACGACCGGGACAAACTCGCGTCCTACGCGAAAATCCTCTATGCGCAGGCCCGCCTGATCGGAGGAATGTCCGTAGAGAATCCGGCGGAGCTGTCCTCGCTCATCTGCGAGCTGATGGTCTGACGACAGGAACGAAACCGCAAAACCGTATCACAAGGAACGGGCCGGACCCCCGAACAGGGAGCCCGGCCCTCTTTCTTGTTTGCCCAGGTCAGACGTTGAACCGGAACAGAACGATGTCTCCGTCCCTCATGACGTATTCTTTGCCTTCCGAGCGGACGAGACCTTTCTCCTTCGCGGCAGTCATCGTCCCGCACGCCATCAGATCCTCAAAGGAAATAACTTCCGCGCGGATAAAGCCGCGTTCGAAATCCGTGTGAATCTTTCCGGCCGCCTGCGGGGCCCTGGTTCCCTTCCGGATGGTCCACGCCCGGCACTCATCGTGTCCGGCGGTCAGGAAACTGATCAGGCCGAGGAGCGCATAGCTTTCCCGGACCAGACGATCCAGCCCGCTCTCTTTCAGCCCGAGATCTTCGAGAAAGACCGCTTTGTCCTCGGGGGACAGTTCCGCGATCTCCGCCTCGATAGAGGCGCAGACGGGAAGGATTCCGGAACCCTCTTCCCTCGCGTAGGCGGCGAGCGCCTGATATCCCGCATTGCCGGAAAGATCCGTTCCGACCTCCTCCTCGGAGATGTTGGCCACGTAGATCACGGGCTTCATGGACAAAAGGGAAACCTCGGAAAGCGCGGCGCGTTCGTCGTCGGACAGCTCCACGGTGCGTGCGGATTTCCCCTCCGCCAGTGCCTCCCGGATCCTTTTCAGGACCGCGATGTCACCGGATACGGATCGGTCTCCCTTGAGCTGCTTTTCCAGACGGTCGATTCTGCGGTCCAGAACTTCCAGATCCGAGAAGATCAGTTCCATATTGATGATTTCCACGTCGGAGATCGGATCGATTCTTCCCTCCACATGGACGATGTCGCTGTTCTCGAAACAGCGCACGACATGAACGATGGCATCCATTTCCCGGATGTGGGACAGGAACTTGTTCCCGAGCCCCTCCCCTTTGGACGCGCCTCTCACCAGACCCGCGATATCCACGAACTCAATCACGGCAGGCGTTTTCTTCAGGGGATCGTACATCTCCGCCAGTTTGTCGAGGCGCTTGTCCGCGACTGCGACAACTCCGACGTTCGGTTCGATGGTGCAGAACGGATAGTTGGCGCACTCCGCCCCGGCGTCCGTGATCGCATTGAACAGGGTGGATTTGCCGACGTTCGGCAGCCCGACGATTCCGAGTTTCAAGGTTCGTTCCTTCCTTTCCTTATATATCAGTTTGCATCCGGCCGAATCGCGGCATCGGATTCCAGATACTCAAAAATCCGGGAAAGATCATCCGAAACAAACAGATCCTCCCGCCAGTTCCGTAGAAGAAACTCCTCCCGTTCCGAGTGGTCCAGCACTTCTTTCATCGGATCAAACCAGCCACCGATGTTGTAAACGACGATCGGTTTCCGGTGGCAGTCCAAAACCCGGAGCGCATATGTTTCGAACAGTTCGTCGAACGTGCCTACCCCGCCGGGGAGAACGGCGAACGCATCCGCCTCGGATTCCAGCATCCGTTTCCGCTCCCGCATGGAATCCGTGTAAAGGAGGGACGTGCACTCCGGATACTCGATTCCGTCCGGGAAGAAATCGGGAAGGATCCCGATCACGGTCCCTCCGGACTCCTTTGCCCCGCGGGCGGCGGCACCCATCACGCCTTCATTTCCCGCGCCGAAGCACAGGGTGTGTCCTCTCTTCGCCAGCATTTCTCCGAACCTTCGTGCGCCGTCCAGATAGGTTGCGGGGATCCGGTCGCTGGACGAACCGTACATGGTAATTTTCAAGGGACGCTCTCCTTTCCTGAGGCTCCGGTCTCCCCGGCACGCGGGAAGACGGACCGGAAACCGGCGGTTCTTCTCCCTCCATTATACCGAAAAAGCAGAAAATGTCAACCTTTCCGGGAAAAGAGAGTATGGGCCTTCACCTGTCGCGGGAGCCCGCCGGCCCTCCGGACCTTCTACTGCCCCTTCTGCAGAATCTGTCGGACGGTCTCGGCATACCGCTCCGGGCAATTCAGGGAGAACTCTCCGTGAAAGAGGCCAGGCAGAACCGTCCGTTCGCTCGAGGGAATCATCCGGTGAATCTCCTCGGTCGATTTCCGGATTCCGCGGGTTTCCCGCTCTCCCGCGAAAACGCACACTTTCGCGGCGGTTTCGCAGATCGAAGGCTTCAGAGAATAGGAGGTGTTCGCCTTCAGAAACGCAATCATGTCCGTCTTCGCGATCTGGCAGGTATCCCGGTAGTAATCCTCGAAATACTCCGGCCGCATCCGAAGGGACCGGAACTGTATCCTTGCAAACGTCCGGTTCCGGATCCATCCGTAACTCATCCCGACCGACGGACCGATCAGGGCGTTCGTCCGGGGAGACGGAATCACGGAGGCGCTCTCGATCAGAGCACAGGAGCAGACGTCGCTTCTCTCCGAGAGGATTTCCAGCGCAATCTGAGCTCCCAGCGAAAGGCCGCCGATCAGAAGCACGGAGCCGCCGAAACAGGCATCGATCAAGTTCAGAACTTCTTCTGCGTTGTCCTCAATCGTCGTAAAAGGCCGGTCGCTTCCGGCGTGGCCGTCAAGAAACGGGAGGACGACGTGGAAATCACTTTCGAGCAGCCGGGCCGCCTCCCGGTAGTTCCAGACGGACAATCCGCCCCCGTGAAAAAGGAGGATGGGTTTCAGTTCCGCTGGGCCGTATTCCAGATACCGCATGGTCAGTCAGCTCCTTTTCGAACAGAAATCTGTCGGGGAAAATCCCAGAGCGGGCTCTCCCGGAAAGCAAGAAGAAAACCTCTTCTGCCTTTGAGAGACAAAAGAGGTTTCTGCGATGGCAGGGGTACAGAGACTCGAACTCCGGACACGCGGTTTTGGAGACCGCTGCTCTACCAACTGAGCTATGCCCCTAAAACAGATTCCGCAAGCATCGTCTGTTTGCGGAATCCACGCGCCATGGGGGATTCGAACCCTCGACCTTTTGGTTCGTAGCCAAACACTCTATCCAGCTGAGCTAATGGCGCATCCGCTCCTTTTTCAAGGGGCAACGGGGATTCTATCACAGTTCGCCGGATTTGTCAATAGCTTTTTTCTTTTCTTTTTTACGTTCCGGATCCCGGAAGACCAGCCATTTGGAGATTCCGTAGTTCAGAATCAAGACCAGAATCTGGGCGGCGATTTTCACGGGAAGGGGCCACAGGCCCAGCCAGGTGATAAAAACGGCGAGAATCGCCTCTTCGCAAAGGAGGGAGAATACCCTGCCTCCGACGAAGGTGAAAAACTGTCTCGCCGTTTCCCGGCGATCCTCCGTTTTCGCGTCGAAAACCCAGGTCCTGTTCACCACGAACGCGAAGAGAACCGCGGCGATCCAGGCGATGACGTTGGCAATCAGTTCGTTGACGCCGAGTACCGAGCAGAAAAGCCAGAAGACGACGATGTCGACGACGGTCGTCAGCCCGCCGAAAAAGAGATACAGGAGCTTTTCCTTGTATTTGCGGTAGAAGGGGTTGAAGACACGGAGCACGGGAAGGAGCATGATCCGATCGAACACGTCTCTCGGCTCTTCTTCCGGCAGACTCATTTTGCTTTTCCCCCTTTCCTGATTCGTTCCAACTCTTTCACATCAAAGGCAGATCGCGGCGCCCTGGACTCCGCGCTTTCCGCGCGTGTACCTGTGCGACCAGTAGCTCTCCGGGTGGCAGAAAGTGCATTCCCTGCAGACATCGATTTTTTCCGGCAGAATGCCGAGCTGAATCAACCGCCTGCGGTTGGCTTCGGCCAGATCCACATAGGTTTTCCCCTCTTCCGCCGGGCGGAACAGGCCGTCCGTTTCGCCGGACAGGTAGGCGGAAACCCCGCTCGGGACTTCCTCCCCGCACTCAAAACAGCAGAAACCGATCGACGGACCGGTCGCAGCGCAGATCCGTTCCGGCTCGGCGCCGAGCGAAACCATCGCCTCCACGGTGGCGCCGATAATGTCCGAGACCGAGCTCCTCCACCCGCAGTGAACGGCGGCGGCCACGCCCGCCACTGGATCCTGCATCAGAAGGGGCATGCAGTCGGCGGAAAAGCAGAGGAGCGGAAGTTTTTCCACATTCGTCACGATGGCGTCCGCCTCGTAGGAAACCGGAGTCAGGCATTCATGCCGGTCGGCTTCCGTTACGATGCGGACGGATTTCCCGTGCACCTGACAGGTCACCGCGGCGTCGTTTTCTCCGAGGCCGAACAGACTGCAGACTCTGCGGCAGTTCTCCCGCACGCATTCGGGACGGTCCCCGAGAAACGCGCTCAGGTTCAGAGAGGAAAAAATCCCCTGACTGACTCCTCCGTTTCGGGTCAGAAACGCATGTCTGGCCGGAAGGAGAGAGGAAACCAGGTACGGGAGATTCTGTTCCAGACGGATAGAATACGGCATGGGATCCTCCGGCAGTTATGATTCAGGATTCGGGTCGGGACCAGGACTCCGCCCGATCTTTCTTTTCCCCGGTCTTGCAAACGGGGCGGAAATATGATATACTCTTCCCGCAAAACCGCCCAAACCCGCGGAAGCGGGCGCATCCGTCAGGAATTCAGCAGCTCGATGTATTCTTCGAGACAGAGTCCCAGCTCGTGGATGCGGTAGGCATGTTCTCTTCCCACGAACCGGAAATGCCAGGGCTCGTAGGAAATGCCGGTCTTGTCGGTTTTGTCTTCCGGAAAACGAAGAATGAACCCGCACTTCCAGGCGTTGTCCGCCAGCCACTGAGCGACCGGCTGCCTGGCAAAGCTGATATCGGCGGACGGAAGGTTGTGCATGTCGCAGGCAAGCCCCGACTGATGTTCGCTCGTTCCGGCGCGGCAGGAGTAGGTCATGACAATTGCCTCCGCCTGCGCTCGCGTCAGCGAGGGATTCGCCGACATCTCATTGGTTACGTAGTATTCGAAGTACTGATTCTGGGTCTGATAGCTCCGATATCCGCTCGTGACCGTCACATCGGTGTATCCGTTGGCGGCCATCTCCAGAAACAGAGCCTTCAGCGCAAGAGCTGAAGTGTTCCGCAGCTGGGCGGCGGGGCTGTAGCGGGGATTGGCCACATCGGTCAGATCCGTCGGGGCGTAGCTCCCGTCCAGCGGATGATCCGGGTTGACAAGGATCAGGTATCCGTCCCGGTCTTCCGGGTTCATATACTGCTCGTAGGCGGAAAGATCCGCGCGGAAGGGGATGGTATCCGGGAGAGCCGGAAACCGGTCTTCTGTCGCGGGCTCCGTCTGTTCTGGCGGTTCCGATTCCGTTCCCCCTGAAGAATCCGGTGCCGAGGCCGGCTCCTCCGACCCGTCGGATTCCGACGGCTCTTCTTCCGGAAGCGAAGCGGACTCTGTTTCCGCAGAGGGTTCTTCCGGCCGGATCGCCGCGGCGATTCCCTTCCCGATCAGAACAACGAGGAAGACGACCAGCGCGAGCAGAACGAGCGCAACGGCGCCCAGGAGGATCCGGTTCCTACGGATCTGCTTCCTTCTTTTCTCAATATAGGCCCGGCGCGCCGCCTCGGATCTGGGATCCGCGGCCCGGCGCTGTCCGTTCGGTTCACGGTTCAACAGCGATCCCCTCCCCCGACAGTTCTTGACGCAGGCTATTGTATCACATCGTCCCTCTTCTGTCAATCCGTCTCAGCCGTTTTCGCGTCCGCGGGCCGTCCCCGCGCCGCCCGGTTCACTCTCTTTGTGCGGAAAGTTGTATATGCTATGAACAAGTACAGAAAACTGCTCTCCAATACGGTGATTCTGGGGTTCGGAACGTTCGGTTCCAAGCTCCTGGTTTTCTGTATGGTGCGCTTCTATACCAGCTGTCTGAACACCGAACAGTACGGGATCGCGGATGTAATTACGCAGACGGCAAATCTTCTGATTCCGCTCCTTTCCGTCGGAATCGCGGAAGCGGTCTTCCGCTTCGCGCTGGACCGGGAAACCGACAAAAAAGCAGTCTTTTCGACCGGATTCTTCACTATCCTGGCGGGCGGAGCGGTCTTCGGCCTCCTGACTCCTCTTCTGGAGCTGGTTCCCTTCTTCCGCGGCTACAGCCTGCTTGTCTTCTCCTACACCCTGTTCTCCTGTCTCCATACCCTCTGCATGCAGTTCATCCGGGCGGAAGGAAAGATGAAGCTCTTCGCGGTGCACGGAATCCTGAGCACCGCGCTGACCATCCTGCTCAATCTTCTGTTCCTTCTCGTATTCCAGTGGGGCGTTGTAGGCTATGTGCTTTCCGTCGTCCTGTCAGACGTGTTCTGCACGGTCTCTCTCTTCCTTTCGCAGAAACTGTACCGTCTGGTTTCGTTCCGTTCTCTGCGCAGCCGTTTTCCCAGAGCCATGCTGAAATTCAGTATTCCCCTGATTCCGACGACCGTCTTCTGGTGGATGACCAACGTGGCGGACCGCTATATGGTCACCTGGATGATCGGATCCGATGCGGACGGGCTCTACGCGGTTGCCTATAAGATTCCCACTCTTCTGATTCTGCTCTCCGGAATCTTTATCGAGGCGTGGCAGTTTTCCGCCATTTCCGAAAAAGGGGATCAGGAGCACGCCGTTTTCTTCGGAAACGTCTTCAACAGTTTCCAGGCCCTGATGTTTATCGCGGGAGCGGTTCTGACCGCCCTCGCAAAAATCGCCGTCCAGGTCATGGCGGCGGAGGAATACTATCCGGCGTGGCAGTACGTCCCGATGCTTTCGGTCGCCACCATTTTCTCCAGTCTCGTCACCTTCATGGGCTCTGTCTACCTGGTGGAAAAGAAGAGCGTCCTTTCGTTTCTGACTTCCATGACCGGCGCTCTTTTGAATCTGGTGCTGAATCTTCTGCTGATTCCCACGTTTCTCGCGGTCAACGGAGCGGCCATCGCAACTTTCTTCAGCTACTTCGTCGTCTTCATCATCCGGGCCCTCAACGCTCAGAAGTATATTTCCTTCC
This sequence comes from Clostridia bacterium, assembly GCA_017612655.1. Taxonomy (GTDB): domain Bacteria; phylum Bacillota; class Clostridia; order Oscillospirales; family CAG-272; genus RGIG3925. The sequence continues at coordinate 974 of JAGAFM010000037.1, read as the reverse complement.
CGATGCACCCGGTCAAGCTGACGCTGAACACGGCCATCGTTCTGGTTCAGGCTTACTGGATGATCACGGAATCTCAGGGCTGGATTTTCGTTCAGATCGGCGCGGTTCTTCTGGTTTTCGGGCTGAACCTGCACGCGATTCTCGCCGGAGTCGGCCGGATCCTCGATCGGAAAAAGAGAACGGCAGAGGGAGAGCCGTCCCCGGAAGAAGCCGGAGTCGACATCCCCTCGCCCCCGGAAATCTGAGATCGTCCTCCCCCTGCCCTGCTTTCAGGCGAATCATAACCACCGGCCAAGCCGGTGGTTTGCTCTGTGGGTATAACCCACTGGTACTGGCAGGGCTAAAAGCCCTCTGAATAGTCTGCCAACCGCAAGCGGTCTCAAGCTACCGCTAAAGCGGTTGGCTTACTTCTTTTTGCTTGCGTTAACCGGCTCACCCGTAAACGGGTCAACCAACTCTTTGATACTTAGCTGCTCGTACGCTAAATCTTCCTGTAGCTGATTTCTTATGTACTGTTCTATCGCCTTCTTGTTTTTCCCTACCGTATCCACATAGTACCCTCTACACCAAAATTCTCGGTTCCCGTATCTGTATTTTAAGTTCGCATGTTGGTCAAATATCATTAAACTGCTTTTCCCTTTCAGGTATCCCATAAAACTTGATACGCTGATCTTGGGTGGGATTGACACTAACATGTGTATGTGATCCGGGCAGGCTTCTGCCTCTATGATCTCTACTCCCTTCCATTCACACAGTTTCCTTAGGATCACCCCTATGTCTTTTTTGATTTTTCCGTATATGATCTGCCTTCTGTACTTCGGTGCAAACACAATATGGTACTTGCAATTCCATGTTGTATGTGCTATACTGTTTGTGTCAATCTTCACTTGACTCCTCCTATTCGTCTTTTGCTTGCGGTTGCCAGACCTCTTGCATTTTACCATAGGAGGATTTTTTATTCAACGGCATAAGCC
>JAGAFM010000036.1 GCA_017612655.1 Clostridia bacterium | reverse complement strand
GCCGGGGCAGGAACCGGCGGAGGCATTGTCAAAACCATAGGCGGCATCCTCGGCAAAGGCGTTTTCGTCACCGCCGTGTACCGGGTGATCGGTCTGTTCCGAAAGAAGGAAAAAGGAGAAAAGCATACCCTCGTGGAGACCCTCAGGGGCGCCTTCGGCTTTTCGCTCTCCGATCTGTGGAGCTGGACCCTGGGGCTGGGCTTCGGGCTGATCGGGCTGGCCTTCCTGTCCGGCGGGTTGCAGCGCTTCTCGATCGTCGGCAGAATCGCAGCGGCCTTTCTGGCGGCGCGCAGCGCCCTGAACGGCGGCTTCCTCACCCGGCTCACCGGCTCTTTCTCCAAACTGCTCGGCGGCAGAGGAGACGGGGGCGGTCTCGTCCGGGGTCTTGCCGCCGGCTTCGCCGCGGGAGGACTTTTCTCCCTGCTCGGAATCCCCGTCGCGGTCATGATCGCCGGGGCGGTGCTCATTGCCGGCTCGATCGTCATGAAGATCCTCGCCAGGTTCGGCGTCGCCGTCCCGGGCGGAAAAAAGGAGGAGGAAGGAAAATGAAAAAACGGATCGTTTTTCCGGCGGCCATCCTGCTTCTGTGCCTGACGCTGCCCTTCGCGGTCTCGGCCGCGGATCCCTTCCCCGTCGACGAGATCCCGGAATACCGGCTCCGGTACAATTACAACAACTATTACAACGTGGGTTCGGACCGCGAAGGAAAACCGGCTTTCGACGCCACCCTGACGTACTCCGAGTACGACGAGAACAACCGGGAAGTCTACCGTCAGCAGGCATATTTGGAATATGCCGCGCCCGAATCCCTGTTCAACTGGTTTTCCTCCGACGCGGAAAAAGGAATCTCCGAACGTTTTTCCATTGAGGAACGGCACGGCTTCAGCGAAGACTACCAGTACGAGGAGTACGGGAGCCGGTTCTTCAACCGCGTCTCCGGCCGGTTTTCGGTCAAGCTGTACGAAATCCAGGTCTGCCTGGCCCAAGAGGGGAAAACCCTCGAGGAAACCATGGCCGCGAAGGCGGAGGAGGAGTATCTGAAACTGTCGGATCAGAGCTACTGGTACGGCAGACTTTACAACACCCTCTGGCTTTCCGGCAGCGAATACACCAACCAACTGGAAACCCCGGCGACCCTGACGAAACGGGACGACGGGTATCTGGTGGTCGGACACGCCATGTACAGAGGCGACAGGAAGATCGAGGGCACCTTTTTTTATCACGGGGAGCTGGAACCCTACACCGGATTCGAAAGCAACTACGGCGACGTCAAGCAGTGCACGTACTATTTCACCCTGCCCGAACTGCCCGGCGCGTTTCTCGCCGTGACGTACTACCAGACCGCCGCCTTCTACGCCGGCATCGAGCAGGACAAGGAAACGGCGTACGAGGCCCTGTACCGCGAGCAGGGTCCCCGCTATGAAGAGTTTCTCGCGCTGGATCTGGCGGAAACGTTCGCAAAGGACACCTCCTTTATCACGGTCACCTGGAAAGACCCGGTCGACAGCCGGACGGATCCTGCGGAAACAAAAGAGGAAACAACCGCCTCCACCGCTGAACCGGAAACCGAAAACGAAAGCGTCATTCGCGACGCCGAACGGGAAACCGGCGAGGACAGCGGCGTTTCCGTTCCCGGTCTCATCGCGGGAGCGGCCGCGGCCGTCGGGGCCGCCGCCATCGGCGCGGGCGCCGTCGCGGGCAGTGCTGAAAAGAAGAGCGGAAAGAACGACAAGAAAAAGCGGTACAAAATGTACGTCTCCAAGGACTTCGGGGACGCCATTCGGAAAGGCGGGAAGACCGTCGCGGTCCGGGCCCGCATGACGGAGATCGACGCCTCCGGTGCGGAAAGCCCCCGGGACGATCTGACGGCGGCCATCACCGCATCCGGGACCGGTCTGGAAGTGGAGTCCGCACGGATGACGGGAGGCTATCTGGAAGCGCTCGTCCGGGCACCGGAAGACGCGCCCGAAAAAGGAACCCTGACCTTCACGCTCGCAACAGCCGGCGGCACGTTCCAAAACAGCGTGGTCTTCCGTCTGTGCGGCAAACCGTATCTGCGCTTCCCGGAGGAGAGAGGAGCGGATTCCTGGGCTCTGAACGCCGAAGCCGGGGTCGATATGATCCTCGGAGACGGCGCGACCTATCCGGTTCTCTTCTATCTGGAAGACGCCGCGGAGGAGCCGAAGAAGCTGGAGTGCTCGGGCGATCCGGAGATCGAGTGCACGTTCCGGCCCGCGGACCGCGACCGGTGCTACTACGCGGATCTGAAGAACAAAACCGCCGCCCGGGAAGGGTCGGACTGTTTCCGCGAAAAGACGCAGAAGCATTTGTCCGTCCGGGCGGTCTTCGAAGACGGTTCGGAGGCCTCGGGAGAGATCTACGCCGAGCTGTATCCGGAAGGTCTGTCCGTGGGCGTCCGGGACGAGCAACTGAGCAAAGACCGCCGGCTGCGGGTCAACACGCTGGAGAGCGAGTCGGGCGGTCTGGACGCGCCCATCCGGCCCACGAGCTTCGACCTCTTCCTCGCCTCGAAGGATCCGAAGACGGGACGGTGTCAGCTGAAAGACGTCTCCGAAGCGGAGCTCGAGGTCGCGGAGCTGTACGGCGCCGAAAGCTACGGCGCGATCATCTCCGAGAACTTCCGCTACGAACTGGAGAAAGGCAGTCCCCTCTGCGCCATCGCGCCGCAGCATACCCTTCCCATGGCGGAAGGCCCGTATCTCGTGGAAATGCTTCTGCGCGCCCGCGCGGGCGGTGAAAGCTTCGAGGGCGTCCTGCCGCTTGCGATCGAGGGCGACGTCCCGACGCCTCCGAACACCTGGGACGACGAGTACAAGAAACTCAGAAGGACCATCGAGCGGTTCGGTCTGCCGAACGATCCCATGATCCGGGCCCTGCTGCGCAATCCCAAGCTCCGATCCGCCAACGAGCTGCAGATGGTGCGCCGCATGATCCTCAAGGACGCCGTGGAGTACTACCGTCAGGAGCACCGCGACTACATGCAGCTGGACAAGGAAATCGGCCGGCTGGAGATGGCCGCCAACGTCATCAAATGGATCGGCGACCAGGCGTTCTCCTATCTGGTCGAGGTCTACGGCGGCGGACCGGTGGTGGAGGCGTTCGCCTCTCCCATGAAGGACATGTGGGCGGAATTCGCCGGAACCTACATCGGCGCGCTGCTGGACGGCGAGCCCGTGAACTACGGTTCCGAGAACTTCTACAAAGCCATTCTGGAAGGCATCGAGAACACGCTGGGCAACGTCCTGACCGGAGAGGAGCCGCCGACGCCCAAGAAGCTGGGCTACGCGGTGGCGGGCTTCCTGTTCACCTCCTTCCTGAAGCACTATTACTACGGCGACGAGGAACAGGGAGACCTCTACAAGTCGATTGTGGCGGCCGGAGGCGACCTGTCCATGACCTACTTCAAGAACGCGGTGGGCGACGCCTTCAAGGACTACGCGGCGAAATCCAAGGGCACCCTGAAGAAAATCATGGACTATCTGGCGAAGTCGGTGCCGGACGGCAGCGAATTCGATTCCGTGGAGCTGGCGGCCAAGTACGTCTCAGAAACGCTCGGACTGGCGGGCGCGTGGGTATACGACAAAGCCATGGGCACCTGCACGCCGATCAATCCCATAGGCGGCCTGGATCCGTCCGTGAGATTCAAGGAAGACAGCTGGGTCATCCGGATGGAACTGGCCGGGCACACCATCGAGATTCCGCTTCTCGAGAATCTCATGAAGGTGGCGGAGCTGTTCTGCGAGCAGATGCTGAAGCCGTTTGCGGCTCTGAGCCGTCCCGTCCCGGTCAAAGACTGTCTGAACGTTTCCGATCCCAATCTGAAACAGTAGAGACCTTCCGCACCAGCGTGCATGCCGTAAACAGCACGGCGGTTTATAAAAAACAAGCAAAGACTCGCATCCGGCATGGGAATCGAAGGATCCGGCCGGTGCGAGTCTTTTGTTTGTGATATCGCTCTGATTTCATCCTTTTCAAGGGGGAGGGAATCTGTCACCGTGATTCGGGTTCTTTTTACAGTAGGACTGTCCCCGTTCTCGGGAGAACGGCACCGGGAAAACCGTATCATGGACATTTCGGACAATATCAAGGACATTATCAGGGACATTTCAGGGACATTTTGGACATTATCAGGGACATTTCTGTTGACAAATGTCCCCAATCGTGGTAGAACCCGAGTTTGCCACTTGGAAAAAGAGAAAGGCCCTCCAAAGCGGCAGGAAACACCGCCATAAAGGGCTTTTTAAGGTATTAAGAGAGGAAAAGTGGTTTGACAATTATGTACCAGAGTATGTACTAATTTGAGATCGAAAAAGCAGATTTCAGCGCTTTCAGTTCCTTCGCCTTGAAGAGTTTAACGGGAATGCAAATATGAAAAGCGTCGAGAATCCGTTTCAGATCAGGAGAATCAACATTGTTAAAGCGAAAGAATCCATCGGGAAAGGAGTCAACGGTCCAGGAATTCAGTGCGGTTCTGATTCTGTCTGCAGAAATGCCGTAAGACCACAGTTTATCCGTGGGAGTTGCGAATTCGTCAGCGACTTTTAGTTGAATGAGCCTCAAAACAATTAAAGCAATCGTGCAGATAGCGAGATGTGCATCAATATGTTCTTTCGTGTTCACGAAAATCGGTCTGGTAGAAAGGTCACCCTTTAAGACTTTGAACTGGTCCTCAATGCGAGATAGACCGTGGTAAATCTCAATAATCTCTTTCTCGCTCAGATGCAGTTCGGAGGAAACGATTTGGTAATAACCGAGCTCCTCTTTGTATGCAGCAACTTTGGCAGGATCCAAAACGGAGCGGAGTTTTGCCGCGTCAAGAAACTCGCCGGTATCAATATGAAGGAACTCGTTTTTCAGAAATCGTCTGACGCTTTTGGACTGTGAAGCGGTGACACGGAAGGAATTCGGAGATTGTATCAGCTTATCAAGGAAATCAAGAAAAGACTTGTTCTCCTGAATCTGGCGATCAAAGAATTTCCGGTCCCAATAAACCACTATTTTTTCGGAAACCGTATGCGGTTTCCTGTTCTCATCCAGGATCTGACGGGTTACGATTCTGGACTTGTACTTGAAATTGGGACTTTCAACGGTATAGTCGGAATCATCGAAGATCCAGCGCTTTTCTGCTTCTTTGCTTTTCGCAATGCTTTTGCTGATCACGTACCCGTTGCCCTGTTGAAGAATATGTGCCAGATTTGTGTAGGAGCACATTCCTCTGTCTCCGACAAAAATGAACCTGCCAAAATTCATATTGTCTACTGTGCTTGCCAGAGAGTCTCTGACCGTGAGGTGATCCAAGGTGTTTCCCGGAAAGATCTCATAAGAAATGGGAAGACCGGAATCATCTAGAAATAACCCCATCTGGACAATGGGCTGATTTCGGTTCTCTTTGC
>JAGAFM010000001.1 GCA_017612655.1 Clostridia bacterium | reverse complement strand
GAACTGCTGGCGGCCGGATGCCTGCTCCTGGCCCTGACCGCGATGTCCTGCGGCAACGAAGCAAATCCGTCCCCGGTCCAGAGCGGCAGCGAGGGGGATTCTGGCGTCCCGTCCGCTCCGGTCACGGAAGAGCCTTCGACCGAGTCAAACGTCGTTTACGATATTCCGGAGCCCGAGCTGCCGGAACTCGATCTGACCGGCCAGACATTTACCTATTACTGTCAGTCTTTCGTCAATACCGCTTCCGACGTTTCCGGAGACGCGCGCTTCGTGGACCGGGACTTTCTCTATTCCGAAAGTCTGATCGGAGAGGTGGTCAACGACGCCGTCTTCAACCGGAATCTGCAGGTCGAGCAGAAATTCGGCTGCTCCGTCAATCTGATCTTCAAGGAAACCAGCCCGGACGTTCTGGTCATGGGCGGAGACAATTCCTTTGACATCATCTGCACCAGCTCGACGATCCTGGGCGACACCATGGGATCCGGCGCCTACCTGGATTTCACGGATGTCCCCTATCTGAACCTCACGTCCGAATACTGGAGTCCTTTCTGCGTACGCGACACCATCTTCCGCGGAAGGCTCTACATGATGCCCAACGATACCTGCCTGATGCCGCTGGCCAACACCGGGTTTCTCTATTTCAACAAACGGATTCTTTCCGAGAACGACATGGAAAATCCGTACGACATGGTCCACAGCAACACCTGGACGGTCGACAACTGGCTCAACATGATCAAACAGGTGCACGCGGATCTCAACGGAGACGGCGTCATGGATATGGAGGACCTGTACGGGGCTCTGGTGATGGCGCATTTCCGGATGAACTGCTTTGTCCAGTTCTACTTCGGCTCCGGCAGGACCCTGACGAAGGAGGATCCCGACGCAGGGCGCGTCATCGCAGTCGACGGAGAATTCGTTCAGAGTCTGATTGATAAGCTTTCCCCTGTCCTCGAAGATAAAACCATCTGCATGGACTGGAACGACATCCGGAGAATCACCGGTGGACCGGAGCCGTACGAAGTCATGTTCATGGAAGGCCACTGCATGTTCATTCAGGCAGATATCGGCTCGATGGACAAATTCCGCGAAATGCCGGACGATTTCGGAATCGTCCCCAATCCGAAATACGATTCGAGTCAGGAGTACTTCTACCACCGCGTCAATTCCTCCGTGTCCATGTTCGCCATTCCCGCCACCGTAACGGATTTCGAGAAACTCGGAGCCGTCACCGAATATACGGCATGGCTTTCCCACTACACGGTTCTGCCGGCTTATTACGAGATTACGGTCAAGCAGAAACGGACCCGGGACGAGGATGCGATCGAGATGCTGGACATCATCCGGAAAACCATGGTCTTCGAGTTCGGGGACGTTTACGATACATGGATCCCCAATTACCTCTACGACTCGTACCTGGACGGTTCCTATACGAGAAAAATGGGTTCGAACCTGAAACTTCTCAACCGTCGTCTGCTCAAGTACACGAAAATGCTGGACGGCCTCGGAGACTGATCCCGCCCATTCTCTGCATTCTTCCTCTGGTTTCACGTCAAACAGACCTGCGGCGCTTCATTTTGAAGCGCCGGCTGCTTTTTCCGTCAATCGTCTTCCCCATCTTGACAGAATTGCGCATTTTCGTTATAATAGTTAAGATTGAAAAAGACTGGAAATGTTTTTGATCCCCGAAAGGAGTGACCCCCTTTGAAGAAAAAACTGCTGGCAGCCGCCTGCCTGCTTCTCGCATTCGCCGCGGTTTCCTGCACTTCGGAAACGCCGGAGAAACCCGCTGACAGTTCCGAATCTCCCTCTTCCGCCAGCGAGCCGGAAACCGATCCCAGATACGACATCCCGGAACCGGAACTCCCGGAACTGGATCTTACCGGACAGAAGTATACTTTCTACACCCAGGTGAATCTGGAAAACGAGGATCCGGACGAACTCTTCCATCCCAGGGATTTTCTCTGGGTCGAAGGTCTGATCGGAGAGGTCGTCAACGACGCCGTCTTCAACCGCAATCTGAAAGTCGAGCAGAAGTTCGGGTGCAAGGTGACTATGACAGCCGACGAAACCCGCCCGGATGTTCTGATCATGGCCGGCGACAGTACCATTGACATGGTCTGCGGCGGGTCCGTTCTCTTCGGCGACACCATTTACACCGGCGCGTACATGAATTTCAAGGATCTTCCCTACTGCAATCTGGAATCCGAGTACTGGAATCCCTCCTGCGTCCGGGATACCGTTTATAAAGGGAAGCTGTACATGATGGCGAACGATGTCTGCCTGTCTCCCCTCTCCACGACCGGTTTCCTGTATTTCAACAAAAGGCTTGTGGCGGAACACGATCTGGAGAGTCCCTATCAGATGGTTTACGACAACACCTGGACCATCGACAACTTCCTTTCCATGGTGAAAATGGTCCACGGAGACACCAACGGAGACGGCATCTATGATACGGAAGACCTTTACGGAGCACTGGTCAAAGCGGAGTTCCGGATGGGCTGCTTCCTGCAGTTCTACTTCGGTTCGGGAAAGACGTTTACCGTCGAGGATCCGGACGAAGGCCGCGTCATCGCGGTCGACGGCGACTTTGCCCAGAATCTGATTGACAAGCTGTATCCGGTTCTGGAGGACCGTACCGTCTGCCTGAACAACTACAAAGTCAGGGACATGACGGGAGACACCAAGGACAAGGCGTATAAAACCATGTTTCTCGAAGGTCACTGCCTCTTCATTCAGGAAGAGATCGCGGCGATGGAACTGTTCCGGAATATGGAAGACGACTACGGGATCGTTCCGAACCCGAAATACGACTCCAATCAGTCGGATTATTACCACCGGGTCTTTCCGCACGCCGTTATGTTTGCGGCACCGGTTACCATTCAGGATCTGGAAAAAACCGGCGCGGTCACCGAATACATGGCCTGGCTCTCTCACTACACGGTTCTTCCCGCTTATTATGAGATTACGGTCAAGCAGAAGAGAACCCGCGACGAAGACGCCGTCAACATGCTGGACATTATCCGCAGATCCATGGTCTTTGAGTTCGGAGACGTCTACGACTCCTACATGCCCAACTACATGTGGAACTCCTACACCGACCGTTCGTTCTCCAGAAAATTCGGAGCTTCTCTTAAGATTCTTCAGAAACGGCTCAAAAAGTACACAAAAATGCTGGACAGTCTCGACTGACTTCTCAAAAAGAATCGCACCGGTTCCCTTCCGCGGGAACCGGTACTTTTTCGTTCTGTTCGGTTATTGCGGGACAAGGCAGGCGTCTTGTTTTTCGTTCTTGTTCAGATGCGCCGATCTTCCCGCGCCCCGCGGCGAAGAAGGAAAAACGAAGAGAGGAAGAGAGCAAGAACAAAGAATACGAATCCCGCCGCGAGTCCCTGGGTACTGGCGATGTAATCATATGTTCCGTGCAGGAGCGCCGGACATGCAATCGAGAGGATCCGGAACAGACGGGACGTCTTTTCCCTGCCCATCCGGTCTTCCTGTCTGTCAAGGCCGTAAAAAGCACCCATAAAGACACCGAAGGCTGCATGTCCGGGAATCGCGGTCAGGGCGCGGACGAGTGCCGTAGAGAGTCCGTAGTGAAGAACATAGGTGATGTTTTCCCAGAGAGCAAATCCGAGGGAGACGAAAACGGCATAGACAACCGCGTCGAATCGGTAATTGAATTCCGTGGAATTCCAGGTTTTGTTCCGGAGCAGAAGATATTTGGCTCCCTCTTCCGAAAGGGCAACGACTCCAAAGTAAAGCACAACCGGGTAGGCTGGAGAATTCTCGGGAAGGACAGCATCCAGGACCGTCCCGAAAATCCGTTCCAGGACCAGCGCGATCAGGCAGGAAAAAACGCCCGTCACGACCAGGTTCCACAAAAGTCCTGGCGATTCCTTTTCCACCCGGTCGAAACGGTAGGCAAAAAAAAGAAGAGCCAGTGCGGGGACAACAGCCGAAATAATCAAGACAATATTCGGAGAAGAAAGAGCAATCCGGCCAAAATGAAACATCGGTAAAACCTCCCGGGTGACCTGCGCGCAGAAAAGAACCGCGGAGACATGGCTCCCCGCGGCATGTTTCCCGCTTTCGGTCAGGATTCCAGCGAATCCAGCTGCCTTGTGTATTTGTCGAGCGCCTTGTTAATCTTTTTCCGCATGGTGTCGAACCCGCGGGCGAAGGATCCCTGCTCAAAGGATTTCCAGGTATACGTACACATGTCGACGTATTCGATGAGATCTCCGATATCGAAATAAATGGAATCGTGAATGATATCCAGTATCTCAAGGGCCTTCTCGTCACGGGTACGCTTCTGTTTGATGGTCACCTCATAATAAGCAGGCATAACCGTGTAGTGGGACAGCCACGACGCATACTCGAGAACCGCGCCTGCGCGTTCGACGTCCGCATTGTTCCCGACGGCGAAAACCTGTGCAAACGGGCTGGCCTTGTGGTAATACCCGTCCTGACTGGAATCGTATTTCGGGTTCGGCAGAACCCCGAAATCGGTTTCCATCTCGCGGATGGTCATGAGGGCATCGATCGAGTCGTGCATGAACAGGGCGCGGTCGGACATGAAGAACAGTTCCGGGTCGTATCCGGTCGCTTCCCGGTAACGGTCGAAGTCAATTGCCACGGCTTTATCCAGGAAAACAGGAGACAGTCTGTCGACAAGAGCCTGCGCTTTTTCGGAATCGACGTCGATTACGCGGGCGCCTTCTTCGTCGGTCGTCGTGTAATGCATCCCGGAAGCGAAGAAGAGCTGCAAAAACGTGCCGAACCTTCTTCCGGAACGAAGAAGGACTCCGTACTGATCTTCGGTGTCCATCTGGCCGTCTCCGTTTAAATCCCTGCTCACCTGACGGATCATGGTGAGGTAGTTGTCCAGCGTCCAGGTGTTGTTATCGACAAAGTCGTAGGGATTTTCCAGATCGTTTTCGGAAACAATCTTCTGGCTGAAATAGACGATCTGGGCGGATGTAATCGATTTATGAGAGAAATCCGTCGGCATGAAATAGTTTCTTCCTTTGATGGAGGTTCCCTCGAGGGCGTACTGATTCCAGTAAGATCTGGTAAAGTCGCAGTAAGGAAGAGACCTCATATCGAGAAACGCGCCGGTCGTCAGGCAGTCGCAGAAGCCGGTTGCGGTGTCGGAAAACAGCGTATAGGTGGTGTCTCCGCTCAGCAGCAGCTGGGTCGCTACCGTGGGGAAGAAACCGAGCGATTCACTGGAATCCATTCGGAACTTTAGATTGAAACGCTGCTCGATCGCGAGATTCCGATTGTAGATCGCATCGTTGACGATCTCCCCAATCAGTGATTCCGCATAAACAGCGGAAACGTCGCTGGCCAGAATTCCGAACATCTCGCCTCCGAAATCCAGTTCGCCCAGATCAGGCTCAGGGATGTCATAGTGGGGCGCCGCAGATTCCGCGGGTTCCCCGGAGGCCGCTCCGGATCCGGATGGAGACCGGGTTTCCCCTACGTCCTGCGGAGTTCCTTCCCCACAGGAAACTGCTGCGACGGCGGCCAGGACGACGCAGGACAGAAAAAGAGCCAATCGCAGATTCTTCACGAGTAATACCGGCATCCCGCCCGGACATGAAACGGGCCGAAGATGTCAACATCCTTTCTTTCAACTCTTTGTTGATCCGGATTCCGGATCTGTTCAACCCCTGAACCTTCTTCAGATTCAGAAACAGAGATCCGCCTGCCTCACTGAGAAAGCAGGCGGACTTCTTCATCGGGTTTAACTCAGACTGTTGAGTTTCTGGCAGAGCCGGTTCAGCGCCTTGTTGACTTTTTTCCGGCTCGTATCAAACCCTCTCGTCATGGATCCGCCCTCATAGGCTGCGTCCATATAGTTTGCAATATTCGGGCCGTCGAACATATCACCGAAATCGAAGACGATCGTATCGTGGATAATGTCCAGCATCTCCATCGCCTTCTCGTCCCGGGTTCTTTTCTGCTTGACGGTGATTTCATAGTAAGCAGGAATGGTGGTATAATGCGCCAGCCAGGAACCGTACTCCATGACGGCTCCCGTCATCTCGAGTTCTTCGTTGGTCGAAGGAATGGCGAACATCGCGCTGAAAGGACTGGCCCGGTGGGCGTAATTCTCCTGAGAATCGTCATATTTCGGATTCGGGAGAATCCCGAAATCATCCTCCATCTCACGGAGGTAGATCAACTGACCCACGGAGTCATGCATGAAGAGCGCATGCCCGTTCATGAAGCCCTCGTAGCCGAACATGCCCTCTTTTTCAAAATCCTCCGAGCGGAAGGCAACCGAACGGTCCTTGAGAACGGTGGAAATCTTGTCGATGATGCTCTGCGTCATATCGGAATCCACATCCAGGATCCGGACGCCGCTTTCATCCGTCGTGGTGAAGTGCTGACCGGAGCCCACGTAAAGATCCAGGAAAGTCCCGAACCTGCGTCCGCTCCGGACCAGAACGCCGTAGTGGTCCTGAATCCCCATTTCCCCGTCCCCGTTGACATCGCGGGAAACCTGACGGATCATCGTCAGATAATTGTCGATTGTCCAGCGGTTTCCGTCCACGAGATCGTAGGGATTTTCCACGTCATATTCTGCCATCAGCCGTTTATTGAAGTAGACGCAGTGAGCCTGTGACAGCGTAACATGGGAAAAGTCGGAAGGCATGAAGAAGTTCTTTCCGTAAACGGAGCCGGAAGCCAGGGCGTAGGGATTCCAGTAGGTCTGCGTGAAGTCACAGTATGGAAGCTGACGCATGTCAATATAGATCCCGTAGCTGACCGTGTCTCCGAACCCGACGGCGGTATCGCGGTAAACCTGATACCGAGTGTCTCCGGACGTCACAAGTTTCACAGCCTCGTCCGGAAAATACGATTCGTTGACCGAAGCCGTAATCTTGACGTTCAGTTTATCCTCGATCATGGAGTCGCGTTTGAAGACGGCGTCGTTTACGGTTTCTCCGGTCAACTTTTCCGCCCAGAGATCTTCAAGTCCCGTGCTGAAGAAAGCAAATTCCGCACCGCCGAAGTTCAAACCCGTCATATCCGGCTCCGGAATGCTGTAATCCACGCTTTCGGTCTCCTCGGGAACACTGGATTCAACGCTTGACGAACTTCCCTGACCGGGCGAACCGCTTCCGTCAGTCGGAGTGTTCGGGGTTTCGCCGCAGGAGGCCGCCGCTGCCGCAACCAGAACGGCGCAGGCAAACAGTAAACTCTTTCGTACGTTCTTCATGGCAAGTCCGGCATCTCTCTCCGTATCCCGGGGACGGAAGAGCGAATACCATTTTCCTTTCTGTTCACATAGATTCAGCCAGTCATAGGGTGAAGGGACGGGCCGGGACCTTTCTCTCACCCAAAATCGAAAAAAGAGCAGACGGGAGGAATCTTTCGACACTTTCCCAACTGGATTGTATCATAAAAGGATGGAAAAGTCAACGTTTTTTGCCATGCCTGTTTTTCGAAGATTTTTCGTTAAGAACGGCCTGTTCGGGACGCCGAAAAGAACCGTTACGGTGCGGTATCCGTCTCTTCCCGAGTTTGAAAGAAAAAAGGGCAAAGAATCAATAAAAGAAACACCGAAAAAACGTTGTAATTACATACGTTTTTTT
>JAGAFM010000035.1 GCA_017612655.1 Clostridia bacterium | reverse complement strand
GGAAGCTTACGAGTCTATACACTCTGTCAAATGTTGAACGCGCCGTATACCGAACGGTACGTACGGTGCGGTGAGAGGACGGGGGTTAGCCACCCCCTCCTACTCGATAAGGCCGTAGATACATTCTTAGATTATGATGCAGTATAACACGATTATCAGAGAAGCAGGTAAAGCTGGATTATTATCCGCTTTCTGAAGAGGGGTCCTGCAGTGCAGGCAGCTCAGGAATTGCCGTTTTCCCGTTCTTTCCCCCTCAATCCAAGGGTTTGTTCAACCGGAAGAGAGAAGGCGATTCCCTGTCCGGAAGTGTCCAGCCCCGCGGCATCGTAGATGGCTCGGAGGACGTTGTCTCTGATTTCTTTTTTCACCAGAAGCAGCACCAGCTCTTTTTCAGGCTGGATCTGGATTTTGAACTGTTCTTCTGCTTCGCGGCTGGCTGTTCCTCTTCCGTGGAGAACGGTTCCGCCTCCCGCTCCTGCTTTTCTCGCGGCATCCATTACCACTTCCGAGAATCCCGCGTTGACGATACAGACCGTCATCTCGTACTGTTTGTCCACTATTCTCTCTCCTCTTCGATCAATCGGGGTTCATTGCTCAGGAATCCGTAAGTCAGTCTTCCAATGACGCTGCTCAGGGGGACGGTAAATGCGATTCCGGTTCCGGAGTTGATGGTGTGAAACCGTTCGTCAAGCGCAGTCAAGATGGAGTCGACACGGTCTGCTTTTACCACGGACAGGATTACACTGCGCCGGTTATCCTTGAGGCCGAGAAACTCGATCCAGTCGCTCCTCGCAGTTCCTTCCGCCACAAAACACATCTGAAGGTTCGCTTCGAACGTTTTGAGAAAATCCGCGAAGAATGTTCCTTTTCCCTTGTTGACAATTGTGACCAGAAGAACCAGACGGCTCGGCGCGAGATTGCCTTTGTCCATTTATCCGGCCTCCCCGTAATCAAAGTAGATGATCTGAGCATCGTCCGCAGAAAGGATTCTGCGCATTTTTGCCTCGGCCTTTGCCCTGCGGGAGACAACGGCACGGAAGCCGAGGCTCTGGATGGTGATCAGGGGAGTCATCGCAACCAGCGCAACCACCCCAAACGCAAAATCCAACACAGACGCCTCTCCCCGGAGAGAAACGCAGGCTCCGATTGCCATCGGCAGGATGAAAGAACTGGTAAGAGGGCCGCTTGCGACTCCGCCCGAGTCAAACGCGATCGCGGTGTAAATCTTCGGGACGAAGAAGGACAAGCCCAGGCTGAGCAGATAACCCGGGATGAGATAGTAAAGGAGCGAAAAGCCGAAGATCAGCCGAAGGATGGACAGCCCGATGGAAGCTCCCACGCCAATCGACAGTGCGATCATCATTTGCCGTTTCGTTACCGCTCCTTCCGTGACCTCTTCCACCTGCCTGGTCAAAACATGAACCGCCGGTTCCGCAAGAACAACCAGCATGCCGATGAGAAAAGCAAACGCTAGCATCAGATTTTCACTTTGAGAAGTAATCGAATGGCCCAGATGATATCCCACAGGCATGAATCCTACGGTTACTGCCACAAGGAAGATCAAAAGCCCGAAAAAAGCGAAGACGAGCCCGGCCCCGATCTTCAACAGCTTCCGCTTGGGAAGACGCAGAACAATCCCCTGCAGGAGCAGGAAAAAAGCCCCCATCAGCAGAAGGGATTTCGCAACGTCCCAGGCGGTTTCGGCGACCAGGTTCCAGAAAGCCGGGCTGAGGCCGGACTGAATGGAAAAGTCAGGCAGCGGCCAGTCGATGGTCCCGCCTCCCGACAGAATGGAGAGGATCAGAACCGCAAGCACCGGACCAACGGAGCACAGGGCAATCAGGCCGAAGCTGTTCTCTCCGGCATGTTTCCCGCCCAGGGTCTGCGCGACCCCGAGCCCCAGTGCCATGATGAACGGCACGGTGATGGGGCCGGTTGTGACACCCCCGGAATCAAAGGAAAGGGGAAGAAACGACGGAGCCCCTCTTGTGATGAGCAGGGAAGAGAAGGCAAACAAAAGCATGTAAAAGAAAAGTAAAAGTGCTGTCAGATCGGTTTTGGTAATGATCCGGACAATCGCAAGGACGAGGAACAGACCGACGCCGATCCCGACCGTGATAATCAGCAGCCATGGGTTCACGACGGATGCAACCTGCCCGGCAAGAACGGAGAGATCCGGTTCTGCCACCGTGATCAGCAGCCCGAGGAAAAAACAGACCAGGGTCAGGATCCCGACCCGTCTGGATTTCGTCAGACCTTCGCCTACGTGACGGCCCATGGGGGTCATCGCAAGATCCGCTCCCAGATTGAAGTGGCCGATTCCCGCCACTAGGAGCAGGGCGCTGACGGCGAAGACCGCGCGTTCCAGCCATGTCAGCGGTGCGAGGGGAGTGAAAGAAGCGATCAATACGATTCCCGTCACCGGGATAACCGAGAGAAACGCTTCCCATAGCTTGGATAACAGAGCCTTTTTCATGATGTCTGACGCCTGATACGCAGGACCTCGGTCTTGCGGGGCGTTCCTCTTTTCGATAGGATGATTTTCCGGAAGCGATTCCGGGCAAAAGAGACGGTTTGGGGCAGGATCAGAGTTTACCGCCCTTTTCGATGCGATCAGCCAGCTTTTCCGGCTCGGCGGGTTTTTGCTCGTTTTGTTTTCTCACGTCCTTGTTGCGGAAAAAGTCCGAGATCTTGTCGGAAATCCGGTTGCCGACGAAACCGACCACCAGAAACAGGATCACAAACAGTGCGATCAGAACAAAATACTCCATAGAGGAGACCTCCGTTG
>JAGAFM010000034.1 GCA_017612655.1 Clostridia bacterium | reverse complement strand
CGACCTGATCGAAGACAACCTGGGCGTTCTCTGGACGCGCGCCGACGAGACAAAGGGACTGGTCTACGACGAACTGGAGGAGGCGACGATCGCAAAAGTCGACTACCGGGAAAAATCGCCGTTCACCACCCGCGGATTCCTGTTCGGGAACGAACGCACCAACGCTCTGATGGTTGCCCGGAACAAATGTAACATTGCCGGGTACGTTGCGGATCTCGGCCTCGTGGGAAGCGATTGCCATCACACGGTACCCTGGATCCTGACGGGCAGTCCGATCTACGATCCCGAAGAGCCGGAATACTGGGAAACGGACGAAGAGGGCAACTGCCTCTGGCAGGAAGGTTCTCTTCAGCTCAACCCGTTCAGCGACAAAACGGCGGATGCCGTCGCGGCGTATTTCATCGCTCAGATGGAGGCTGACCCGAACAACCGGTTCGGCTTCATCGGCGAGGAAGACACGAGGGGACACGGACGCTGCGTCCCGTGGGACACCGAACCTTTCGAATACGCCCCCGGAGAGTTTGTCCAGCCTGACGATGCCAATTACTACTCGACGGTTTTCTTCACGATGGTCAACAAGATCGCCCGCAAAGTCAAGGAAGCGATTCCGGACGCGATCATCGGCACGTTCATCTGCCGGCTCGGGCAGGAAATTCCCTCCTGCGCGATAGAAGACAACGTCATGATCTGCTACGCCTGCGCGGACGAAGACTATACCGTCTCGATTCTTGATTCTTCCATCTCAGAGCACACCAACAACTATTCTGCGAACACGCACTGGAAAAACATTCCCTTCTGGGCGGAAAACGCATGCACCGTGACCATGTATCATTACTACCTCTGCAACTGTTTCGGAACCGAATTCAGCTGGCCGATCTGGGATCGGATTCAGGCGGACCTGAAAGGATACGTAACACTCGGGATTGACGGTGTAACAACGGACGGCCTGCCGGACCTCAATCAGGGGAGCGCCTGGCTGGACTGCTACGGCGCCGCGGGGACCTGTTCCAACTACTGGGACATGAACGAACTGCTCTGCTGGCTCTATCAGAAACTGATCTGGAATCCAGACGAAGACATCCCTTCGCTGATCACTTACTTCTGCGATAAAGTGTACGGCGAGGCCTCTCCCTACATGCAGGAATACTTCCGTCTCATGAAGCAGGGATTCGAAGAAGGTTCCCAACAGCGGCACGAACTGGTTTCCCTGATTCTCCACAAGTCCAGTTACTACCGCACCTACGTCAAGAAGACCGGGATCGGTCATCCGGTTCTGGACGCGCTGGAGCAGGCCTACAACGCCGCAGAGGGACCCGTCAAGGATACGATCAAGTATATCTGGGACACTGTTTCAGCAAACATGAACATGTTCCGTTCGTTCTAAACAGATCATCTTTCCGTTCCGCTGAATGCAACATCAACTAAAAAAGGAGCTGATCCGAGATGCGAATCTTTCTTTCCATCCTGCTTTCCCTATTGTTGCTGCTTCCCCTTCTGGTTTCCTGCGGGGAGTCGCCCGCAAACGTTCCGGGTGCTTCCTCCGACGCCGAAGGCACCCCCGGAACCGAACCGGCCACCGAGCCGGTATCCGAACCGGAGACGGATCCGTTTGAGGACGGAGATCCTCTTCCGGTGGATCTCACCGTCCCCGAGTGTCTGAAAACAAAAGACGGCGCGATTCTCGGGACCATCATCCTGCCCAAGGCTGCGGCAGACGATGCGATCCTTCAGAACGCCGCGCAGGATCTTCAGTATCACCTGAAACTGGTTCTGGGTTCCGACTTCCCGATCGTCTCCCGTACCGGAGAGGGATACGGTTCCCTGATTATCGCGACACCGGATTCCCTTCCCGCTGTTTCCGAAATGTTTTCCGACGACCTCGCGTGGCTTTCCGACCTCGGGAGCAAGGAGACCGGGAAATGGGGTTCCGACGGATTTGCCATCCGTCAGGCGGGAGACGATATCTATATCCTCGGCAACACGTCCAAAGGCGCTATGAACGGCGTCTATGACCTGATCGAAGACAATCTGGGCGTCCTCTGGTACCGTGCGGACGAAAGCAGGGGTCTCGTCTACGACGAGCTGGAAGAAGCCGTCGTTGAAAAAGTCGACTACCGGGAAAAATCCCCGATTTCCGTGCGCGGTTTTCTGGGGGGAAACGACCGGGCCTGCGCCATGCTGATAGCCCGGAACAAGTGCAACACCTCCGGCGGCCACAAGGATCTTGGCTTCATCGAATATCACGGCGGACTCTCTTACGACATTATTTCCTCTCTGGTCAACAGTCCGCTCTATGATCCGAACGAAACCGAATACTGGGAAACCGACGACGAGGGCAACAGCCTCGGACAGGCGGGAAGCCAGCAGGTCAACCCGTGGAGCGACAAGGCAGCGGAGGCACTGGCCGCCCGCGCCATCCAGCAGATTCAGAGCTCCGGCATCAAATTTTTCTTCATCGCGGAAGTCGATATGGGAAGACCTCAGCGGTGCGTCCCCTATGACACCGAGCCGTACGAATACGCCCCCGGTCAGTTCGTTTACCCGGAGGACGAAAACTATTATTCCACCGTCTACCACTCCATGATTAACAAAGTCGCGCGTATCGTGAAAGAAGAGGTTCCGGACGGGATCATCGGCACCTACGCGTACCGCATTGCGTTCATTCCGCCCGCATGCGATATGGAAGACAATGTGCGAATCATCTTCGCACCGGTCGGAGAAGACTACACCTGCCCGATCCTCGACCCCTCCATTCAGGACAGAGTCAAATCTCCAGCCGCAATCCATAACTGGGAATACCTCCCCCTGTGGTGTCAGAAGGCGCAGTACGTTGCCCTCTACCACTACTACATCTGCAATGGGTACGGAACGGAATACGGCTGGCCGATCTGGTACCGGATTCAGGAAGATCTCAAAGGGTACGTGCAGCTCGGCATCGACGGCGTTGCAACGGACGGCCTCACCGATGTGGATCAGCGCGGAGGCTGGCTCTCGTACACCGGTGCAAGCGGAATCGATTCCAACTACTGGGACATGAACCATCTTCTCTGCTGGCTCTATGCCAAACTTCTCTGGAATCCTTACGAAGATATTCCTTCCCTGATCACCTATTTCTGTGACAAGGTCTACGGAGACGCGTCTCCCTACATGCAGGAGTACTACCGCCTGATGGAACAGGGATTTGCGGGCGGAACGGCGACATACAAGGGCGCCACGACCCTGGACACTCACAGCAGCACCTACTATAAAGTGTTTATCTACAAGCAGAACATCGGCCACGAACTCCTGGATGAGTTGGAGAAGGCTTATAACGCCGCCACCGGCCCGGTCAAGGAAACAATCAAGTATATTTGGGACAGAGTAAAAATCAACCTGAGCAGCTTCAAGTCCTTCTGAGCCTCCGTCGATCCTCCCGATCCCCTTCCCCTCTGTACCGACCAAATTGAGAAAGGATATCGACATGAAAGCGTTTCTTT
>JAGAFM010000033.1 GCA_017612655.1 Clostridia bacterium | reverse complement strand
GTCTGCTGAAACACGTTCGCTCCGTCGATCCGCGCGGCTTCGATCATGCTCTTGTCCATGCCGGACAGCGCGGTGAGCATCAGCATGACGTTCAGCCCGCCGTACTTCCAGAGGAAGATCAACAGCAGCGAATCGAACGGCGGCATGTAGGTCGAGATATAGGCGTTCCACAGCATGACGATGGTCGCCGAGGGCAGGATCACCGGCAGGAACAGGGCGGACTTTACGAACGGCAGGCGGGTTGCAAACCGAACCAGCAGGAGCGCAAGGGCCAGTGAGATGGCCATCGTCAGCGGCACGGCGAGGACGGTAAACTTCCCCGTGTTCTTCATCGCCAGCTTGAAGTATTCGTTCTCGAACAGCCGCTTGAAGTTGTCGAACCAGACGAACTTTTTCGTGAAGGCGTTCTCCGTGAAGGCGTAATAGAACGAATACACAAACGGGACGATGAAGAAGGTCAGAAATCCCGCGAGGGAGGGGAGCAGAAGGAGAAGGTCGGTTTTCTTTTTCATGATTCCTCTCCGTTACTGAGCACGCAAAGATCGGCGACGGCGATCCCCTCTCTCATCTTGCATTTCGTGCACAGGAAGAAATCGTCGCGGACGGGAAGCGCGATCCAGCTGTATCCCGCTTTGCGCTTTCCTTTTGAGAATCTCAGATTTTCCGCGGCAAAATCCGCGGTTTGCTCCGCATGGTATTGATTGGCTGCTCCGGGTGTCATGCGCCACAGTCCCGCTTCCGACCATGCGTAGAAGTTGCCTGTTCCGTCTGAAACATGCGGGAAAGCCGGAATCGCGTCTATCGAATTGAACTGCGAACCATACCCGACCTGATCGACGGTTTTGTCGACCAACGACAGGCTTACCCCGTCCTCCGAAGTGAGGCTCCATGTAGTAGACAGAAAGATTTCCCCGTCCGCCGACCGTCCGAGGGTGCGGTATGTGAATTCCTTTCCCGGGAAGGTCATGGTTTTGAGATAACCGAGATCCATGTCGAACAGCAAAAGGGCCTTGCCGATCCCGATATAGAGATCCCCGTCCGGATCGGCAGTCATGAAATCCGGCTCCGGCTTTTCTCCGTCCGGATAATACTGCGTCAGCAGAACGGATTGAAGTTCTCCTGTTTCTGTATTCCTTTTACAGAGCGCATACCGCCGGGCCTTCGGATCCGAATCCACGGAAACGAAGAAGTCCGTTTCTTCCCCGAAGACAGCAAGTGTGACCCGTTCCGTCGGGGCTATTGAAATATCCGCTTCTTCAAGGATTGTTCCGTCGGTTTGAACGGTATAGCAGCGGTTTTCGTGCAGGATCGTGCCGCCCTCGTTCCGGGTCGTGAACGCATAGCACCGGATGGCGTCACGCTCCGGATCGTATTCCGGGATCTCCATCGGATCGACGGTATAGCCGGAAGGGAGCGGAATTTCCTTCAAGGTCCAGCCCCTTTGTTCCGTCGCGGAGGGATCGGCCGGATGATTGCCGCAGGCGCACAGCATCAGGAGAACCGCAAGCCAGACCGTCCGGTGTCCCACCCGCCGGAAAAACCGTTTCTTCATCACACTCACCCCCTCACCGAATAGACAAGTTCGTTATAGAGTACCCGCGCAGTTTCCTCCGCGCCTGCGCTTCCTTCAATGAAAGCAAGTCCTGCGTCGATGGCACGCACCGGCATATCCGCCCATTCGAGACGGGAGTTGATATAATAGTCCGGAAGGAAGTCCTCCAGTTCTGCGAAGAACGTCTCCGAGCCGGATGACATGGCGGAGATAAACGGCTGTCCTTTATAGTACCGGTCAAGAGACGGCCATAAGGGAGCCGCGAAAATCTCCGTATTGTATCGGTTTGTTTCATCGGTCAACTCCGAAAGGAGCTCGAGCGTCAGATCTTTTTTCTCCGTATTCGGATTAACAAAGAGGAACATGTTGACCGCCAGAGAGGATTTTCTCCCCTCTGATGAAACCGGAAATACCCCAAAAACGGAAGAACCTGAAACAGAGCCAAAAACATCTGTGGAGTATACAAACGGATCCCCCGTCGACGCCATGCCGAAAATCGGATCCTCGCCGAAGAGAGTTCCCTTTCGGATATGCGGCTCCGCTTCCCGCAGAAAATCCAGAATGACTGCTTCCGTATCGGAGGACAGCGTGTCGGGATCAAGAAAATCGACGGTCTCATCCAGCGTGTTATACAAAAGGCTGAGCAGGTTGATGCTTGCCCTGCGCGGGTATTTATTCTGAAAGACGGATCGTCCCGTGCCTTCCAGCGAGGCGCAGACCTCCCACAACTCCTTCATCGTCCATGCGGGATTCGGACGGGATATGCCAACCTCCTCCGCAGTCAGATCAAAGCGGTCAAATTCGTAATACAGCCGCAGGGGAAGCATGAAAACCTCCCCGTTCTCCGCCGAAATCAGGGAGAGAACGCCGGGATATGTTTCTTCCAGATGTTTCCGAAGCAGATCGTTCCCGCCGAGATCAGAATACAGATGATACTGTATGAGGGAACGCAGAACAGTACGAACTTCCTGTACCGTTCCCGAAACAACAGCAATGTCGAAATCCCGGTCCCCGGCCAGCAGTTTCGTATTCAGCTTATCCATATAGGATTCCGCCGGAAGCGTCAGGGAAGAGGATGTGATCCCGGTTGCGCGGGACATCGAAGCATACAGGCTCGTCTGATCGTCGGCATACAAGATTGTAACGGTGTTGGCAGACCCCGGACGCGGGGATAGGATCAGGGCATTCTCACGGATCGTCAGAATCGTATTCTCAGAGACCTCAAAACCGAGAAGTTCGCCGTCCCCTTTTAAGCGGCCGAGAAAGCTTTCTTCCTTCCGGGTAACCTCGTAGATTCCGCTTCCATCCGAATAGTACGCCGTTTTTCCGTTTCCGGACAGGCAGACGCAGGTGCGTTCGGAGAGCTTC
>JAGAFM010000032.1 GCA_017612655.1 Clostridia bacterium | reverse complement strand
TGAAGACCGGTATCCTCCTTTGTCAGAAGGGCTCCGCATTTTGTGCAGTGCGGAACGTCTTCCGGGACGTCTGTCTCCAAGTCCGGAACGGGGTCCTGATCGGGACGGTTCCGTTCGGAGTCCAGAAGTGCTTCACGGGAACGGTCCCAGATACCCTGAGGAGACTGAAACCGGTTTTGCATCAGAGTTTTACGATCTTTGCACGGTAGAGAGCGCAGTCGTGCGCCTGAATCACGGGATAGGTGAATTCTTCGAGCAGTCCGGCGTCTTCTCCGGTAAACATATCGGTCAGGGCAAATCCGTAGTCACAGCTGACGTCCAGACCGGCGTTGAAGCTGAAGAACGGAATTCCGTCTGCCTCGTCGGCCATGTTGAAGAAGCCGATGGCAAATTCATTGTTGGAGAGATGGCGGATAAAGGACTTCATCCGGCTGTTCCAGCGGTTGGAAGCCACTTCGTAAGGCGGGCAGCAGTCCGGATCCTGATTCAGCGCGATCAGGTTTTTGTTGGTGAGCAGGGCCTTGGCTTCCGGCGTCATGTGGCGGACGTCGCACCCGATCATCAGAGGAGAACCGAACATGCACCAGAGAGCAAACTGAGTCTTGTAATCAATGTCGTTGCATCCGGAGGAGCCGACATTTCCTTTTCCGTACATTCCAACGGTCAGCATGTCCAGATCGTTGAAGCAGCAGGGGCCGGAGTAGCCTACGTTGTGCTGCTGGCTCAGGAGAATGTCGGAGAAGGATTTAAAGTTGTCGATGATATCACCGGTGGAGCGGTACATATCCGCGCCGGTCGCGCGCATCCAGGAACCGGAATTGTCCACGCCCCAGTTGCAGGCGGAATAGAGGATTTCTCTTCCGCAGTTGCGGAGAGCGACACCCATTCTCCGATAAAGCAGTCTGCCGTCGATGTTCTGCGGGCAGTGGCAGAAATCGTATTTCAGGAAATCGCACCCGTATTCCGCAAAGGTCTGCGCATCCAGAAATTCATGATCAAAGGAGCCCGGAAAGTCTGCGCAGGTACGGACACCGGCACAGGAGTACATTCCGAACTTCAATCCCTTGGAATGAACATAATCGGAGACATCCTTCATCCCTTTCGGAAATTTGATATGGTCGGGGATGATTTTATCGGTCTTGGGGTCTCTTTCGAGTTCAGACCAGCAGTCGTCGATGACGAGATATTTGTAGCCGGCTTCCAGAAGACCTTCCCGGACCATTGCATCTGCGGTTTCTTTGATCAGATCTGCATTGATGTCGTATCCGAAGGTGTTCCAGGTATTATAGCCCATAGGAGGGGTCATTACCAACATGATCGTTCTCTCCTTTCAGCATTTCACGACTTCCGCAATATAGACTTTGCAGCCGTGATGCGGAATTTTCGTGACAAAATAGTCTTTGATGATTCCGGTTTCTTCCCCGCTGAAGATCTCACGCATCTTCAGTCCGTAGCCTCCGGACATGGGAAGGCCGCAGTTGCTGAGCAGCAGCTGAACGTCCCGCTCCGGTTCGCCGTTCTTGTTGAAGAGACCGATCGCGATTTTGTTGTTGGAGAGATGACGCATGACGGAGAGACGGTATTTGTCCTCCTTGAAGCAGGAAACGTCGATGATGCCGCGGGCTTCCGGATCCTGGTCGATCGCAATCAGATCCTTGTTGGTGAGAAGATCTCTTGCGGCGGGACGCAGTTTGCGTACGTCACAGCCCAGCATCAGGGGGGATCCGAAGAGACACCAGAGAGCGAACTGGGACTTGTACTCCTCGTCGTTGCATCCTGTGGTTGTGCGGACATGGACGTTGTCGCCTCCGCCGTACATGCCGACGGTCAGCATATCCATATCGTTGAAGCATCCGGGGTAGTTGTAGCAGTAGTTGTTCAGCTGGCTGACTGCGATATTCATGAAGGATTCGTAGCTGTCATGAATATCATTGGTGGAACGCCAGAGGCTTCCGCCGATCGCGCGGGACCACTCACCATCTTTGTCCCGGTCTGCATGGCAGATGGAATACACGATGTCGCGGCCGCAGGCCTTGAGCGCCATACCCATCCGGCGGTAGAGAACCACGGTGTCCACCGTGCCAGGACGGAAGCAGTCATCGTATTTCAGATAGTCGCATCCGTATTCCGCAAAGGTTTGTGCATCCAGAAACTCGTGATTGAAAGAACCGGGGTAGTTCGCACAGGTGCGGACACCGCAGCAGGAGTACATTCCGAACTTCAGGCCTTTGGCGTGAATGTAATCGGAGAGGTCCTTCATCCCTTTCGGGAACTTGTTGTGATCGGGAATGATTTTTCCGGTTTTCGGATCTCTTTCCCTTTCCGCCCAGCAGTCATCAATGACGATGTACTCGTAACCGGCGGCAGCCAGTCCCTGGTCCACCATCGCATCCGCTGTTTCCTTCAGCAGATCCGCACTGATGTTTTCGCCGAAAGAGTTCCATGTGTTGAAACCCATCGGAGGTGTTTTCAAGAGCATAGATCTTTTCTCCTTTTTTCTAGATATTTTGTCCTTTGCGGCAGGGATTTCCAGAGAAAAACGCGAATCGGATTCGGGAAAAACGAACCCGAAAAAGACGAAATGATTGTAGCACACGCCCTGTGAAAAGTCAACAGATTACACAAGGATTCTTCCCCCGGACGGCGCATTTTGGGATACGGCTTTCCAGCGGAAAACACGTCGCGGCTCTGATTCTTTCAGAGGATCTCCGTGTTGAAGTTTTCGTAACCGTTTCCGAAGACTTCCGAGGACTTAGTCACGATCATAAACGCATTGGGATCGATCGTTTTGACGGTTTCCTTAAGAGCGGGAAAGACTGAATTCCGGATGACGCAGAGAATGATCTTTCGCTCCGTTCCGGTATAGGCCCCGGTCCCGTTCAGAATCGTTGCTCCGCTTTCTATAGTTTCCAGAATTTCTTTTGCCATCCGGTCCGAGTCGTTGGTTATGATATAGACTGTTTTGGAGTCATTTCCTCCGTACAGGACCAGATCGAATACGAAGTTGTCCACCACGATGGAGAGGGCGGTGTAGAGCGTCCCCTCGACGTTCCCGGTCACCAGCAGATAGAATCCACAGATCGTGATTCCGATGGCAACGTTGATCACTCCGCCTTTTAGGTGACGAAGCTTCCGGTGGATGAGTTTCATAATGATATCCGTCCCTCCGGTGGATGCTCCGTTCCGCATCACCAGACCAATCCCGAGGCCGTTGAAGAAACCGCCTGCGAGAGCGGAAAGCAGGATGTCATCGGTAAAAGGGAGGACATTACCCAAATAGAGTTCCAGAAGATCGATTGCCGCGGAGGAAAGAACGAGTCCGATCAGGGTGTTGACGGCAAATCTGGCTTTGAATTTGATGAATGCCAGAATGATTAACGGGATATTTGCGATCGTAACACAGAGACCGACCGGGATCGGGTGGATGTGGCTGATTACGTTGAAAATGCCGGTCACGCCTCCCGCGGCGATATGGCCGGCCTGAATAAAACAGGTGGTCCCGATTCCGAACGAGATGGATCCCAGTAGAATAAGCAGATACTGCTTGACATAGGAGGCAACTTGTTTCTGCATTGGCTGAAAACCTCTTTGCAACGGCTCCGAGGGGATCGGAGCCGAAATTCATTCCGCAATGAAGATATAGGGGTAGATTTCCTGTCCGCCCTGGATGAAGTAGACTTCGGCCGCGGGGCAGTTTTCCTTCAGACACTGCCGAAGGACGGCCTCCTCCTCTTCCGTGGCATCGGCTCCGCGGATAACGGTAAGCATGAATTTGCCTGGCGATTCCAACAGCTTGACCGCCAGCCGGTAAGCCGCGCAGCCCCGGTCGGGATCGGAGAGAAGAATAGTCTTTCCGACAATCCCGATGGTATCCCCTTTGTGAATCTGAATTCCCCCGATTTCGGCATCCCGTATCGTCGGGGAAACAAATCCGGTCGTGACTTTGGCCATCGCTTCTTTCATGCAGTTCAGAATGACTTCCGGATCGTCCTCGGTCAGATCCGCAGAGGAAAGGGCAACATATCCTGCTCCGACGTCCTTGCTGGGAATGACGAATACTTTTGCGTCCTCGTAGATGTTTGCCGCCTGCTGCGCCGCCATGAGGATATTTCCGTTGTTGGGGAAGACGAACAGATTATCCGCCGGGATCTTCCGGAATGCGTCGAGGAAGTCGTTGGTTGACGGATTGTGGGTCTGTCCGCCCTCGATGATTTCATTGGTGCCCAGTTCCAGGAACAGGTCGCGAACTCCCTGGCCGTTGGTGACTGCCACAACTCCGTTCCGTATTTTTGCCGGGGTTTCTTCAGGCGGGGTCTCCGATCCGGACAGATCCGTATGCTGGATGGACATGTTTTCAATTTTGACCGAGATGAATTCACCGAAAGTTCGGCAGTGAGCGAGCACCTGCTCCGGAACGAATGTGTGAACATGAACCTTGACGATGCTGTCCACCCGGAAGCAGACGATGGAGTCTCCGATACCGGAAAGAAACTGTTTGAGTTCCTCCACATCAAAGGCACTGATGTCGGTTTTTCCGTTCATGAGTTGGATCAGCAGTTCGGTGCAGTAACCGTATTCCATTTTGCTGTCAGGTCCGAATGGAATCGGAACGGATGATCTCGGACGGTCCGCTGCTTCAGACCCCTCCCCGTCTTCGGAATCCTCCTCTCCGTTCAAGGCGCGGTTGAACCCTTCCATGATGTAGAGAAGGCCGGCACCTCCGCTGTCCACCACGCCCGCTTCCTTGAGTACCTGGAGGGCTTCCGGTGTCCGCTCCAGCGACTCATGCATTTCTCCCACGAGATCGGCAAAGAAGGTGCGGATGGTGGTCTGAGGTGTGATTCTGGAAACGGCATAGTCCACCGCCTCCCTGGCAACGGTCAGAATCGTGCCTTCGGTAGGCGTCATAACGGATTTGTATGCCTGATCCACTCCCATTTCCAGAGCGCGTCCAAGGGTGACCGGATCGGCTTTCGGGGTTCCTTCCATTCCTTTCGCCGTTCCTGCGAAGAACTGGGACAGAATGACTCCGGAGTTCCCTCTGGCACCGAGCAGCATTCCGTGGGAAAAGACCCTCATGACTTCCGCAAGATCGTCGGAATCCAGATTTTCTATCGCGGCAAGACCGCTTTCAAGGGTCATCCGCATATTGTCCCCGGTGTCTCCGTCCGGTACGGGAAAAACATTCAGGCGGTTTACTTTGTCCGCATTGGAGCGAAGAAGCTTTGCACCGGCACGGGCCATCTTGGACATAAGCCATCCGCCCAGATATTTCAACTCGGAAACGGAAGGCTTCCTGCTTCCGCTCTTACCGGATTTTTCTTTTTTCGCGGATTTCTTTTCCGCTGCGGTTTCCTGTTCCTTCTCTTCGGAGGGAGCCGCCTGGGACTTTGACTTAAACATATCGCACCCCTTTTCCGCTGATGAATTACCGTTCTTTCCCGAGGAAGAACAGGGCGAGGGTTCCGGGACCGGAGTGGGCGCCGATCACTGTTCCCGTGTAGGTGACGAGCGTCACTTCGGCGCCGTACCGCTCCTTCAGAGTGCGTTTCAGTTCCTCGACGTCGCTGTCGCAGTCTCCGTGGCAGATGAAGACCGGACCTTCTCCCGGGGTGATGGCAAGTTCGCCGTATTTGTCCGCAAGCGCGAGCACGGAGGATCTCCGCCCACGGACTTTGAACATATTGATCAGGTGTCCTTCATTGTCGACGTGCAGAACCGGTTTGATTCCGAGCGCGTTCCCGACAAAAGCTGCCATCGGGCTGATTCTTCCGCCCCGTTTGAGATAAACCAGATCGTCCACCGTGAACCAGTGCACCAGGTGCAGTTTCGTGGCTTCCGCATAGGCTGCGGCCTCCTCGATGGACGCGCCCTCGTTCTTTTTCTGAACCGTCAGATAGAGGAGAAGTCCGAATCCCGCGGAGGCGGAAAGAGAGTCGACCGTCAGAATCTTCCGGTCCGGATACTGTCCGCGCAGCTGTTCCGCTGCGATTCTTGCCGCGTTGAAAGTGTTGCTGAGACCGGTGGAGAAGCCGAGATACAGGATATCGGTTCCGTCCTTCAGCAGTTCCTCGAAAGCCTCGGCAAACCGCTCTGAATTGACCGCCGCCGTTTTGGCGACCGATCCGGAGCGCATCTTGGCATAGAAATCGCGTGGATTCAATCCGCCGTCTTCGAATTCCTGGTTATAATCGTCGAACCGGAACGTCAGAGGAAGGAAGGAACACCCCCACTCCTGCAGCAGATGCGGTTCGATATCACAGGCGGAATCCGTAAAAATCACATATTTGCTCATGTTTGCTCCTTTGAAATCAGTTGGAAAGGGCCGGGGGCGCAGTCAGGCTTCCGGCTGCTCCTGCGCGCGCTGCTTCTCCTTTTCCAGTTCTTCCTCTTCCAGTTTCCGGTACGCGACCTTTCCCACCAGGGTTTTCGGAAGTTCCTTGCGGAATTCGATGTCGTAGGGAAGCGCATACTTGGCGATGTGCTTTTTGCAGTATGCCATCAGGGCCGCTCGGGTTTCTTCGCCTTCCGGGACTCCGGGCTTGAGTTGAATAAAGGCCTTGACTTTCTGAATCTTGTACGGATCCGGCACGCCGATGATACAGCTCATCTGAACCAGATCGCATGCATCAATCAGGTTTTCAAGCTGAGCAGGATAAACGTTATACCCGGAAGTTATGATGATCCTTTTCGCCCGTCCTTTGAAATAGATGAATCCCTCGCTGTCCATCAATCCGAGGTCTCCCGTGTAGACCCATGTCAGCCCGTCTTTGTGCCGGCGCAGCGTGTCGGCCGTTTCCTCCGGCTGATTCATATATTCTTTCATGACAGTCGGACCGGCGAGAAGGATCTCTCCCTCCTCTCCGTAGGGAAGTTCCTCGTCCGTTCCCGGCTTCACGATTTTGATATAAGTGTCAGGGAACGGAACCCCGATGCTCCCCTCTTTAAACATGTGGGGAGGGGTCAGGCAGCATGCGGTGACGGTTTCGGTGGTGCCGTATCCTTCCCGAACCTGAACGACGGCATTATGCTCGTAGAGGAAAGCATCCAGCTTTTTCTTCAGTTCGATGGAAAGGGAGTCCCCGCCGGAAAAGACTCCTTTGAGGAAACTCAGATCCGCATTTTTCATGGACGGAACCCGGAGTAGCGCTTCGTAAAGAGTCGGGACTCCGGCGATGAAATTACAGCGGTACTTGACAATCAGTTTTGCATAACTCTTCGCGGTAAACCGGGGGACAAGGATACAGCGGCCTCCGCGGGAAAGCATCGTGTGAATGCAGACGCCTAGCCCGAAACCGTGGAACAGGGGCATGGCGGCGAGCATGGTGTCACCGACACGGTACATCGGGTTTGCTGTAGCGACCTGAAGTCCGAGCGCGTTGAAGTTCAGGTTGGTCAGAACGATCCCCTTGGTTTTTCCGGTTGTTCCGCCGGAGTACAGGATGACGGCAGGATCGTCCGCTTCGCGCTGCACCCGGTAATTGTGGTAGCAGTGGCGTCCCATCCTCAGAAATTCCTTCCAACGGATTACCGGGGCATCGGAAGGGATCTTCTGAACTTTTCTCCCTTCCGTCAGCATGTATCCAGCCTTGACAGGCTTGGAGAGCTCATCCTTTACGCTGGCGATGATGATATGATCGACGCAGGTGTTCTGACGGATTCTCTCGAATTTATCATAAAACTGGTCCAGAGTGATTGCGGCATAGCTTTGCGATTCGTTCAGGTAGAATTCAATCTCTTTCTCCGCGGAGAGAGGGTGAATCATGTTGGCGATCGCACCGACCATGTTAACCGCATAAAACATGTAGAGCGCCTGTGGACAGTTCGGAAGGGCAATGGTAACACGGTCGTCTTTCCGAACCCCGATGGTTTTCAGGGATTTCGCGCAGCGAACGATTTCCTCGACCATGGTCCGGTAGGTAACATGGGACCCCATGAAATCGAAGGCAATCTGGTTTGGGTTCTCCGTTGCTGCCTTCTCCACCGCGTCCACCATGGATCCTTCAAAGTAGTCCAGCTTCATCGGGATTCCGCCCATGGAGGATTCCCATGGGGTTTTTGCCGTCGTCGATCCTGCAAAAACCATCAGTATTCAACCTCCTGCTCCAGTGGGAGCTCCAGAAGTTCCGGGTTTTCCAGAAGCTTTTTGATCAGACGGATGGTTTTGGAAAAATAGTAACCGTCTGCAATCCGCTCGTCTACCGTCATGCCGAGATCGATGCTGTCGATCATCGTGACGCTGCCGTCTTCGCCGTAGAACGGACGGGGCTTCTTTTCCCCGATGACAACGAACACGGAGCAGGTTCCCCAGTTAGTCAGATGATGATAGCCCGCATGAAGCTTGATGGATCCCAGGTTGGAGAGAACGACGGAGGAATAGAAGATTTCGTTGGAAATAATCGAGTAGGGCACCTTTCCGTGCCGATCCAGAAACCGGATGAAGGCAACCAGCGCCTTTGCGACGAAACGGGGCATCTTCTGGAAAATGTCCATGGCCTCACTGGTGGAGTCTTTGACATCCCCGCGGGCGTTGGAAACCTGATCGAAGATTTTTCCGTGGATCGTGTCGATGGTGTCCGTCCCCTCGGAGCGGATATACGCCAGACCCTCGTCTCCCTGATCGGAAAAGATCTTTTTGACGACGAACGCCGCGGACTTTTCAATTCGTTCGTACATATTGCCATTTGCGATGAAGTGATTCATTTTCGGACGCAGGTAGAGGCTTTTCAGAGCTGCGGTCACAATGACCTGAAACATGTTGTACCGGTACTCCGGGTTTGAAAGGTTCTTCTTCTCCACGTAAGCATCGACCGCTCTCATGTCGATTTGCTCCGAGATAAATGCCTCGTTGTCGCAGCGGTTCGGGAGAACCAGCGGCATAATGAAGTGCATGGAGTTGATGTCACGCAGAAGGACTGCATCCTTCCGGTCTCCGAGTCTCCGTTTTCTTGTGCTTTTTTCCATAGCCGAATCTCCTTGCAAAATATGAATTCCTCCAGGCAGCCCTGAGGAGAAAAGAATCGAATCGGGTTGCGTTATCCAAGCTTTTTTGCGCGAAAGGAACTCATGAATTCTTCGGATCGGACAAGTCGTCCCATTGTAACACAGGATTGAGAAAAAGTCAACGAGAAATGCGAGTTCTCAACAGTTTCCACAGACTTTTCCACATCTTTTTCACACGTGCTCTGTTTCGGATTCTGTTTGCCCGATTGAAACCGGTTTCGGTGGAAACAGTCCCCGGAGAAACGGCAGATAGAACATCGAACTTTTTCCGATACGAAAAGAAGTGCGCACTGTCCTAAAAAAGGGGGAAGGGGTACAGAAAGGAAAAATGAACACAGTTCCGTCATGGTATGATATTATCACCACAACTATAAAACCGGAGGAAAGAGTAACACGAAGAGGTCTCCTCAGCGGATCGAAATATGGTTCGGGTTCAACAACAATGCACCTTTGAACGGAACAATGCAGGCAAAGTGGACGAGGGCACAGGATAACCTGCTACAATCGCAAAAGGCTTAATTATAGAGAAAAGGACGGGCATTTTCTGTCCGTCCGATTCCGAAGGTACAATCAAATTGTTTTTTCTTTGTGAGAAACAGCCCTGCCGCGTTCATGTTTGTTCAAAGTTTACTGCTTCTGCCAGATTCTGAGAGAGTCGACGACGGTTTCATAGTTGTACTCTGCTCCTTCCGCCGGAGGCTCCGCATTTGACCTGTGCAGGCAGATGGAAAGGATAACCTCTTCCGGAACCGTAGCCGTTCCCAGCCCGTAATTGGTAGCAAGAACCAGCCTTCCGTCCACGTAGGTGCGATACAGGGTTTCGTCCCAGATCAGGGTGAAAGTATGGAAGGAATCCTGATAATTATTCCCGAGACCGCGTACGACGGAGAGGAAGTTGTCCAATTCCGGGCTGTCGTCATATCCGTTGACGAAGATGCCGGAAGAAACGAAATCCGTCTCCCAGTTTTCCATGATGTCGAGTTCAGCGCCGCCTTCTCCGGGGCCTCCCAGGGATTTGTCTTCCTCGTAGGGGTGGGGACCCTGAATCCAAAAGGCCGAGCCGTACAAATCTCCGCGTCCTTCACAGGAACTGCAGAGGATGGTTGCTTCAAACACTCCTCGGCAGTACTGCTGCTTCAGCCGGATTTCGGATTCGTACCATCCCGCTCCCTCTTCTCCGTTGTCGAGGTAGTCTCCCTTCAGGATGAGACAGCCGTCGCGGATGCTGAAAAGGGAGGGACTGTAAATGTTGCGCTCATGCCGGATCTCCCAGACGTCCCAGTTGATTTCAGGCCCGTCGAATTCATCTTCGAAAACGAGGGAGTAGCCTTCCGCAGAGAGTGCGTCATGATCCAGATCGGGCACCTCCCGGTAAACGGGCTCCGTGATGTTGCATCCGTAGCTTTCCCATCCGCTGTAAACAGGGGATCCGAAGAACTCTTCCATGAAAAGCTGCCACATGTAGGGATAGAGCATGACGGTGGGAGAGCAGAAATAGACCGTGCCGTTCTCCGTGACGCCGTAGAAGGACTTGGAGCCGTCATATTCCGGGATGCCTTCGCGCCGGAACTCGTATCCGAACAGGATTTCATGATCGAATTTGCTGGCGTTGTAGAATTTGTCGTTTCGGGAAACGGTAAGATCCATCTCATATCCGAGGACAGGAATGGTGATGCCCCGCAGAACCTTTTTGAATGTTCCGACGCCCATTCGGTCGTATTCCTTTTCGTTCTGCCAGCACAGCATCATGTTGTAGTCGGAAAGCGGCGTCCCTAGAATAGTAAAGGTCCGGTCTTCCGGAGCGACGTATTCCCGCGTATCAACGAGTTCCGTTTCGGGAACTGGTGCGACGGGTTCCGTTTCCGATTCTTCGAGTTCGCTCTCTGATTCGGAATCGATTCCGGCGGGTTCGGAGCTGTCAGAGGGTTCACCGGATACGGAACCGGTTTCATCTGTTGCAGAGGGCGAACCCACGCAGGCAGAGAGAACCGGGGAGAGAAGGAGAAGGATAACCAGGAAGGCGGACAGAATGCTGCGGTTGAGTCGCATGAGAGAACCTCCTCGTTTCTGTTTTCTGTTTTTCGGCTGGCGATTTTAAGCCTGGCCGGCAGATCCGGAAGACCTCTCCCGGAAAATGCAGGGAAAGAATGATCAGAGAGGCCCGGCAGCCCTCCCCGGGCAACCACTTCAAAGGTATGGGAGGTCAGACGAGTTCGTGAGTCAGATCGTAGGTGTCTTTTGCGATCATCAGTTCTTCGTTGGTGGGGATTACCAGCATCCGAACCGTTGCGTCTTTCGCGGAAATATCGAACTCCTCGTCGGTCCGGAATGCTTTCTTGTTTAGGTCCTCGTCGATTTTGACTCCGAGGAAACCGAGTTTGTCCGCGACTCTCGTCCGGTACTGCGGATTGTTTTCACCGATTCCTCCGCAGAAGACGATTGCGTCGGCACCGCCCATGGCGGCCGCAAATCCGCCGATGTATTTCACCAGTTGATGGCAGAGCATGGACTCGACCAGCTGGTATCTCTTGTTTCCGTTCCTTGCACCCTCTTCGATGTCGCGGTTGTCGGAAGTGACGCCACCGGTGATCCCGAGAATCCCGGACTGCTTGTTCATCATCTTGTCCACCGCATCCGCGTCGAGACCTTCCTTCTTCATCAGGAAGGGAATGATGGCCGGATCAATGGACCCGCAGCGCGTTCCCATAAGGATTCCTTCCAGAGGGGTCAGGCCCATGGTGGTGTCGAAGCACTTTCCGCCCTTAACCGCGGAGATGGACGAGCCGTTTCCCAGATGGCAGGTGACAAGATTGACTTCTTCCGGGGTTTTACCAAGCATTTCGGCGGCGCGGAGCGTCACATAGCGGTGAGAGGTTCCGTGAAAACCGTACCGACGGATTCCGTACTTCTCGTAATACTGATAGGGAAGCGCGTACATGTAGGCGTAGTCCGGCATTGTTTGGTGAAAACCGGTGTCGAAAACGGCGACCTGAGGGACATCCGATCCGAGAATCTGTTCGCAGACATTGATTCCCGTCAGGTTGTGGGGGTTGTGAAGCGGGCCGAAAACCTTGCACTCGTCGATGGCTTCCTTGACGGCAGCGTCAACGAGAACAGAACCGGAAAACTTTTCCCCGCCGTGCAGAACACGGTGACCGACCGCGGCAATCTCTTTCATATCGGAGATGCATCCGTAACGGGGGTCTACGAGGTATCCGGTAACGAGCTTCATCGCTTCTGCGTGATTCGCCATTTGGATATCCATCTTGAGAGGTTCTTTTCCTTCGGACTTGATCTTGAAATTGCCGCCCTCGATTCCAATACGGTCGCACATTCCCTTGGCGAGAAGATGACCGCTGGGCATATCCATAAGCTGATACTTGATGGAAGAGGAGCCGGCATTGATCACGAGTATTTTCATAGAGCAAAAACCATTCCTTTCAAAAGAAAAAAACATACAGTCAGACGAAACGCATTATACCATAGAAATCGGTTCGGTTCAAGGGTTTGAAAGAAAAACGTATGACGGACTTCCCTAACGGGAAAACGCTCTGTTTTTTCGCCCGAAGATCTTGAATTCCGGCCGGTTATGAGGTATAGTTAAATAGCACCGCCTTCTGCCGCGGGAACAATCGGCAGAAG
>JAGAFM010000031.1 GCA_017612655.1 Clostridia bacterium | reverse complement strand
TTCGGGAACGCGATCACGTCCCGGATATCCTCCTGTCCGAGAAGCAGGCACACCAGACGGTCCAGACCGAATGCGAGACCCGCGTGCGGGGGCACTCCGTACTGGAACGCTTCCAGCAGGTATCCGAATTTCTCCTGGGCGTCTTCCTTCGAAACCCCGATGATATCGAACATATGGGACTGGATTTCACTGTCGTGAATCCGGACGGATCCGCCGCCCAGTTCGGTACCGTTCAGGACGATATCGTACGCCTTGGCGCGGACGCGTCCGGGGTCGGTGTCGAGATACGGAAGGTCCTCGTCCATCGGCGAGGTAAAGGGATGGTGCATCGCCTTGAAGCGCTGCTCCTCCTCATCCCATTCCAGAAGCGGGAATTCCGTGACCCAGAGGAAACGGAAGTCGTTCGGGTCGAGAAGGCCGAGCTTTCTTGCACAGTGACGGCGGAGCGCGCCGAGCGAATCGAAAACAACGGAATCGGAAGCGTCCGCAACGACCAGAATCAGGTCGCCCGGCTGTGCTTCCATCCGTTCCCGGATCGCGGCGTTTTCCTCTTCCGTCAGGAACTTGGCGTAGGAGGAAGAAATTTCCCCTCCCTCGTTCCATTTCAGCCATGCGAGTCCCTTTGCCCGGTAGGATTTGACGAATTCCACGAATCCGTCGATCTCTTTTCTCGGGAACGAGGCGCCGCCCTTGACGTTAATGGCGCGCACGGAGCCGCCCGCGTCAATCGCGCCGCGGAAGACCTTGAACTCGGTTCCGGCAAGCAGATCCGAAAGGTTTTTCAGTTCGAAGCCGAACCGGACGTCCGGCTTGTCAGAGCCGTAGCGCTCCATCGCTTCCTTCCAGGTCATCTTCGGGAACACATACCCGATTTCCCGGTGGAAGAAACGGCGGAACAGTTCGTTCAGGAAGCCCTCGTGCACGGCCATGACGTCGTCAGCCGTCGCAAAGGACATTTCCGTGTCGAGCTGGGTAAATTCGGGCTGCCTGTCCGCACGGAGGTCTTCGTCGCGGAAACAGCGCGCAATCTGAAAATAGCGGTCGAATCCCGCGCACATCAGCAGCTGCTTGTACAGCTGGGGAGACTGCGGAAGCGCGTAGAACTTTCCCGGATGGACTCTGGAGGGTACCAGATAGTCCCGGGCGCCTTCCGGAGACGGCTTGATGAGACACGGCGTCTCAATATCCAGAAAGCCGTTTTCCGCATAGTAGTCCCTGGCGATCTTGACGATTTCGGAACGCGCGATGATATTCCCCGCAAGATCCGGTCTGCGCAGGTCCAGATAGCGGTGCTTCAGGCGGAGTTCCGCCTTGACATCGCTGCCTTCCGTAATGGCGAAAGGCGGGGTCTGGGCGCGGGAAAGCACCTTCAGCCCGGTGACTTCGATTTCGATTCCGCCCGTCGGAAGATTCGGATTTTTCGCGCCTTCCGCGCGGGGACGGACAACGCCGTGCGCGCAGAGAACGAATTCCGCGCGAACGGAGAAGGCAAGATCGAAGATATCCCGTTCCGTCGTTTCTCCGAACGCCAGCTGAACGATTCCCGTCCGGTCGCGAAGGTCGATGAAGATCAGGCTGCCCAGGTCGCGCTGTCTCTGCGCCCATCCCATGACACAGACCGTCTCTCCGATTTCCTTCTCGGACAGCGTTCCGCAGTAGTGGGTCCGTTTGTCCCGTTCCGTTAAAAACTCAGCCATTGTTCTTTCCCCGTTCTGTTAGGATTCGGCACCGTGAACATGACACGATTCGCAGTCCACCTGGCGGAACTGTTCCTTGTCATAGGCAATGCCGTTCTTGTCGTAATAGTCCTTGACCGCCGCCTTCACGGCTTCTTCCGCGAGCACGGAGCAGTGGATTTTGTGGGCGGGAAGTCCGTCCAGCGCCTCCACCACCGCCCGGTTGGTCAGCTGCAGGGCCTCGCTGACCGGCTTTCCCTTGATCATCTCCGTCGCGATCGAGGAAGTGGCGATGGCGCTGCCGCATCCGAACGTGTTGAATTTCACGTCCGTGATGATTCCGTCCCGGATCTTCAGATACATCTTCATGATGTCGCCGCATTTCGCGTTTCCGACTTCACCGATTCCGTCCGCGTCGTCCATCTTTCCGACGTTGCGGGGGTGCTGAAAATGATCCATGACTTTTTCGCTGTATAATGCCATTTCTGATTCTCCTTCCTTTTTCGCTCAGAGGATATGGGGTCTCTTCCCGTTTTCCAGATCTTCCCAGACGGGAGACATGTTGCGGAGATATTCCACAACCTGCGGAACCACGGTGAGGATGTGATCGATTTCTTCCGGCGTGTTGTATTCGCCGATGGACAGACGCAGGGATCCGTGCGCCACGTCGTGCGGAAGCCCGAGGGCCAGCAGGACGTGACTGGGATCGAGCGATCCGGAAGTACAGGCGGAGCCGGAGGACGCCTCGATGCCCTGCGCATCGAGCAGCAGCAAAAGGGACTCCCCTTCGATGCCTTCGAAGCAGAAGTTCACCGTCCCGGGAACCCGGCTCGACCGGTCGCCGTTCAGGCAGGAATGCGGAATCTTCGAAAGGCCTTCGATCAGGCGGTCTCTCATCGGGATGATCCGGTCGCGGTTCGCTTCCAGATTTTGAAGAGATTCCTCCAGCGCGGCCGCCATGGAAGCGATCGCGGGGATGTTCTCCGTTCCGGCCCGTTTTCCGCGCTCCTGAGCGCCGCCCTCGATGACATTCACCAGAAGGGTTCCCTTCCGGGCATAGAGAACGCCGATCCCTTTCGGGCCGTGAAATTTGTGAGCGGACAGAGCGAGCAGATCGATGTTGTCCCGGACGACGTCGACCGGAATATGTCCGATTGCCTGTACGGCATCGGAATGGAACGGAACTTTTGCGGCACGGCAGACGGCCCCGATCTCCCGGATCGGCTGCACCGTTCCGATCTCGTTGTTCGCGTACATGACGGAAACCAGCGCGGTATCCGGACGGATGGCTTCCCGAACCTGATCCGCGGTTACGAGCCCGTTCCGGTGGACATCGAGGTATTCCACTTCGAAGCCCTGCTTCTCCAGTTTCTGCAGCGTGTGCAGAACGGCATGATGTTCAAAACGGGTGGAGATAATATGCTTCTTCCCTTTCCGCGCTCCGAAGGTGGCAGCGGAAATCAGAGCCTGGTTGTCCGCCTCGCTTCCGCCGGAAGTAAAGTAAATCTCCTTCGGCTCCGCACCGATTGCCTTCGCGATCCTCAGGCGGGCATCCTCCAGAATTTCCTTTGCCTTCTGTCCGACCGAGTGCAGACTGGACGGGTTTCCCCATACGGTTTCCGAAGTCTCGAAGAGGACGTCCAGCGCCTTCCGGCTCATCTGTGTGGTTGCCGCGTTATCTGCGTAAACGAGCATGTTTTGTGTTCCTTCCCTTTCCGTTCAGCCAGAGAATCATGATCCCCGGATTCTGTGTCCGAGGCATTATAACACGCCGGATTCGGACTGTCAAGATAAATTCCTATTTTTTTAATAGGAATTAAGGAGCGGCATCAGTCGATCCGGCCTTCGAGCAATGCCGAAAGAGAAATTCTGGAGAGATAGGCATCGATCATGGAGTCGAGTTTTTCCCACATCGGACGCGTACGGCATCCCTCCTGACTGCAGCATCCCTCCTGGGGGCAGTTGTCCAGACAGGAGACGGGAGAGAGCGAGCCCTCGGTTGCTCTCATGACTTCCAGAACGGTGATTTCTCCGGGATCTCTGGCCAGACGGTATCCGCCTTCCTTCCCGCGGATGCTCTGAACCAGCCCTCCGCGGTTCAGCATCGCAACGATGGACTCCAGATACTTGAGAGAGAAATTCTGTCTTTCTGCGATCGCTTTCAGAGAAATGACTTTCTGCCGGTCGTCCGCGGTATGCTCCGCGATGTCCAGAAGCGTCTGCAGAGCGTATTTTCCTTTGGTCGTGATCATCATGGCTACTGTCCTCGATTCTGTGTGTGCGGTTCCCTTCCAGGAGAGGTTGCTGTTTTCCGGTTTATCCCTTGCTTTTCCGGTCAGGATGCGGTATAATCCGAACAGAAAAACCGGTTCGGAGGAGGGTCATTTCATTGGAAAACGGGATTTTTGCGAGGGAGCAGATGCTCTTCGGAGAGGCGGCGATGCGGGTGCTTTCCGAAAAGCACGTTGCGGTTTTCGGGCTCGGAGGGGTCGGCGGTCACGCCGCGGAGGCACTGGTTCGTTCCGGAGTCGGAGCGCTGACCATCGTGGATCATGACACCGTTTCCGAATCCAACCGAAACCGTCAGATCGTCGCTCTTTCCTCCACCCAGGGGCAGCTGAAAACCGAGGTCCTCGGGAAGCGTCTCCTGGATATCAATCCCGCACTGTCCCTGACCGCGTGTCCGGTGTTTTTCGGCCCGGATAACGCTGCTCGGTTCCCTTTCTCCGAATACGACTATGTTCTGGACTGCGTCGACACGGTTTCCGCCAAGCTCCTGCTTCTGGAATGCTGCCGGAAGGCAGACGTTCCGATTCTTGCTTCGATGGGAACCGGCAACAAGACCGATCCGACCAGGCTGAGGGTCGGGGATATCGAAACGACGTCCGTCTGTCCGCTTGCCCGCGTCCTGCGGAGAGAGGTCCGTAAAAGAGGCATTTCCGGATACCGGGTAATCTGGTCGGACGAGCCTCCGCTGTCTCCGCGGACGGAAACGGAGGAAGGGGTCGCGCCCTCCACTCCGGGAAGCACCGCGTTTGTTCCTTCCTCAGCCGGCATCCTGATGGCCCGGGAGGCGGTTATGTCCTTTCTTCGGGAGCTTCCGTAAGCGTCTCTTCCTGCTCCGGTTCCTGCCGTCTGCTTTCCTGCGCCTTTTTTCTCATGTGGTCTCTTCTGGGCCGGAGCGTCATTTCGGGAGAGAACAGACGCTGGACGAAGTAGTCGACCAGGTCATCGTCGATTTTCGCCAGGGCGGGTCCGATCACAGGCTGCTGCGAAAGCGTCTTTTTCATGTTGAGAACCGTCTGACTGACATACGCGCCGCCCGGCTGCTCTTCCTGCCGCAGGGTGACCGAACCGTCCAGGTTCCGGAACAGCTTCAGTTTCCGGGTGGACGGCGTTTCCAGGAACTCGAGCGTAATCTTCAGAACCGGCCTTCCGTCTTCATCGGAAGCAAAAGCGCCCCCGGCCGCACAGAGAAACGGCTCTCCGTTGAACGTCAGCGTGGTCTGCTTGCTGATTCCGAATCCGATCGGCACGACATGACGGTCGCCCCGCTCGGTATAAGTCATGACGAAACAGGTTTCCCCGTCGACTCTCCGGTAGCCGAAAGAGAGCTTCGTGATGCCTTTTGTGTAGTTGCGCTGCATCACCTGCATCACAACCGGAAGGAGCCCGACCGCCGCGGTCGGGGAATCGGCCCGGACGAGGTAGGAATTCCCTGCGAAATCGCGGCATTCCTTCGGGAGGGAAGGTTTTTCGCCGCCGCTTCCCTTCTCCTCCGCCTTTTCCACCGGGGTTCCGGAAAAGATCCGCTTCAGCCAGGAAAGGAACGCGGACCTGCCGGGTTCTTTCTGGCGGACGGCCGGCATTCTTTGCGGGTATTTCGCGCTGAGCTGCTCTTCCTCTTCTTTTCCGTGTTCGCGGATTGAAAGCAGCGCTCGCTCCAGCCTCTCGTCGTCGTCAGGCGAGCCCGGAAGGGGTTCGCTGTCGCCGATTCCGGCGACAAACTCGTGGAGAATCGTGTGATAAACAGTCTGCTGAAACATCTCGTCATTGCCTGCGTTTGAGGTGATGACGATCTTTTTTTCCGGGAAGATCAGCGTGTTCTGCCCCAGCATTCCGTTGAACAGGACGGCGTGCGGGGTCTCGCTGACCCACATCTGGTATCCGTAATCATAGTGAACCGGCTGATCGGAACACTCTGACGGAGTCTTGGCGAAAACGCTCATGGCGTCTTTCAGATAGTCGGAAGGAACCAGCTGCTTTCCTTCCCACATCCCGTCCTGAAGAAGAAGCACGCCGAATTTCGCCATGTCTTCGCGGGAGAGATAGAGTCCCCATCCGCCAACCGTATATCCGTCCGGACTCTGTTCCCAGAAATAACCGGTGATATGGAGAGGCGTGAAGAGTTCCTCCTCCGCGAATGCCGCCAGACGCTTTCCGGTTTTCTCCGTGACGATCGCGGACAGGAGGAAGGTATTCATGCTGTTGTACTGGAAGGGTTTTTTAGGCTTCGGGTCAAACAGACTGTCGCCAGATACGGCGGAATTCAGGGCGTCCTTCAGCCAGTCCGGATCCGACATGGCCTCCACTTCGTTGAAAACGAGGCCGGACTGCATCGTCAGGAGATCCCGCACCGTAATTCCCTGGAAGCGAGGCCTGGTAACCAGATTCAGCCGGTCCTGAAACAAATCCCCGATCTTTTCGTCCAGGGAGAGGAGTCCTTTCCCGACCAGAACGCCGATGGCGAGCGCCGTTATGCTCTTGCACGCGGAAAAAGTGTATTTCCAGACTCGTTTGTCCTGCGCGCCGAAGTCGGCTTCGCAGAGGATTTTTCCGTTCCGGAGGATGGTGAGTCCGTGCATGTGGAGCGTCGGCTCCGCTTCCATTCTGAGCAGCAGTTCGGCGATCCGCGCGGAGCTGACCCCTTCCGTCTCGGGCCGAACCCGGAGAAAATAGGGGTTGGAGCAGCATTCTTCCGAAAAGGCGGGCTTGCCTTTCACGATCGGAAGATAGGACTCTGTGGAATGGCGGACGTCCATCAGTTTTCCCGCAGTATCGAGTACTTTATTCACCACTGACAGATTCATCGGTTTTCCTCCTCGTTTTCTTGTTCGCGAATGATCCGGGTAACTTCCCCCGCATGGAGAACCGTCTCCGAACCGTCTTCGAAACGGACGGCGAGCCCGCCGTCGGGCCCGATTCCGAGAGCGAGAGCGGGAATCGTTTCCCCTTCCCGGCTGACGGGTGCCACCCGGATCCGTTTTCCGTCCAGGATCGAACGGCTGCGGTACGAAGACATCGGACAGGTTTCGGGGAGTTTTTCCAGATAGTTCCCGAGACGGTTGAGAAGCTCTCCGGCGATCCGGTTTCGTATGCCGGGAATCTCCGCGGGAAACAGAGAGCCCGCGGTATCCCGGATCCAATCCGGAAAGCCTCCTGCCGGGGGGAAGAGATTCATCCCGATTCCCAGAACGGTCCAGTCGGCCGATCCGTCCTGCCCGAGACGGGATTCGGCGAGAATGCCGCAGATCTTGCGTCCGTCGAGCCAGAGATCGTTCACCCATTTGATCCCGATCCGGAGTTTTTCCCCAAACTCTCCGGCGACGGCCTCCGCTGCTTCCGCGGCAGCGACCGCTGCGGAGACGGTGACGGAGGGCAGAACCTGTGCGGGCATCGGGGTTCGAAGGAGCAGGCTCAGGTAGAGGCCGCTCCCCTCCGGAGAAAAGAACGGGCGCTCCAGTCTTCCGACCCCCCTGCTCTGCCGGTCCGCGATCAGAACGAGCCCGTCCGGCGCACCGTTTCCGGCTTCCCGTTTGAGTTCCCCGCTGGTCGAGTCCGTTTCACGGACGATCCGGATCCGGAACCGCCGGTCCGCGGGAGAGCGAAGATACGATTCCACGGAACAGTCCTGCTTCACTGCCGTCCCCCTTTTTCAACTCTATCCTACTACAGATCTTTTGCGCAGGGATGAATGCCCGGTGAACAGTTTCTGAAAAAAAGGTTCCCATGCAAAACGAGCACGGGAACCTCATTTCTCTTTGCGTCAAATCAGCCCTTGACCATCTTTTCGATCTCTGCAGCGAAATCGTCTTCTCTCTTCTGCAGACCCTCTCCCTTTTCATACCGGAAGAAGGAATCGATCTTGACGGCGCCGCCGAACGCCTTGGCGCAGGCAGCCAGATAATCCGCGACGGATTCCTTGTTCTCCGCCTTGACGTACTCCTGCTCGAGGAGGCAGTTTTCCTGGTAGAATTTGCCGAGACGGCCTTCCACGATCTTCTTGAGGACGGCTTCCGGCTTCTTTGCGTTGGCGGGATCGTTCGCGAGCTGAGCCAGCAGCACGGAGCGCTCCTCGTCGATGACGGAAGCGGGGACATCCGCCTTAGAAAGATAGGGAACCGCGGTGACAGCGGCGATATGAAGTGCGATATTCTTCTTCATCTCGGCATATCCGGGATTGCTCTTGGCAGCCTCGTCGGAATCGAACTTGACGATGACGCCGATCTGTCCCTTCCCGTGAATGTAGGAAACGAGATCGCCCTCGATGAGGTCGAAGCGCCGGATCGTCATCTTTTCGCCGATCGTGAAGATCAGCTGCTTCAGCAT
>JAGAFM010000030.1 GCA_017612655.1 Clostridia bacterium | reverse complement strand
CGTATAGCAGTCGTAGCACAGGATCCTGAGGTCCGCATCCGAAACCATGCGCTTCGCCCAGTCCGCAAACGTCGGGGCTTTGAGGATCGATTCTTCCTGCCCCTGCCAGTACGGCAGGAAATTCAGGTGCGGCGTGAGATGAGGCGCGACCTTCAGCTGGATCCTGTGCGCTGCTGCGGCGTCTGCGAAGGCTTTGTCGTCCCAGGGCTCGTCCCCGACGTGATAGCCGAATGTGGCAGG
This sequence comes from Clostridia bacterium, assembly GCA_017612655.1. Classification (GTDB taxonomy): domain Bacteria; phylum Bacillota; class Clostridia; order Oscillospirales; family CAG-272; genus RGIG3925. Next base: position 2,277 of record JAGAFM010000030.1, on the reverse strand, counting down.
ATGGCAGCCGAATTCCTCGTACGCTTCGCGGAAACGTTTCTCATATCCGGCGGGGTCGTCCGACGCTCCGTTCCACCTTGCGTGGGAATCGTTGAGAATGAGCCGGATGTCCTTTTCCGCCGCGGCGTCCAGAATGGAGCGGAAGAGTTCTTTGTCCGATCCGGGGCCGTACTGCGGGCTGAACGTCAGCGTCATGCCGAGCTCTGCCCAATCCTGCACCGCTTCCGGACCGTACTGTCCGGTCGGCGCATAGTTCCAGAAACCGATGGGGAATTTTTCCATATCTTTTCCTCCGTATCAGAATGACAGAATCAGAGTTACAGAACGTAAAAACAATAGTCCAGAATCACGCAGCCCTTGTCGTCCGGTGTCGTGAACCGCGGACAGAGCCCGTTTTCAAAGGAGACGACAAATCCGTCCGCGTCGGTGCGGAAACGCATGCCCGCCTCCGAAACGGCGGCGGCACAGGAAGGAATCGCTCCGTGCACTTCGTCCTCCGGGCCGTAGATCCAGCATGTGCCAAACGTCCCAGCCGGGAAGTCAAGCGCCTCAAATCCCTCCGGAGCCCGGGTGTTCTCCGGCGTGAACATGCCGATCCGGTATTCGGCGAGCTTACCGCCCTCCCTGCGTTCCAGGCCGACGTATCCGCCGCCGTTCTCCCAGATTTTCAGAATCGCATCCGGTCCGCCCATCGCTATTTCGATCTCGTCGAACCAGCCGTTTTCGAACCAGTCCCCCCACCAGGGTCCGAAGTCCGGATATACCTTTCCTATGAACTTCATGGCCGGGACATCGTCCCGGAAGACTTTGATGATTTCAGCCATGAAAAACTCCTTTCTCATATGGTTCCCGGCATAACCCCGCCGGTCGGAAAGGATCGGGCAATCCTGTTTTCTCAGATCCTCCCGATTTCGGACAGCGCGGCGATCTGCTCCGGATCGATCGAGCCGTCCCGGTTCAAAGCGCAGTCAAAGGTGACGACGCCCCCCATTTCGTTGACGCACGCGGTGAAATTGTCGAGATACCGCCCGCTGTATCTGCTGCCCGTTCTTGCCCAGGTTTCTCCGAGCGGAGCGAGCATATGGGCCTGCGCGCCGTCGATGAAGCGGGAAGGCGGGATCACGGTCAGATCGTTGAACTCTCCGCACACGAAGTCTTCGTCCCTGTAATTCTTCCGGTAGTCCGGGAAGACGCCGTTGTTCATGGCGACAAGCGCTTCGGGATTCCCTTTTTTGCAGGCCAGTTCATACGGTTCGAGCAGTTCGTCGGTGTATTTGAAATAGTCCCGGTAACATCCGTCGATCCACCACCCGTTCACTTTTTCTCCATAACGGACCGCGTATTCTTCCAGTACCGACGCCCAGTTCCGGACAAATCCGGGCGTCACGCCGTCGGAACGGGGCTCCGTAAACCCGAATTTTCGTCCGATTTCCGGATGCTTGTACGGACCGTCTCCGGTATAGTAGAGATAGAGGTCGATCCCGAGCGGGGAAAGCGCATCGTACAGTTCCTCGACAAGATCCCGGACGGCGCAGGCCTCGCCGGGTTTCGTTCCGGCAATGCTATCGAACGTCCGGTTCGGAGCGATCATGGTCTCGTTCCCCTGCATGACGGTGATGAACTAGTATCCCGCTCCGCAGCGGCAGAGGGAATCCGCCAGCTTGTGAACGTCGAACGCGTTCACGCATTCGTTCCACGAAGTCCTCCCCGCTCCCTGATTGAGAGAACTCGACGGATTGTTCTGGATCCCCTCCAGATAATGGGTGAACACGCCCCAGCGTTTTTCCGCCATTCTGTCCGTGATGTGCATCTGTGCGCTCCTTTCCGAATCGGGAGTTCCCTGTTCATCATACCATAACCGGAAGAAATTTTCAATCCTGTTTTGTGGATTCTGCAAAAAAGCTTGTGCCTTCTTTTCGAATATGGTATAATAGCCGCAGGAACCATATCGCTGCAAACAGGGAGGATTTTCCATGAAGAGAAGATCGGAAAGCGCGTTCGGCCTGCACTTTGACTTTCACGCCAGCCCTGCGCCGGGACTCGTCGTCGGAGCTACTTTGCGGGAGGAAGATATCCGGGAAATCTGCCGACTGATCCGTCCGGATTTCATCCAGATCGACTGCAAGGGACATCCCGGCTGGGCGTCTTATCCCACGGAACTTGAGAACGCGATGCCGGAATTCGCGTTCGATACCCTGGCCCTCTGGCGGAAAGTTACGAAAGAAGAGGGAGTCGCGCTCTATCTCCACTATTCCGGCGTGATCGATCACCGTTTCT
>JAGAFM010000029.1 GCA_017612655.1 Clostridia bacterium | reverse complement strand
CTTCGATTCCCCATCCGAACGAACAGAGAATCGCGCCGAGGATTCCGAGCCAGAAATTGGTGATGTTCAGAGTGGGATCGTAGGACAGTCCGTATACGCCAAGAAGCGTCAGCGCGAGGAAAATCCACTGGTACCACTTCATCTTCTCCTTGAGGAAAAGGTAGGCGAGAATGCTTCCGACCGCCGGGAAGATTGCGCTGGCGATCGCGGCGATGGACGCGCCCATGTAGGTCACGGCCATGACATAGCCGGTCATCCCGATCGGCCCGCCGATAATGGCGGCAAAGACCACCCATTTTCCGCTTTTCGTCCGGAAGAGAGCGCGGAAGACGTTTCCGAGATTGCCCCGTACGCCGTTGTAAAGCCAGGAGAACACGGCGGAAAAGGCATCGTGCAGGAACGTGCTGACAAACGGTGCGAGGAAAACAGCCTGTCCGACGTTGTCGACGAGGGGACTCATGGCGAGCGCGATTCCGATGATCACCGTCTCAAGAGCCCAGGTTACACCCGCAAGTATTCCAGAAAGCATGACAAATCCTCCTCAGAGCGCATCGAACTGGCGAATATTCTCTTTCAGCCGGGCGTACCGTTCGTCCGCCCAGGCCTGCATCGCGTCCCTGTCATAGGGAACGCGCGTCAAAGCCCAAAGAGTCCAGAGAAAATCCACGTAGATTTTGCTGGCCAGAAAATGGCGTCTCTCGTCCAGAGACGGTTCGGAGCCGAGATAGGCGGAGAGCAGGAGATTGTCCCATTCCCCGTCGAAGCCAGCCTCGATGGAAACGTCGCCCAGATCCCACATTCCGTCGTTCATGCCGGCGTATTCCCAATCGATGAGATACATCCGCCCGTCGCTCTCCACCCAGTTTTCGCAGAGCGGATCATTGTGACAGGGGACCAGGGAGATCTCGCAGGCGGCGTCCACCGTCTTCTTGATCCGGATCACGGCGTCCTTCACGGAAGGATAATCGGGATAGAGGGCGATCTTCTGATCGCGGATGATTCTCTCATAGTTGGCGGCCATATCAAACACGTCGAAGGGGACGCCGGTATCTTCGGCGCAGGTATGAATGGTACGGAATAGTTCCGCCATCTTTCCGACCCGGACCCGGTCGTGAAGCAGTTCCGCCGACATCGTGACGGGATTCGGAATGTACTCCGTCACCTTGGAGCCATCCTCTCCGAAATACAGCATTTTCGCGTCGACGCCGAGCCGGCAGGCAAGAGCCGTGCTCTTCTTTTCATCGGAACGGACGATCATCTCCTCCGTCCCCTCCCCGGGAATCCGAATCACATAGTCCCGTCCGTCCGGAAGGCTGACATGATATGTGTGGTTGGTCAGTCCGCCTAGCCGTTCGATTCCGGCGAAGGAATCCGCTGCGAGCACTTTTCTCGCCAGCTGCACGATTCTAGGCAGATCGCTGAACAGGATCTCTCTCATCAATTCATCACCTCTGCTTGTTTTGTCGGGGATATCTATCGGATTCCGGATCAAGTAAACCGGATTCCGAAAAGCCAACGATTCTGGAAACAAAGATTACCGGGGCATTTCGTGTTCCTTGAGGATGATCTTCTCGTCGATAAACTGCCAGTCGGAGCGGTCCCAGAGATCGCCGGAAACGGCAGCCCAGGTCGAGGGGTTGAAACAGGTTCCGTTGTTGGTCGTCGTGCTCCAGTTCTTATGCTCGGTCACGATGAACTGGTCATGGGCGTACTTCTCGTCCATATTGATGGCCTTTCCGGTAAACGGGTTGACCGGGTTTTCGATGATCCCCTCGAACGCGAGTGAAGGCACATCCGCATTGGTCATAAAGGAATCGTCCGTGGTAAAGCCATGCGCGTCAAAATCCTTGACCATCAGGAGCGGGAAGAAGTTCGCCGCGTCGAAATACTGGCCGTAGTCCAGCTTGTGATCCGAGAACAGGAGCTGGCGGGACTGGTACAGATAATACCCGTGATCCGAGCACAGAATGATCCTGGTGTTGTCGTAGACGCCGGATTCTTTCAGATACGTCAGCCAGTCGCCGATCCGGAGAAGCGTGGCCATGTTGGACTGATAATGAATCACTGCCTTGTCGGATTCCACCCGGATGTGACTCCCGTCCGCAAGCGTGAACCGATCCGAATGGGCTTCGTCGTACTCGGTGTTGTCGACGACAGCCGCAGGAACGTAATCCGGCTCCTGGAGAAGCATCGGCTCATGAGGGGTGTCGTTATAGTAGAACAGGTAAGTGTTCTCTTCCCCGTCCGAGATCCGGGTCATGGTTTTCAGGTTGATCAGGGCGTCGTACGATTCCATGAAGGCGGCGTGAAGTCCGACCGATTTGGAGGTTCCGTCCCGTTCCTGCGTGGTCGCGGCGTCCGGCAGAACGATCATGTGGTAATCTCCGGAGTCGTAAAGAGTGTACTGGACAAACAGCGGAAGCGACTTCATCAGGCTGAAGCAGAAGAAGTTCCGGAGATCGCTCTCCACGGTCCGCTGCTTCATCTCCGGGCTGCCGAAAAAGCCCTTGGTGATATATTTCCGGATTTCCGGGCGTTCGTCGTAAATCGAAAGATCCGGGATCCACTTGTAGTTCGCATAGGGAACGTCGCACATCGTAACCTGATACCCTGCGTCCGAAAACAGGTAGGGCATAACTTTCAGGGCTTCGTTGTGCTTGTCCACGAGGGTCTCCGTATCGCGTTTGTTCATCTCGACGGGAGTATACTCGTAGCCTCCCATCAGAGGCGGAGCGCCGTAGTTCGTGTGTCCGCCGAAGGAAATGCAGTTGGAATAGTACGTAAACCCGTCGAACAGATCGGCCAGTTCGGGCTTTTCCTGCATCAGATAAGGAAGATCCTCTCCGAGCGCGCGGTCCAAAAAGACCACGATCACGTTCTTTCCGCCCTTGCTGAGCGTAAAGTTGGGGAAATAGTCGGAATCGTTCAACCGAATCTCGTTCACGGAAGCGGCCGTGGTATGGATATTCAGCCCGGACATGACCAGAAGAGCGGCAAGAGCTGCGCAGAGAACCCCCTGGGCGATCTTCGGCCAGCGTTTCAGAACCAGGTAGATATCAAAGGCGACGAAAGCGACTAGGCCGAGGTTGATCAGAATGGAAAAGATGCTGAACGAAAGGCCCGTTTCGTACTGAAGCGTGGAAGACAGGATGCCCTGATCCGTTCCGAAAAACATGAAATCAATCACGGCGCAGGCGGAAAAAGCCCACATCACGTGTTCGAAAATCACCTTGCCCTTTGGGGAGGCGAGCCAGTAGAAAACGCCGAACCAGAGAAGGAAGGTGCCTCCCGCCAGACAGAGTGCGTTCAGCGCGTACCAGAGCGGATGGAAGAAATAGGTGACGTCAACGTATTCCTGCGGGGACGCCGCCAGAAACGTGGTGGGAATCAGCAGGCCGATGAAAACCGTCAGGAAGGCCGCGGGCAGGAGAAATCTTGCCCGGTTCGGCGCATAGGTTTTCCCGGGCTTTGCGGCAGAATCTTTCTTGGGTAGAAACAGGAGCAGGACAGCGGGGATGAAGAACAGAATTCCCGCGAGCAGCGCGATCTGACGCTTGATCAGCTCGATCTCGGAACCCGAAGTCGCGAAGAAGAGGACGATCAGTCCGACGCCGCAGAGAGCCAGCAGAATTGCAAGGACGCGCTTCGGATTCTTCAGCTTGTAAAAGATGTTCTTGACCAGAGAGAAGACGTTGTTCAGCGTCCAGTAGAAAACCAGTCCGGAGGGAGAGGTGTACAGGAAGAACAGGAAGAAGGCTGCCATGGCGTACAGCTGAATCTTGGTCTTCAGGGGGAACCCCTTCAGATAGATCGCAGCCGATACGACATTGATCACGGTCATCAGGATCGGGAGAAGATTCAGATGGAGTCCGAAGACGTACAGCATCCCGTCTGGTTTTCCCAGATCCGGGATCGGTCCGAAGGAAACGCCCTGGAGGATGGGTAGCGACGAGAGAAACTGATAGGCCGCCATGAAAAACGGAATCTCCAGGATCAGAGAGGCGGAACCGCGCAGCGCATTCGTCGGAGAGTAGTTGTTCTGGCGGTAGTAGGCCTGCAGCATCATGAAGCGCTCGTTGCCCGAGAACGTCTTCTTGATGTGCGAAATCCCGGGACGAAGCTCGTTTTCCCGGTCTCTTGCCTGTTCCTGCATGGCGTCCGCGCGACGGTAGAGAGGAAGAACCAGCAGGTTCATGCAGAGGCTCAGGAAGATGATGGCGACGCCGGGACTGCTCACCAGCCAGTTGGCCGCCTGAAAAATCACCTCGAAGAGGAGCTTCAGCGGACCGATGAAAAACGAACTGAGTACGGACCAGAATGTCATTGCTTTTCCTCCTCGGCCTTCGAAAGCTCATCGAGTTTCCGGCAAAGATAATCGGCGGTCCTCGCGGCTCCTTCCGAAGGATGGCACCAGGTCTCCTCCCGGACTTCCTGTCTGCCTCGGGCGAATCCGGGATCGGAGAGGCAGCCGTCGATCAGATCTTTCAGGTTCGGGAGATTTTCCTCCGTCAGTCTGACTCCGATTCTGGGAAGTGCGGAGACGGTCCATAGCGGCTTCTTCAGCCACCAGGCGTCGTAGGGGGAAAGATCAATGTCGGGATCCGTGTAGATAACGGGTTTGTCGTAAACGAGAGTGAAATCGAAGATGACGCCCGAGAAATCGGAAACAAGTATATCGCTTCTCCGGAGGACGTCAAAGTTGTCGGTATCACGATTCCATTCCAGCTTGTCATTTGCCGGGAACTCCGCCATAAGTTTTTCG
>JAGAFM010000028.1 GCA_017612655.1 Clostridia bacterium | reverse complement strand
CCTTCCGGGATCGGTCAAAACCCCGTCCTGCAGTCCGTAAGCGCCGATCTCCTCAAAACGGATCTGCGCCTCTTCGATTCTTTCCCCTTTTGCGATCGGGACGGCGGCACGGACTGCGGTGACCGTTTTAGCCGTTCCGCTTCGCAGAATGGGGATCCCGACGAAGAAGAGAACCGCAGCAAGTCCGAAGCAGACCAGCGCGATCAGAAGCCTTTTCGGCAGTTTCATCAAATTATTCCTTTCCATTTCTTTTGAACAGCCCGGAGGGGCTGCGGAGGCGGTCAGACCGATACTCCTCCGCAGCCGATCCTGATCGGCGGGGAGAAACTGCCTGAATTATCCGATCGAGGCCCCCGGGAGGTTGGATACGTATCCGTTCCCGACTGTAAAGAGCGATTCGATGTATTCTTTCAGCTTCGGGAAGACGGTGGAAGAGTAGAGTTGTTTCATCAGCGCCAGGAGCATGCATCCGAGGACGATTACGACGACGGCGATGATGACCACGTCGAGAAACGCTCCTTCTCCCCGTTCGTTGTTCAGGATTGTTGCGAAAGTTTTCATTTTGTTTGTTTTCCTTTCTGTTTTGTCTGTTTTCCGACATTTGCCGTTCCTGTCTTGGCCACCGGCAGAAACGTTGCCCGCCGCACGCCGCGCGGAGGCTGTCAGTTCGTGCGGCATCCGGGTACTGTAGAGTGAAGCGGCCCGGAAGACGGTATTTCAACGGAGGAGACAATCCGAGAGAAGAAGATAAAACAGAAAACCGAAGGAAAAGAAACCGGCCAGGGCCGTATACCGTCTTCCGCGGAGACGGTTGAAGAAGGAGACAGGAATTCCCAGAAGGAAACCGGCGAGCACGGTGGTAATCAGACCGGTTACGCCTCCGGCCATGCCCAGGATGGAAATGAGTTTGATGTCGCCGCCCCCGATTCCGGGCTTTCCGGGCTTCCCGCTTTTTCGCTCTTCGGCACGGTAAAGCACCCATGCGGATCCGTAGAAGATTCCGAAAGCGGCGGCAGCTCCTAGAAAATGATCGCAAAGGAAGGGAAGAACCGGAAAAGAGGAAAGCGCGGCATGAACGGCTCCTGCCGTGACACGGAGAAGGGAGAGCGGAAGAAGAATGGCAAAAAGGTGGAGATCCCGGATTCTGTGCTTTCGGAAATCCAGGATGGACAGATAAAGGAGAAAACCGGAGAGAAGCAGATCGGTCAGCAGAAGGAAGAAATCGGGCAGAGACATGACGGAAAACCCCTTTCCCCGGCAAAATGGGCCGGAACTGTTTTTCGGCGGAATCTATTGTACCAGTCGGCACGGAGAAAAGCATGCCGTTTCCGTCCCGGTTTTGTCCGTATTTCGTCCGCGAAAGCGAAAAAGGAGGAAAAGGGAACCGCAACAAACAGTTTCGAACCGTTGAAACAGCTTGAATTCGTCGAAACAGGGGGAAGGGACGCGAAAACTTTGTCCTCGCCGATAACGATTGGAATCTTATAATAAGGAGCCTTTATAATCAAATACAGCTTCGATTGCTGAAATAAAAAGAAATCAGCTTATCTACTGATAAAACTTGTAATATAATACACATCATTGCATTCCTAAACTGCCTTTCTAATCTACGGATACCGATATCATAAGATTCTTTTATATAGGCATCTTAATAAATAGATCTTCCATGCTCTGTCCGACCTCGTTTCTTTGCTGCTTTCTGTTCTCCGCACCTGCTGACTCCGCTCCGTTCCCGTTGCTGGATCGGCCTTTCCTCCAGATTGTTTTTCAGGGAAGTCTTGACAAATCCCCCCTTTTTCGGTATTCTTAGTCTTAGTATTGGTTTCCACTCTCGTCTGTTCCCCAAGGGAGGTGTCTTCTCTTGTTTCATATTTTGGTCGTAGAGGACGACAAGAATACGAGGAAATATATTTCCGCGCTTCTGGAAGAGGCGCACTACACGGTTTCCTCCGCCGAAAACGGCGAGGAGGCTCTTTCCGTGATGGAGCGGGAGTATATCGACCTCGTCGTGCTGGATGTCATGATGCCGAAAATGGACGGCTATGAATTCACCCGCGTTCTCCGCACGACGGATGAATCCCTTCCCATTCTCATGGTTTCCGCCCGGCAGCTTCCTGCAGACCGGCACCGCGGGTTTCTCGTCGGAACGGACGACTACATCACGAAGCCGGTGGATGAAACGGAACTCCTGCTTCGGATCCGTGCGCTGCTCCGCCGCTCCCAGATTGCGCACGAGCACAGGATTGTCATCGGGGACGTCGTTCTCAGTTACGACAGTTTTACGGTTGCCCGCGGGGAGGAACAGTTTCAGCTTCCCCAGAAGGAATTTCTTCTCCTCTACAAGCTTCTTTCCTACCCGGGAAAGATTTTCACCCGCATCCAGCTCATGGATGAAATCTGGGGTGCGGAATCCAATACGGGCTGGGAGACCGTCACCGTGCATATCGGGAGGCTCCGGCGCCGCTTCGAGGGCTGGAACGAATTCGAGATTCAGTCCGTTCGGGGACTGGGTTACAGGGCGGTGAAAAAATGCTGAAAAAGCCGAAATCCGAGCGTCCAAGAAGATGGTCGCTTCTTCTCCCGTTTACGAGAATCGTTCTTGTTATTCTGGTCATCACGACTCTGATCGTCGGAGTCGCCGTCTATTTCCTGATCAGCTATGGGATGCTGAAGCCGGGGGATACGAAGATCAACCTGTGGCTTCTGCTGTTCTTCATCGTTTCCGCGAGTTTCCTGATCGGCGCACTGCTTTCGTTCCTGACGCTCCGTTACCCTCTGAAGCCGGTCGACAAGGTTCTGAACGCGCTGAACCGTCTCGCGTCCGGCGACTATTCCGTCCGCCTTCAGTTTCGCGGACCGATTGCCAACCGCCCCCCTCTCGCCGAACTGACGGAGAGCTTTAACAAAATGGCCGAGGAGCTCCAGAGGACGGAACTTCTTCGCACCGACTTCGTCAATAACTTTTCCCATGAGTTCAAGACGCCCATCGTTTCCATAACCGGCTTTGCGAAGCTCCTGCGACGCGGGAATCTGACCGAGGAGCGGAAAGCGGAGTGTCTCGACATCATTGAAGAGGAATCGCTCCGTCTCTCCCGGATGGCGACCAACGTCCTGAATCTTTCCAAAGTGGAGAATCAGTCCATTCTGACGGACGTTGAGTCTCTGAATCTCACGGAACAGATCCGTACCTCCGTCCTGATGCTCGAGCGGAAGTGGGAAAAGAAGGCCCTGAGCCTTCAGCTCCCGGAAGAAGAGGTTTATCTGAAGGGAAACCGGGCTCTCCTCGAACAGGTCTGGATCAATCTGCTGGACAATGCGATCAAGTATTCTCCCGAAGGCGGCGAAGTTTCCGTCCTGATTGTGCGCGGAGAAGGGGAAACTCTTGTCACGGTCGCCAATCAGGGCGAGCCGATTCCTCCGGACCGTCTCGACCGGATTTTTGATAAATTCTATCAGGCGGACGAGTCCCACGCAGCGGAGGGGAACGGAATCGGTCTGGCCGTCGTCAAACGAATCGTGGATCTGCACGGAGGAGCTGTCTCGGTTCACTGCGAAGGGGGGATTACCTCTTTCCGGGTTGTGCTTCCGGATCTCGCGGAGGAGGACAGTTTCTGACCTGTTCGATTGATGTCAGTTCCCCCTCGTTGCATCTTTTCGTACCTTGAAAGCCGGCGCTCTCTGAGCAGAGCACCGGCTTTGTTTCGTTTCAGTTTAGAAACCGGTGGTACAATTCCGGCAGTAGATTCTGATCAGGGGGAGTGTTTTCCGTTTGAATCTCCGAACGCCCGCTCCTTCAGGAATCCGGAGGTGAGTCCGATGAGCACGAGCACGCTGGACGGGAAGCTGTTTTACCGCATGATGACGGGTGGTGCTTCCGTCCTTTCCGACCATATCGAGGAGCTGAACGCACTCAATGTTTTCCCGGTTTCCGACGGTGACACGGGGACCAATATGATGCGGACGATGGAAGGCGGTCTCTCCTCCGTCGATCCCGAGACCGCGAATCTCGCAGATGCCGCTTCCCGGTTTGCCCGGGGTGCGCTGCTGAGCGCCCGGGGGAATTCGGGAGTGATTCTCTCCCAGATTTTCGCGGGAATCAGCGAGGGTCTGAAAGACTGTTCCGAAGCTACTGCGGAAACCCTCGCGGAAGCTTACCGGATCGGCGTCCGGAAAGCCTACGACGCGGTGCAGAATCCCACGGAGGGGACGATCCTGACCGTCTTCCGGGAAAGCACGGAATTCGCATCGGAACATGCCGGGGAGAATTCCGATCTGGAATCTTTTTTTGAAAATCATCTGAGGGAAGGGTCCCGTTCTCTTTCGGCGACGCCGGAGCTGCTTCCTGTTCTGAAGGAGGCAGGGGTCGTGGATTCCGGCGCCTCGGGTTATCTGTATATTGCGGAAGGGATGGCGCAGGTGCTGGAGGGGAAGCAGTTCCGTCTGGAGACTTCCCGTCAGACCGAAACAACCGGCCCGGATATTTCCCGCTTCGGCCGGGACAGCAAACTGGAGTTCGGGTACTGTACCGAATTTCTGCTCCGTCTGACGACGAACAAGGTGGATCCGGACAGTTTCCGGCTTGAAACCGTGCTGTCCGACCTGAAAGAACTTGGCGGGGAGAGTGTCGTCGCTTACCAGGACGGCGATCTGATCAAAGTTCATGTTCACACTTTCACGCCGGGAAAGATTCTCGACAGGATTCAGGCGTACGGAGAGTTCCTGACTCTCAAGATCGAAAACATGTCTCTCGGGCACACCGAGTCCAGGAAAGAGCCGCAGGAGCAGCTCCCCGAATACACGGTGGTCGCGGTGGCGCACGGTTCCGGGATGGCGGACCTCTTCCGCCGGATGGGGGCGAACGCCATCATCCCCTTTGACCGTTCCGAAAGCCCTTCGACCGAGCAGTTTCTGGAAGCGTTCCGATCGGTTCCGTCGAAACAGATTTTGGTTCTTCCCAATCACAAGAACAGTTTTCTCGCGGCGGAGCAGGCCGCAAACCTTGCGCCCGAGCTGTCTGTTACCGTTCTCCGCACGAAAACGTTCATGCAGGGGTACGGCGCGCTGGCCGTCATCAGCCCGATGATCCGGGATCCGGCTGAGCGGGCCGAAAGCGCACAGCGCGCTGCGGACGGCCTGATTTCCTGCGAAGTGTCTCCCGCGGTCCGGGACGCAACCATCGGAGGCGTAACCGTTCGGTGCGGTCAGTTTGCCGCGATCCGGGACGGGAGCCTCTGCGCCGCGGCGGATACCGCGGAGGAGGCCGTCATGGAGATCCTCGGACGGACGGACCTGGATACCGCGGAAATCATTACTCTGATTGCCGGATCCGAAGTTGCACCGGATGAGGCTGCTTCTCTCTGTGACCGGATCACGGAAACGTATCCGGATCTGGAGTGCGAATGGGAGTCCGGCGGTCAGGACGGTTGTCCGTACTATTTTTCAATCGAATAAGAACGGAGGAGGACGGCTTTTTGGGGGGCTGTCCGGTTAATCAACATGATGCAGACGGTAAAAATCGTTCTGGACACGCTGGGCGGAGACAAGGGACCCGCCGAACTCCTGAAAGGCGCAGCGGAGGCTCTCCGGTGCCATCCCGAACTGTCGTTTGTTTTCTCGGGAGATCCCGTTTTGATCCGGGAACAGGCCGGGGAACTGACGATTCCGTCCGAACGTTTTGAAATTCTGGAGGCTCCTGTGGCGGTGACCCAGTTTGATCATGCCGCGGACGCTCTTTTTCAGAAGACGGAATCGTCCATGCTCAAAGGGCTGAGAACCCTCGGAGAGCGCGAGGATCTATTCGGAATCATTTCCTGCGGCAACACGGGAGTTCTTCTCCCCGGAGCGGTCCGGTACCTTTCGGGCGCCAAACGCGTCCGTCCCGCTATGGCAGCTCTTCTTCCCGCGGAGACGGGCGGCTTTGTCTGTCTGGTTGACGCCGGAGCGACCATCGACTGCTCGAAGGATCTTCTCCTTCATTTCGCTCATCTGGGTTCCTCTTTCATGGCGCGGATGTACGGGATTGAACGTCCGCGGGTCGGACTGCTCTCCAACGGGGCGGAGCCGACCAAGGGAAACGCGCTCGTCAAGGAGACGCATCCCGCCCTGGCGGAAGATCCGGAAATCTGTTTTGTCGGGAACATCGAGGGGAGCCGCGCTCTGTCCGGCGACTGCGACGTCCTTGTCTGCGACGGTTTTGCGGGAAATCAGGTTCTGAAAGTGACGGAGGGAACCGCCCGCCGCATTCTTACCGACATTGCCAGGTACGCAAAGAAGACGGGCAGCTCCGATGCGCTCGATCTATTCCGGCACCTGATGGGTGTTTATGACATTTCTTCTCTGGGAGGCGGGATCCTTCTCGGCGTCGAAAAGCCGGTTCTGAAAGCGCGTGGAGACGCGGGAGCTCAGGCGGTGATCAGCATCTCGCAGATGCTGCTGAATATGGCACAGAACAAAGCCGTTTTCGATGCGGCGCAAAATCAGATCTAGGGAGGGCGTTCTCATGGCAAAAATCAAAATACTCTGCACATCCACAGGCTGCATTGAATATGCGCCGGAGCGGTATCACAATCTGGGAATCGGAATTCTCCGGATTCACGTTCGTTTTGAAGGAAAAGAGTACAAAGAGGGGCTCGATCTGGATCCCGTGGCGTTTTACAACCGTCTGGAGACAATCGAGGACCCCAGGAACAACCTTCCTTCGACCGCAATTCCGGACATAGAAGACATCCGGGCGGCTTTTGAAGGTGCCATCGCCGAGGGGTACGACGAAGTGATCGCTTTCGCCCTTTCTTCCGCGCTGGGCGGTACCTACAATGAAATCTGCCTTGTTGCGCGCGAGTATCAGGACCGCATCCGGATTCACTGCGTCGACACCAAGATCACAAGTTTCGGCGAAGGATTCCTCGCCATCCGTGCGGCGCAGTTCGCGGCTGCCGGGATGGACAGCGAAACCATCCTCAAGGAAATCGCCTGGATGATGCGCCGTCAGGTCTTCATGGGCGTGGACGGAAGGCTGGACTATCTGATTTACAACGGCCGTCTCAAGGGCGGAAAAGCCCTGATGGGTCAGATGCTCAAGATCTGTCCCGTGGTGTACTTTGATCCGAACGGGGAAGTTGTTCCGCTGGAGAGCGTCCGCACCCCGAAGAAGGCGCTCGCAAGAACCTGCGAACGCATGAAGGAAATCATCGGCGACCGGGATCCCAAGGACTATCTGCTCTGGCATGTCTTCACAGGCCCCTCCCTGATTGCCGATCTTCGCGAGATGGAAGGGAAGTACGGGATCAAAACGAACCATGAGGCGGTCATCATGTCCCCGGTCAGCGGCGCTCACAACGGCCCGTGGCTTGCCGGCTACGGTTACGCCTGCCTGAGAAGAGAAGACGAGCCGCTTGAGGAATGAGGCTATGGTGTCGGTAACCGAAGTCCGGTCGGGGCGTGAAATCCGCGAATTTCTCCGCTTTCCTCTCCGGCTCTACCGGAACTGTCCCTATTACGCTCCTCCCCTTTACGGTGACGAGAAGAAACTGCTCCGGAACGGAGGAGCGAACGAAGATACCGAGTCCGTCTTCTTTCTCGCGGAGCGAGACGGAAAAACCGTCGGCCGGATTCAGGCGCTGATTCAGCGCCAGCACAATCTGAAACACGGAAGCGCGCAGATGCGGTTCACCCGCTTCGACTGCATCGACGATCCCGAGGTCTCTGCCGCCCTCTTTTCCGCCGCGGAAAACTGGGGCGCCGCACGCGGGATGAACGAGATCTGCGGTCCCCTGGCCTACAGCGATCTGGATCGTGAGGGACTCCTCGTGGAAGGATTTGAGGAGGAGGCAACTTTCGAGGAACAGTACAACTACCCCTATTACCCGGACCTCGTGGAAGAATACGGTTTCAAAAAGGATGCGGACTGGGTTGAGTTTGAACTGAAAAAGCCTGAGCAGCGAAATGAGATGCTCGTCCGGGTGGCCCGGCGCGCCCTGGAAATCAACCATCTCCACATTGCTCCGACTGATCTTTCCAAGCGCGACTATATCGAAAAGTACCGGGACGGCTTTTTCGAATGCCTTGAGGTGTGCTACCGGAACCTTTACGGTACAGTTCCGCTCACGAGGTCGGAGCAGGATGAACTCATTTCTCAGTTCATGCTGATCGTCAACAAAAAGTTTCTCATCTTCATCTGCGATGATTCCGACCGGGTCGTAGGCTTCGGGCTCTGCTTTCCGGGAATCGCGGGTGCGGTCCGCCCAAGCGGAGGAAGGCTGACTCCGGCAGCCCTGATCCGGATTCTCCGCGCCGTTTCCGATCCGAAGACCGTCGACCTTGGGCTGGTTGCCGTCCTTCCGGAGTATCAGCGATCCGGGGTCAACGCCGTGATCCTCAACGGTCTGCTGGATCTTCTCGAGGCGGGGGAGACGGAACGCTGCGAAACCAATCTCAATCTGGAAACCAACGCCCCAGTGCTCGCTCAGTGGAAATATTTCAATGCACGTCAGCACAAGCGCAGACGGTGCTATGTGAAAAAGATAGGAGAACGGTGATGTTAGAAGAACTGAAGCAACTGCTCGGGAAGGTTCTCCCCGATAAGGATCTCTCGGAAATCACGGAACAGACAAGGCTGGTCGAGGATCTGAAGTTTGACTCTCTCTCCATGATGATGCTTGCCATGGAAATCGAGGACGCGTATCATTTCCGCTTTGCCGAATTCGTTTCCTTTGAAACGGTCGGAGACGTCGTCGGATATCTGGAAAGCCGGGTCTGAACCGGATCCGCTGACTCCTGCTTCCTGGACCGCGGCTGCCTGTCCGGAACGATCCCAAACGGTCGTTTCCCGTCAGACGGCCGTCTTTTTTTTGAAAAAAAGGACATATGGGGTGGATTTGCCGTTTTTCCTATGATATAATGCTGTCGAACCGAAAAGAGTCAGGCCGAAAGCTTTTGCCTGATTCTTCGCAAAGGGACTGCTGGCCTATTCGAAAAAGGTAAAAGGAGAAAACAGATGAAAAGGCAAACTGTAAAGGCTCTTCTGGCCGCACTGCTTATCGCTCTGCTGGTTCTCTGCTGTTCCTGCACGGGAACCGAACCGGGCGACCAGCCTTCAACGGAGCCGGAAGAATCCGTAACGGATGCTTCAGAATCCGTAACCGAACCGGAGGAATCCTCGGAGGAGGCGTCGGAGCCCGCTGCCGAGCCCGGAGAACCGGAACCGGAAAGAGCGATGGAGAATTTTGTCCGGAAGCTTGACGAGTGCAATTATGTGGTTGAACCGAAGGATTATGTCAAAACGACAGCTTATTCTCCGGAACAGATCTGTTTTACCGACGATACGGATTCGGATTCCTCCATCAACATTGCCTTCATCACCCGGAACGGGGAGACCTTTCAGGTGGAACTCGGAAAGGACAGACCGGGAACCGTCCAGTTTGTCGCGCCCGGGAACGCACCGGAAGCGCTCGGAGAGGTCCTTCCCAACAGCTGGATGAGCGAAAGCGAAGGCAACATGTTCAACCTGTTCTACAACAATGTCGACAACCCGCTGGAGTTTACCTCCAAGGAAGAAAGCGTCAAGAGAACCCTCCTCACTCTGGGCGGTTATTCCGAAAGCGCTCTGTCGGTGATGGGGGAAGTGCACATGCTCCTGGATGCGGAAAACCCCTCCACCGTCCATTTCACGGCCGAACTCGGAAGTGTCGGAATGATTCATTACGAGGATCTGGATCTGACCCTGCGGTTCGGCACCGCTGAAAGCGATCCCAGAGCCGAAGCGTGGCTCAGCGATCCCTATTTTCCGGCGACACGGACCTCATGGACGCGGAATGACATCGACATGATGGATATCGTGTTTTTCCGCGGATATGGAGAAGATACGGTTCCGTTCCCTTCTTTTGCCAGCTACGCTCTGATTTTCGACGACAAAGCCTACGATGAATCCCGAGGACTCCGCATTTCCGACGCGCACGGAACGGAGGCGGATCTCGATGCATACAAGTCCCTCCTTCTTTCCAGGGGCTACGAGGAGACGGCTCTCTCGCTCGAAGACGGAAGTACCGTGACGGTTTACCGTCGTCTGCTGAGAGAGGAGTACCGTTCCTACGCCCAGCTTTATCCGTATTTCGACAACGGATTCGTTCTCGAGGGAGAGCTGTTTTACGACGATCCCGTTTTTGAGGGCATGGATGCCATCAGCGCGGAAGTTCAGAAAAACGGATTTGCGGCGCTTCCGGAAACCGACATCTTCAGCGGCTGGAATGCGGAGAACAGCGCCGCTTCCAGAAGCGAAGGCTGGGCTTACTTCTTCGACTACGATCTTTACATGCCCATGATGCTCAGCTATACCGATCGGGATGCCGCGAGTGCTTATCTCGATAATTACGGAAAGACGCTTCTGAACCTCGGATTTGTTTCCGGTTACGTCCCGAATGACGCCGGAGGCCTTTTCACAGCCCGGAACGGTTTTACCAGTTTCCGCTATACGTTCGGGGACGAGGGGACGGTCGTTCTGGAATTTAAGAGCGAGAAGAGCCTTTCCTCTGAAGAAATCCGGAACAGAATGACGGAACACGGGCTCCCCGATGTTGAGTTCGCGGATGAGGTCGTCTGCAGGGATAATACAAGATACCGCTATGAGGTAGGCGAATTCCGGGGTCTGTTCCTCATGGTCTATCAGAAGTTTGACACGACCGAACAGGCGGAGGCGTTCTTAGACGCACTTGTTCCTTCGCTTGATGAGCAGGGATATCTTATGATGGATCCCGAGAAACTCAGTTCCCAGAAGGCGTTCCTCTACTTCAACGAGGAACTGGCCAAGTACGTCGCGTTTGACCTGATTCCCGAAGCGGACAGCACCAGCGTCAATATGGAATTAGTTTCGATCGAGCCCGAGGAGAGCGAATTCCTGCAGTCCGCGCTTCGCCGCTGACCGTCCCGTGTGATTCCCCTAATGGGCTCGAACCGCCGCCCGGG
>JAGAFM010000027.1 GCA_017612655.1 Clostridia bacterium | reverse complement strand
TTCGAACCGCCGCCCGGGCAGATTCCCGGGCGGCGGTACCAAATGAGATAGGGAGAGGTAGACTCCGTGCTGAATATCGAAAAACGCATTGAGAACGGTTCCGCTCTTTATTTGCTGGAGGGCCGCCTGGACACCAATTCCGCCGCAGGGCTGGAGAAGGACCTGAAGGAAACCCTGACCGGACTGACGGAACTGACTCTGGATCTGGAGAAACTCGACTACATTTCTTCCGCGGGACTCAGGTTGCTGCTGTCCGCCAGGAAAACTATGGACGGGCGGGGTCCCATGAAGCTCGTGCATGTCGGAGAAGCCGTCATGACGATTCTGGAGACAGCGGGCTTTCTGAGTTATCTGAATATTGAAAAACTGCAGGATGAGGAACAGTAGCCCATGAAGAAAGCATTGTCGCTTCGCCGAAGCATGTCCTTCAATATCATCGGCGCGATCGTTTTTCTGCTGGTGGCTTTCGGACTGATCGTCAGTACGATCGGTATTATCAGTTTCACCAGAGCCTTTGAGGAGGAGTATGCAGTATCGACTTACCATATGGCGGATACTGCCTCGGTTCTGGTCAACGGGGATCATCTGGAAGGCTATCTGGACGGAACGGATACGGACGAATACCTTCGTACGAAAGGATACCTGGACGAATACTGCAGGAGAATGAGCGTTTCCCTGATTTACGTTATCGTTGTGGATCAGAGTGACTACGGGCGTTTCGTTTCCGTGTTCAATTCCGTGAACAATGAAGTGGATCAAACCGAGTATACGGAGTGGGAACTCGGACACAGACGGGACACCACCAACGACGAATACAGAAGAAAATACAGGGAACTCTACGACGGAGAGGCCCTCTACGAGACGGTGTACCGTCTCAGGACCACGGACGGACAGCATCCTCATGTCACGACCATGGTTCCCGTGAAGAGCCCGGCCGGAGAAGTGAAGGGCATTCTCTGTATTCAGAGACCGGCGCGCGAGATAGACGACGCCCGGAGACCCTACCTGATCAGCATTGCCGTTTCCACGGTCCTTCTGGCGGTTCTTGCCTCCCTGTTTGCCGCCTTCTACATTCGGAACCGGTTCGTCAGGCCGATCCGGAAGGTCGCGGAGGAAGCGACCCGGTTTGCAAAGGAGAATACGCAGGGGGAGAAACTCAGCGGCATCAGTCGGTACAGGGAACTGTCCGCGCTCGCTGAATCCGTTGACACGATGGAAACGGAGATGCTCGCCAGCATGGAGAACCTGACTTCCGTGACGGCGGAGAAGGAGCGGATCGGAACCGAGCTGAATCTCGCAAGGAAGATTCAGGAGAGCTCCATCCCGAACATTTTCCCGCCTTTCCCGGAACGGAGTGAGTTTGATCTGTTCGCTTCCATGGATCCGGCCAGGGAGGTCGGCGGGGATTTCTATACGTTCTTCCTTGTGGACGACGATCATCTGGCCCTTTCGATCGGAGACGTATCAGGGAAGGGGATTCCCGCGTCTCTCTTCATGATGGTGACCAACATTCTGATCAACGACATGACGAATCTGGGGGGCAGCCCGGCGACGATTCTGCGTTACGTCAACAACAAAATCTGCGCCCATAACTCCGCGGAGATGTTCGTAACCGTATGGCTCGGAATCCTCGAAATATCCACCGGAAGGCTCACCGCAGCAAACGCGGGTCACGAATATCCTGTCCTGAAGCGGGCGGGAGAGAGATTTGAACTGTTCAGCGACCAGCATGATTTCGTGGTCGGAGGGATTCCGGATATTCCGTACCGTGACTATGAGATTCAGCTGTGTCCCGGCGATCAGCTCTTTCTCTATACGGACGGTGTGCCGGAAGCCTGCGATGCCGGAGAGCAGCTGTTCGGAATCGATCGTATGCTGGCGGCTCTGAACCGGAGTCCA
This sequence comes from Clostridia bacterium, assembly GCA_017612655.1. Lineage (GTDB taxonomy): Bacteria > Bacillota > Clostridia > Oscillospirales > CAG-272 > RGIG3925. The sequence goes on along the minus strand of JAGAFM010000027.1, from coordinate 3,678 downwards.
TCCGCCTCCCCGGAGGATCTGCTGAAATCGGTTCGAAGTGCTGTAAATGATTTTGTTCGGGAAGCGGAGCAGTTCGATGATCTGACCATGCTCTGCCTCGAATACCGTGGGAAACGGGGAAAGGAATGATTATGATCCGACTGAACGGAAAGATAGATTCCAACAACGCGGCAGAATGGGAAAAGAAGATAGCGGAGCAGCTGGAGGGATACGAAGGCACGTCGGTCGAGATCGATGCCTCGGATCTCGAATACATCTCCTCCGCAGGGCTCAGGGTGCTTCTCCGGATTCGGAAAACGCATCCGCAGATCCGTATCTTCGACGTCAATCCCGTTGTTTACGAGATTCTTGATACGACAGGCTTTACGCAGATGATGGAGGTGGAAAAAGCCTACCGGGTGATCTCCATCGAAGGCTGTGAGGAGATCGGGCGCGGAGCAAACGGAACGATTTACAGGATTGACCAGGACAACGTGGTCAAGGTTTACAACAACCCGGAGGCGCTGTCGGATATCCAGCATGAGCGGGAAGTTGCCAAACTTGCCCTGATCCTGGGAATTCCAACGGCAATTTCCTATGATGTCGTAAAAGTCGGCGACAGCTACGGTTCCGTCTTCGAACTGCTCAACGCGCGTTCTTTTTCCAAGATTCTTGCGAATGAACCGGAAAAGATGGACTGGTGCGTGAAGGAGTCCGTTGCGCTGCTGAGAAAGATCCACAGCACCAGGGTTCCGGAAGGAAAGCTTCCCGACATGAAAGAGAAGGCGCTGTCATGGGGGGAGTTTATGAAGGACTTCCTTCCGGAGGCTTCTGCGAGCAAACTGCTTTCCCTGATCGCGGAACTCCCTGCGGACGACCACATGATTCACGGAGATTACCATACCAAAAACGTCATGCTGCAGAACGACGAGGTTCTGCTGATTGATATGGATACTCTGTCGGTCGGAAACCCGATATTTGAACTCGCTCCGATGTACAACGCCTACATCGGATATACGGAGATGGATCACGGGCAGATCTTTCGGTTTCAGGGATATGATTTCGAAACAGGCCTGACTTTCTGGCACAAATCGCTTTCCGAATACCTGGGAACCACCTCCGAGATTAAGATCCGGGAGGTTGAGGAAAAGGCCGGCATCCTTGGCTATACTCGTATGATCCGCAGTTCCATCCGTCACGGTGGCCTGGAGGACGAAGTCTCCCGGAAGGAGATCGAATTCTGGAAGGACCGCCTCCTGACGCTTCTCGACAGGACGGACACCCTGCTTTTCAGCCGGGACGAGCTGGAGCTGGAAGCGGTAGCGGAAAATCTTCCCGAAGTCCATACCTTCGTGAACGAACGCCTGGAGGCTGCCGACTGTCCGCCGAACGCCAGGATGCAGATTGACGTGGCGGTTGAAGAGATCTTTATCAACATTGCCAGTTACGCATACGCTCCCGAGAAGGGAAAGGCTTCCGTCCGGGTCGAGATCGGACAGGATCCCCTCACCGTCACGATTACTTTCGTGGATCACGGGGTTCCTTACGATCCGCTTTCCAGAGAGGATCCTCTTCTGGATGTTCCCGCGTCGGAACGCGAAATCGGAGGACTCGGGATCTTTCTGACGAAAAAGCTGATGGATAACGTCTCTTATGAGTATCGGGACGGCAAAAACATTCTGACACTGAAGAAAAATCTCTGAGGAAAGGGATCACACATGTCTGAATTCCGGACACTCGATCTTCATATGCATACGACCGTCTCGGACGGAACCGATACGCCGGAACAGCTTCTTGCCTGCGTGAAGAATGCGGGTTTGGATCTGTTTTCGGTCACGGATCACGACTCCATCAAGGGGTGCGAACACATTCTTGCGAATCTTGCTTCCGGGGATCCTGCCTTTGTGACGGGCGTCGAGTTCACCTGCCGGGACGAACTCGGCAAATACCACATTCTTGGGTACGGATACGATCCGGAATCGGCTCCGGTCCGTGAGGTAGCGGAGGCGGGGCACCGGTTTCGGATTCGGAAGACCGTCGCACGCCTGGATTATCTTGAAAAGGAGTTCGGGATCAAGTTTTCCGAGGAAGATCTTGCCGCTCTCTTTTCGCAGGATAATCCCGGGAAGCCTCATATCGGCATCCTGCTGGTTCGGTATGGCTACGCGCAGACAATCTCGGAGGCGTTCAGCGTTTATCTGGACCGGATTCATTTCCGGAGCGAATACGTACGGCCTGAAACGGCGATCTCCGGGATTCTTCAGAGCGGGGGAATTCCGGTTCTGGCTCATCCCGTTTACGGAAGCGGACGCGAGCGGATCGTCGGAGACGAACTGGCTCTACGAGTCCGGAGACTGATGGGGTTCGGTCTGCAGGGACTGGAAACTTACTACGGAGGAATTCCGGAGGATCTTCTCGGGCAGACGCTCTCCCTCTCGGAACGCTTCGGCCTTTATGCGACCGCAGGAAGCGATTATCACGGAAGGAACAAAACGGTGAGGCTCGGCGAGACCGGACTTCCGGAACGGAAACAGTGGAGCGACGGCCTGCGCAGATTTTTGAAGGAAGTTCCGATTCGGAGCAAAGAGGCGTCCGAAACGATTGTCAACGGGAACTGTTCCGAACGGAATGGGGACACCAACTGAGGGGGCCGGTATGAGAAACGAAACCAATCGCAGCATTTCGATGGACCCTTCCGGATTCGTTCTTCTGGCGGATTTTGTTCCTCAAATCGTTCAGGAGATCCGCTACTACTCAACTTATAATTTCGTCGGTGACCGGATCGACGGATATGAGGAACCCTGTGCCCTGCTGACAAAAGAAGCGGCCCGGGCCCTGAAATCCGTCAGCAACGAGGTTTTCGTTCTCGGCTACCGCCTCAAGGTTTTCGACGGCTACCGGCCCGCTTGCGCCGTCAGGCAGTTCATCCTTTGGGGAATCGAGGATCAGGATATCCGGATGAAACCCTATTTCTATCCGGAACTGGATAAGCAGGACCTGTTTGCCTCCGGCTATATCGCGAAACAGTCCAGTCACAGCCGCGGAAGCGCGGTCGATCTGACCCTTCTGGATATGAAAACCGGAAAAGAACTGGATATGGGAAGTCCGTTCGATCTGTTCAGTGAAGTCTCCCACCCGGACTTCCGCGGAGTGACGAAGGAACAGTATGAAAACCGGATGCTGCTCCGCTCCGTCATGGTAAGAAACGGGTTTCAGCCGATCGATTGCGAGTGGTGGCATTTTTCTCTCGAGAACGAGCCCTACCCGGACACCTATTTCGAGTTTCCGGTCTCCTCGGCCTACCTGAGAAAAAGCTGAACCGGAATATGGACAAACCGCGGGAGAATAGACTGCCGCGAGGTGATCGCTATGCTTTCGGCAGTCGTACTCCTGATGCTGGGCTCCATGCTCTGCTCCCTGCGCCTGGATCAGCCGGGCTCCTTTCCGCGCCCCCTCTCGGCCAGGGAGGAACGCGCATATCTGGAACGGGCCGCGGCCGGGGATCTGGAGGCCAGAAACGTTCTGATCGAACGGAACCTCCGCCTCGTGGCCCATATCATGAAGAAATACTACGCCCAGTCCGCCGACCAGGAGGACCTGCTCTCCATCGGCACCATCGGCCTGATCAAGGGCATCGAGACCTTTGACGTCTCCAAAGGCGCCCGCCTGGCCACCTACGCCGCCCGCTGCGTGGAGAAC
>JAGAFM010000026.1 GCA_017612655.1 Clostridia bacterium | reverse complement strand
GTCCATTACAAAAAGAAACCCGAGAACGTTCAGATGCATATGTTTGTTTGTCCCACGTCCTTTTGTCCGGGAAACTGTCCGTTCTGCTTTGCGCTGGATACCAAAGCCAAAAGGAAGCTGAACATCGACAAGTTCGCAGACGTTATGAGACGACTGAAGGCGGAAGACCGGATCAAAGGCGTCAAGATAACAGGCGGAGAACCTTTTTCCGACGTCGTTCTGCTGAATGAAGTCATCAGCGTGTTGTATGAAATTTTCGGTTACGGATTGGAAATCTCCGTCAGCACAAACGGGATCCGGCTCGAGCAGCTTCACGGGATCAAAGATCTTGAGTACATCGATGCGATTCACATCAGCCGCCATCATTATGATGATGACATAAACAAAGCTCTGTTCGGAGGCGCCAATGTTCCTTCCGGCGACAAACTCAAAGAAATCGTTTCCACGGTGCCCTTTAAGGATGTGTTCGTATTGAACTGTCTGCTTCTGAAAGACTACATCAACTCTCCGGAAGAGGCGCACAGATTTCTTGATTTTTCAATCCGCACGGGCGTTCCGAAGGTCGGATTCATGACCTGCTCCCCCGTCAACGATTTTGCCGAACGGCAGACGATCCCATACGAATCGGTGATCAATGATGACGATCCGTCGCTTTTGTTCACGCGTCGGTTTTTCGATTACGAGTACTGCCATTGCCGGGACGGCGTATATGTCTCCCCGGACGGCGAGGTGATCGAGTTCTACGGCAGGAGCACCAGGACGGGCGGATACAAGTATTCGCGGGGGCTTGTATATGACGCCGACGATCATCTGAGGGACGGCTTCGGCGGGAAAGTGATTATCTGAGGGACTGCAGAAAAAACGAGGTGACCGGATGGCGCAAAAGGTGCCGGCGGACAGCTGCCGCATGAATCGGTGGTTCCCCGAAACAGGTGAACGAGATGGATATTGATAAAGAAGTCAGACGGTTCAAAATGGAACTTTTGCGAAAGATGCCGTTTTACGGGGATATCGTCATGCGTCTGCCGATCGTGGAAAACGAGCGTATCCTCACCGCCTGTACCGACGGGGGCAAAATTGAATATAATCCGAGATTCCTGGCCCTGCTTACGCAGGGGCAGCGCAATTTCGTCCTGATGCACGAGATATTCCACGTCCTCCTCTTTCACTGTAAAAGGCACGGCGAAAGAAATCCGCGGATCTGGAACACGGCGGCCGATATCATTGTGAACAGTATTCTCATGAAGCTCACGAATGACATGAAGGAAGCGTCGATTGCGTTTGAACAGCCGAGCGACGGTATCTTCGCAAACGTCGGCCCGGAAGAAACGGTTGAGAACCTTTATGAACAACTGCTTGCCGACAACAAGCGGATGACTGATGATTCCGGAACGGTTCTGGTCCGGCTCAACAACTCATGGCGGGACCGGGACCCTGTGAAAATGGATGTGCCCGATGATATCATTTTCAGGGATCCGGAAAACACGGAGGCGGGTATCGGTCATAATCTTTTTCGAGGGGCGGCAGGTCCCGGATCCGGCAGAGAGGATAAAGCGGAAACCGGACTCAGCGAGGCCATGCTGCTGCAGATCATCCGCGAATCCGCGTCAGCAAACAGGTCGGGTTTCGGCAGTTATTATGTGCCGGATCAGCTCTTCGGACTTACGGAAAGCAAACGGATCAAATGGCAGACTCTGCTCCGTGATTTCTTCGTTGAGGAACTGAGCGACGAATCGTCCTACACTACGCCGGAAAGAAAATACCTGCATATGGATATTATCCTTCCCGGTTACGGCCGGAGCGAAGAGAAGATCGAAGAGGTATGGGCGTTTGTCGACTCTTCGATCTCCATCGGGAAGGATGCGATGGAACAGTTCCTGACTCAGCTCTACCGGATAGCGAAGGAGTTCAAGTGTATTTTCAATATCTGCTATTGGGATACGAAGGTCACCGATGTTTACAGAAAGATCCGGAAAGAAGATGACATTCTGAAAAGTCTGCCCCGGCATTCGGGCGGCACCGACATCAACTGCGTATATCGGTGGCTTAAAGACAACAAGGTGAGACCGGATATCATGCTCATTCTGACGGACGGATATTTCGGCTCACTTGACAGCAGCCTGTTTGTTCGGTCTTTGGGGAAAAAAACGATTCTCGTTTTATCCGGTTCGATTCCCGTTAACGATGACATGAAACGAATCGGCAGGATCACAAAGCTGGAATAGCTGGAATAAAGGAGAATGAACGAATGACAATCAAGGAGTTCGGGGATTGTGTCGAATACAATATAGAACACAATATAAAACATGCGATTCTGGGACTCGGCGCGCCCGGCGTCGGAAAGTCGCAGATCATCAGACAGATCGGGAAAAAATACGGTTATAAGGTCATTGATATCCGCCTTGCGCAGATGTCGGAAGTGGAGATCGGCGGTCTGATCTATCCGAACGAGAGCCGCACCAAAACCGTCTGGCTTTCCCCGGAGATTCTGCCCGACGAAGAACGTGACGGAAAAAACACGATTCTGCTCCTGGATGAGATCACTTCCTGTACGAAGCGTGTTCAGGTCGCGGCTTATCAGCTGATCCTCGACAGACGGGTCGGTCAGTACCAGCTTCCGGAAGGCACCTTTGTCGTGGCGCTCGGAAACCGCGAAGACGATGACGGCGTTTATATCCAGCTGGCGGGACCTCTTGCCGACCGCTTTGAGATCCATTACATAGAACCGAACTTTGAGGACTGGAAAAACGACTTTGCGCTGAAAAACGGGGTTCACCCTTTCGTGGTCAATTATCTGACGTTCAAACCGTCCGCTCTTCATAACCAGAAAGCGGAAGGCGGGAGCATGGTTTTTGCAACGCCGCGTTCCTGGGTGAGAGTCAGCGATATTCTGAATTTCGACCCCGACGTTACAAAGCCCGTGATCCGGCATAAGATCATCGGCAATGTGGGAGAGGTCGAAGGGAATCAGTTCGTCGAGTACTGCAAACAGTTCCGGAACGTTGTTACCGCGGACGACTTCCTGTCCGGAAAATCCGGCGCTCCGAGGTCCCCGGAGGAAATCTCGATTCTTGTCTCTTCTCTGATCAACAAAGCGTCATTTCTCGGAACTGTTTCGTGGAGCATGATCACGGATGAGCAAAAACGGCAGGTCGAGAAGATCATTCGGGCACTTTTCAGGATCCCTCAGGCTGAGTATACCGTCGTCGGCTTGAAGGGACTCCTCGCAATCAACCGTGAAGCGGTGAAATCCGTATTTCTGCAGATGGATGATACAGAGATCATGCAGTTCATCACCAAACACAGATATGCGCTCGGACTTGAAGAAGAAACCGGCGTCGGCTCCTCGAAAAAATGGCTTGCGATGTGGGAGTGAGGAAAATGGAGTCCT
>JAGAFM010000025.1 GCA_017612655.1 Clostridia bacterium | reverse complement strand
AGTTCCTCCATCTCGAGTTCCCCGTCGAGCGCTTCGGGATACGGAATGCCGAATGCGAGCGCCTCCAGCGCCTACTTTGTCAGTTCCTCTTCGTTGGGTTCGCCAAGGCATCCGGCCACGCCGATGCAGCCGTTTTCATAAACCCGGACCGTGCCGGTCGTCTTCTCGATTTCACGGAAGCTGTCGATCTTTCCCCCGGTAACATTCAGCGTTACCGACCGATCAATATTCTTGATAAACTCTTTTTCCATGGTTTGTCCCTCACTGTACGTTCATTTCGGATACTCTGACGAACGGACCGCCGAAGCCGACGGGAAGTCCCGACTGCTCCATCTTTCCGCATCCGCCGGTGACAAAGGAAAGCATCACAACGTCCTTCGTCAGACCGTCGATCAGACCCAGCGTCTCGAACACGTTGCCCGAGATGACGCTGATCTGGACCGGACGGCCGAGTTTCCCGTTCACGATTTCATAGGCAAGGTTCGGTGCGAGGGTAAACGTGCTCATACCGCTGCCGTGGTTGATGGTCTTGATGAAATAGCCCTTTTCGATCGGGGCGATAAGTTGGTCAAAGTCCATGTCGCCGCCCTCGATGAAGGTGTTGGTCATGCGCACGATCGGCTCGAAATCGCAGTTGATGGCGCGGGCGTTTCCGGTCAGGCCCTCGTCCAGAACCGCGGCAGTCTGCGCGCTGTGGAGGCGTCCCGCCAGCACACCGTCCTTGATGAGGTAGTTCTTGCGCGCCTTCGTTCCCTCGTCGTCGTAGGGGACGAAGCCGCAGCCGGGTACGCTGCCGCACTCCGCGATGGAGAGGATCGGCGAACCGACGACCTTTCCGAGCTGCCATTCCTGTTTCATGCTCTCATCGGAGATCATGAAGTCGGATTCGGACTTGTGACCGAAGCTTTCGTGCGCGAAAACGCCCGCGGCTTCCGGAGCGAGCACGACGGGATACTTCCCCGCCTCGACCGGCACGGAATTGCGGAGAAAGCTCGTCCGCTCGCGCACCGCCTCGCGGATCTCGTCCTCCAGACCGCACAGCTCGTCAAAGCGGGTTGCGCCCTTCTGATAATGGCTGTTGAAGGTCTTTTCGCCTTCTGCCATGTTGACGGAAAACGACAGACCGCAGGTCTGGTAATCGTAGGTGATGTCCGCGCCGAGCGAGGACAGGAATTGGAAGATGCTCGAACGGTCGAGATACTGTCCCTGCGGCAGGGTGATGCAGGAGTCCTCGGAAAGAATGGGAAGGTAGGACAGCAGAAGCGCCTGTTTTTCCTGCAGCGGAATCTCGCGGACCGAGCAGTCCGAGAAGTTCATGAGCTCGTCGCGGTTCCGCTCAAAGCGGCACACGACGGGATCCTTCAGGATATCCGGGTTTTCCGTCGCTGCGGCATAGAGGCCGTCGAGCGTCTCCTGCAGATGCTCTACGTCGGTGACGGAAGCGTAGTACCAGAGCTTGCCGTCATACACACGCAGAAACGCCTGCTTCTCCAAACGGTTCTTCATCTCCTCGAGCACGCCCGCCCGATAGGAAATCACCGTGCGGCTGCGGTCCTCGATGCGGATGTCCGCATAGAAGCCTTCTTTGAATCGTATCATCTCGTCATTCTCCTTTGACTGTATTCCAAAGAGCGGAAAGCTCTTCCGCTTCGATTGCGGTTTCGGGGCTGCCTCGGAACCGTCCATCCGGTTGCTGCAGGAAGCCCCTCCTCCGATTCTACCCTTTATGGTATCATATTCCTCTCGGTAAATCAACCCTTTTTTGGCAGAGGCGCAAACGCGACGGGAGCGCGCGGTGCCATGCCGCTGGGTTTTTTGAACACTACGAGCATGGATGCAACAAAAACGGACTGCCGCAGAAAGCAGCAATCCGCTTGATTCAGCTGAACCGGTCAGGCAGATGCTCGGCGATCTTTCAGGGAAAGCCCTCCCGCGGGCATCCAGCCCCGGCTTTTTTCACTTTGGGGTTGCTTCGCCGGACTGCACCGGTTTTTCTTCCTCCGGAGGCGCAAACGGCGTGATTACCCCGGTTTTCCAGTTCATTTTCCCGATGGGCGTCACCTTGTCCCGGTGGTACAGCCTCGCGGTATTGCTGACCGTATTCTGCAGTTTGACCCGGACCAGACCGGACAGTGGAATCACTTCCGTGACCACACCGTCACCGTCCGGTGTCTTGACGACCGTGTCCACTTTCGGTGTCTTCGCGATCTCTTCCAGATAGGTTTCGTATTCGAAATGCAGGCAGCACATCAGCCGTCCGCAGTTTCCGGTCATTTTCGCGGAATTGATGGAAAAGTTCTGTTCCTTGGCCATCTTGATGGAAACCTGGACAAAATCGGGAAGAAACGCGTGGCAGCAGAAAGGCCGCCCGCAGACGCCGATTCCGCCGATCATTTTCGCCTCGTCCCGGATCCCGATCTGTCTCAGTTCAATCCGGGTGCGGAATACGGAGGCAAGATCCTTCACGAGTTCCCGGAAGTCGACTCTTCCGTCTGCCGTAAAGTAGAAAAGAAGTTTGCTGTTGTCGAAGGCGTATTCCGCGTCAACCAGCTTCATCTCCAGCTCATGCGCGGCAATCTTTTTCTCGCAGACGGCCAGAGCATCCTTTGCCTTCTTCAGGTTTTCTTCGTAATGAACCGTGTCGCTTTCCGTTGCGCGACGGATTACCGGCTTGAGCGGGGCAAACAGCTGTCCCGCGTGGATAATCCGGTTCTCTCCTGAAATAAAGGCGTATTCGATTCCCCTGGCGGTTTCCACAATCACGCGGTCCCCGTCCTGATATTTTTCTCCCTTCGGATCGAAGTAGTATACCTTCCCCTTCTCTTTAAAGCAGACACCGACGATTTCAACCGGCACTTTCTCTTCCGCAGGCTCCGCAGGGAGTTCTTTCGCGGGCAGTTCCTCCGGTTCGCGTTCTTCTTCCGGTTCCGCTTCGAGTATAGGTTCTTCCTCCGCCGTATCAGGTTCCGCGGCCGCTTCTTCCTCTTCCGGTTCTTCAGCGACCGTCTCCTGCGGACGGGCCGCCTCCCGGTTCCGGTCCCTCCTGTGTCTGTTTCTTCTCCAGCGGTTCCGTCTGCCAGAGCGGCTTTTCTTCGTCTGTCCGTCCTGTCCCGTGCCGTCCTCCGGCCGGGAGGGAATACCGATGTTTTCCTTTTTTTCTTCCATCTCGTAACTCCGTTACTGTCTTAAAAGATACAACGCCCTCATCATGGAATTCTGCATCAGGGGAACGTTCGGATTCGCATCCGAAGAATCCCTGACTGACGCCAGATCTCGGTAGGACTCCCAGATCCTGGATCGGACACACTGTCCGGCGATCCGGATTCCCCGCTCGGGGTTAAAAAAGAGCAGTTCTCCGGGGCGTTCCCCGGACGATTCAGCACATAGGATGAGATCCCGCAGGGCGGTGCAGAGAAGGTCGGCAAGCCGGACCAGTCTGTCCCGCGTGTCTGCCCGCTTGAGAAAGATCTTCATCAGCTCTGTCCGGAATGCCGGGCCGGGCTCCTCCGGGAACAGTGCGTCAAAACACTGGCCTGCCGTTTCACAGGCCTCAAAGTAGGGATGCTTTTCCCTGTCTTTTTCAGAAAGGGCCAGAAAAGCTTTGAGCCGTCCGATCGAACCATCCGCCAGGCGGACCGCCGTGGAAATAACCTCCGGCTTCGTTTCGCTCAGCCGCGGAGCTGACTCGCAGTTCCGCATCGCCCACTCCCGGAGTACCTCTTCCGAAAAACGCTCCATCGTCAGCAGCTGAACACGGGAACGGACGGTAGGAAGCAGGGCGTACCGGTTTTCGCAGAGGAGCAGGAAAAGGACGTAGGAAGGCGGCTCCTCCAGCAGCTTCAGAAAAGCGTTCTGTGCCTGCTGCGTCATGGTATCCGCGTCAGGGATGATGTAAACCTTGGTTTCCAGATCGTTGGGGAGAAGATAAATGGTTTCCGCAATCGCTCGGATTTCGTCAACCCCGATGGATTTTTTCGCGGTGTTCTCCAACATCCCGATCCAGAACACGTCCGGACTCTGCATGGCGGCAATCGTCCGGCAGAACCGGCATCTTTTGCAGGGAACCGCTTCTTCATTCCGGCAGTTCAAAGCCTCTGCAAGCCAGAGCGCCAGGGTTTTCTTCCCGCTGCCATCCGGCCCCTCCAGAAGATAGGCATGGGGGGCGTTCCGCTCCGCTATGCGGTCCGAGAGGAAGGAAAGAAGGGCCTCGTTTCCAAAAAGGCAGTTTCTGTCAACTATCATAGACTCCCCCGTGCAGGGCGGTTTGAACAGACCTTTTGACTGTTCTCAGCACCCTTTTTTGAGGGCTACCGCCGCCTTCGCCTTTTTCGCGATATGCGCAGCTGTCAGACCGTATAGTTCCATCAGAGGCGGCACCTTTCCGCTTCTTCCGAACTGATCTTCCACTCCGACCCGGAGGACGGGAACCGGACAGGTCTCCGAAAGCGCCTCGGAAACCGCTCCCCCGAGTCCGCCGATCACCGTATGCTCCTCCGCCGTCACGATGGCGCCGGTTTCCTTTGCGCAGGCGAGAAGCATCTCCCGGTCCAAAGGCTTGATCGTGCAGAAATTCACCACGCGGGCGGAAATACCCTCGTTCAGGAGCAGTTCTCTGGCGGCCAGAGCCTGCTCGACCATGACGCCGGTGGCGATCAGCGTCACGTCATTCCCGTCGGCCAGCTTTACGCCCCGGCCGATGGCAAAATCATAAGAATCGTCAAACAGAACCGGAACCGCAGCACGGCCGAACCGGAGATAAACCGGACCCTGATGGAGAATGGCGGCCTCAACGGCCTTTTTGGACTCCACCGCATCCGCGGGGTTCAGAATGACCATGCCGGGGATGGTCCGCATCAGCGCGATGTCCTCCAGACACTGATGGGTCGCACCGTCTTCCCCGACCGTGATCCCCGCGTGGGTGGCCCCGATCTTGACGTTCAGGCCCGGATACCCGATTCCGTTCCGGATCTGCTCATAGGCGCGCCCCGCCGCGAACATGGCAAAGGAACTGACGAACGGAATCATTCCGGCCGCTGCGGCTCCCGCCGCAACGCAGACCATGTTTCCTTCCGCGATTCCGCAGTCAAAGAAACGGTCCGGGAATTTGGCCTTGAACTTTTCCGTTTTCGTCGCGCAGGCAAGGTCAGCATCAAACACAATGATATCGTATTTCGCACCGAGTTCGGCAAGAGCCGCTCCGTATGCTTCTCTGGTTGCAATTTTATCCGCCATGACTGTGTGCCCTCCTTACAGCGCGTCGCGCTGCGCGGTCAGTTCGGTGACCGCCTGCGCATACTGTTCTGCGTTCGGTGCCTTGCCGTGCCATCCCACCTGGTTTTCCATATAGGAAACCCCTTTTCCCTTTGTGGTCGTAGCAATGATCATGGTCGGCTTTCCCTTGAAGGCCCGCGCCTCTTTGTAGGCCGCCTCGATTGCGTCGTAGTCATGACCGTCGATCGAGATGACGTGCCATCCGAACGCCCGGAACTTTTCATCCAGGGGAGTCGGGTCAATCACTTCTTTGATCCGGCCGTCGATCTGCAGCCCGTTCCAGTCAACCAGCGCGCAGAGATTGTCCAGCTGGTAGTGTGCGGCAAACATGGCCGCCTCCCAGACCTGACCCTCTTCGCATTCGCCGTCTCCGAGAATGGCGTATACACGGTAATCCTTCTTCCGGATCTTGCCCGCAAGAGCCATCCCGCAGGCAGCGGAAATCCCCTGCCCGAGCGAACCGGACGACATGTCGCAGCCGGGCGTGTGTTTCTTGTCGGGATGTCCCTGAAGGTAGCTGTCGATGCTGCGGAATCCCTTCAGATCCTCCTTCGGGAAGAACCCCTTCTCCGCCAGAACCGCATACAGAGCCGGGGCGGTATGTCCTTTTGAAAGCACAAACCGGTCGCGGTCCTCCCATTCCGGATTCTTCGGATCCACACGCATTTCGGAAAAGTACAGATAGGAAAGAATGTCTGCGATCGAAAGCGAACCTCCGGGATGTCCGGAAGACGCGGAAAAGACTTCCTCCACTATGTCAAGACGGATCTCGGCGGCTTTTCTTCCGAGTTCCCTTTTTTTCTCCTGGTCCATTGACGGTTTCTCCCCCTGACTGAAAGTTATTATGCCGGAAACTTCCTATTATTATACGACGTTCTCCAGCTTTTGTCAAATACAATTTTCCGCTTGCCGGCCGCGGGGAATCCCGGAAACCACAGGAGTCTTTCCCCGAAACCCGCAGCCGGCACAGGCCATGGCCAAGCGAACACCACCTCTTTTGCTCTTTCCGTCCGAGCTTCTCCGGTATCCCTATCTTTCTCCCGCCCCACTTGCTTTTTTCTTCATTATATGGTATACTTTTCCCGGGGAGGAAATCCCCGACGAAACAAACACCTCTGACGCCCGAAAGGAGGGCCCTTATGATGATTGAATCCATTCAGAAGCTGGCGGCACTGGATCCGGAAGTCGGAGAAGCAGTGCTGGAAGAGTATCGCAGACAGCGGGACGGACTGGAACTGATCGCCTCCGAGAATGTCGTATCGGAAGCGGTTCTGATGGCTGCGGGAACCATTCTGACCAATAAATATGCCGAAGGATATCCCGGGCACCGGTATTACGGGGGATGCGAAAAGGTTGACCTGGTGGAAAACCTTGCCATCGATCGTGCCAAGCAGCTGTTCGGAGCGGAGCACGTCAACGTTCAGCCCCATTCCGGTTCTCAGGCAAACACCGCAGTCTACGTCGCGATGCTCCAGCCAGGGGATACCGTGCTCGGCATGAGCCTAGCTGCGGGGGGACACCTGACTCACGGTTCTCCGGTCAACCTGTCCGGAAAATACTACCGCTTTATCCCATACGGTCTGAAAGATAACGGGTATCTGGACTATGACTCCGTGGAGGCGCTTGCAAGAGAATACCGTCCTAAGATGATCGTTGCAGGTGCTTCCGCCTATCCTCGGATCATCGATTTTCCGCGGCTGCGCGCGATCGCCGATTCGGTCGGGGCGTACCTGATGGTCGACATGGCGCACATAGCGGGCCTCGTGGCGGCCGGAGAACATCCGTCTCCCGTTCCTTTTGCCGATGTCGTCACCACGACCACACACAAGACGCTCCGGGGTCCCCGCGGGGGAATGATCCTCTGCCGCGAGGAATACGCCAAGGCGATCGACAAAGCGATCTTTCCCGGAATTCAGGGCGGTCCGCTGATGCATATCATCGCGGCGAAGGCCGTCTGCCTGGGAGAGGCGCTCCGTCCGGAGTTCCGCACGTACCAGCACCAGGTCCGGCTGAACTCCGCCGCTTTCGCGGATGCCCTTCTCGAAGAGGGGTTCGACCTGGTCTCCGGCGGAACGGACAACCACCTTTGCCTGATTGATCTGCGTCCGATGCACATCACGGGGAAAGAAATGGAGAGCAGGCTGGACTCCGTCGGCATCACCGTCAACAAGAATGCGATCCCGAACGATCCGGAAAAACCCGCCTTCACCAGCGGAATCCGCGTCGGAACACCTGCGGTTACCACCCGGGGGCTGAAAGAGGAAGACATGCGGACCGTGGCGCATCTGATGGCCCTGGCCGCGAAGGACTATGAGGGCTCCGCGGATCGGATCCGCGCCAACGTGGCCTCGCTCTGTGAGAAGTATCCCCTGTTCCGCTGAACCGACGAAAGGACAGTCGCAAAACAAGATGTTTATTGATCGCGTAACGATTTCGATCAAAGCGGGCGACGGCGGCAACGGATGCGTGTCCTTCCACCGGGAAAAGTACATTTCTCACGGTGGCCCGGACGGCGGGGACGGCGGAAACGGCGGTTCCGTCATTTTCGAAATCGATGAGGGAATCAACACCCTTCTGAACTATCGGTATCACAAAAAATTCGTTGCCAAAAACGGCGAAGACGGAATGCCAGGCAAATTCCACGGTGCGTCTGCGGAAGATCTGATTCTGAAGGTCCCGCCCGGAACGGTGATCCGGGACGCCGAAACAGGTGCGGTGATAAAGGACATGTCGGAATGTCCTCCCTACGTCTGTCTGGCAGGCGGAAAAGGCGGGTGGGGCAATCGCCATTTCGCCACCCCGACCCGCCAGATCCCGCGGTTCGCCAAACCCGGAATCAAGGGAAAGGCGCTGGACGTCACTCTGGAATTGAAACTGCTGGCGGACGTCGGACTGATCGGCCTCCCGAACGTCGGGAAATCCTCCCTTCTTTCCCGAATCAGCGCGGCTCGCCCCAAGATCGCCAATTATCCCTTCACCACCCTGACCCCGATGCTGGGAGTGGTTTCTGCCGGGGAGGACGGAGCGGGGTTTGTCGCCGCGGACATCCCCGGGCTGATTGAGGGTGCCTCGGAAGGAGCCGGACTCGGACACGAATTCCTCCGCCACGTGGACCGCTGCAGACTCCTGCTTCACGTCGTCGACGTTTCCGGAAGCGAGGGGAGAGATCCGGTCGAAGACCTGAAGATCATCAACCGGGAACTCGCCTCCTATTCGGAGGAATTGTCATCGAGACCTCAGATCGTCGTGGCAAACAAACGGGATCTCCTGCCGGAAGGCGCAGACCTTTCCGGATTTGAAGCGTTCGTGCGTTCCCAGGGATACGACCTGATTTACGTTTCCGCCGCCACGGGACAGAATCTGAAAGAACTCGTGGCCTTTGCCGCCAGACGCCTCGCCGAGCTTCCCCCTGCAACTCGCTACGAATCCGAGTTTTCTCCGGATGCGGGCGACCCCGCCAGAGAAGACCGCTCCGTTACGGTACGCCGGGTCGGAGAAATCTGGGAAGTCGAGGGATCCTGGCTTTCCCGCCTGGTGGATTCCGTCAACTTCGACGACCGGGAGTCCCTCGCCTATTTCGACCGGACCCTTCGGAACAACGGCGTGTTCGACACGCTGCGCGAAGCAGGCGTACAGGACGGGGATACCGTTTCCATCTGCGGATTCGAATACGATTTCGTCGAATGATTATCTCCGCTTTCTTCCTCCCGAAGACCCCCACGGCAAACCGGGAAAAAAGCGGATTTCAGGGGATCTTTTCCCTTTTTCCCGTCTGGAGGGGGTCCATGCAGCCCGTTTCGCCGTTTTTTCTTCCGAGGGGACAGCGGGGCTTCCTTTGCGCCTCTTATATAAAAAAAACAAGTAAAATAAAGGTTTTTCAGCATTTTCGTTTCCGCTTTTTTGACTCTTTCCGCCTTTATCCGCGGGGAGGGGTTATAAAGATTTTCGCGGAAACTATTGACGAAATGGAAAAAAAGTGTTATAATTCCACGGCATGGTGGTGAATTATCACCAATTGCTCGTTATGCCCATTTTGCGACTATTTTTCCAATACACGGAATCT
>JAGAFM010000024.1 GCA_017612655.1 Clostridia bacterium | reverse complement strand
TGAATCGTAACGTCCAGCGCCGTCGTGGGCTCGTCGCAGATCAGAATGTCGGGGTTGTCCGAAAGCGCGATCGCGATAACGATACGCTGCCGCATGCCGCCCGAGAACTCGAACGGATACTGCCGGTAGCGCAGTCTCGCCTCGGGAATACCGACCTCTTCCATGAGTTTGATGGCTTTTTCCTTGGCGATCCGCTTGGTTAGGATCGAAACGACCTGGGAGGCTTTTCCCTTGAGGAAGTCGATGATCTCGACACAGCGCTTGTGCGCGTCGAAGGAGTCTGCCGCGGCGACGTCCGCGGAGAACCGGTCCTTCACGCGGGTGATGACGGAAACGATTGACCGGATTTGTTCCTCCGGCTCGATGATCGACTTCGGAATGACCTTCCAGTCGACGGTTTTCCCTTTCGCCAGCAGAGCCTCCCGCTTCGCGGTCTGACGAGCAAAGCGAGCCTCTTCCTTGGGATTGTTTTTGAGATAGAAGAAGTACTTTTCGACTTCCCGTTCCAGCGCGCCGCCGAAGGTGTACGCCACGCTGTCCTTGACGACGGCGAGCGGGTCGATGGCATCGAGGACGCTCTTGTTTGCCTCCTTGCAGACGGATTCCGCATCTTTCTCGGTAAACGATCCCGCCTGGAAGAATTCGATCGCCTTTTCCAGTTCCGCGATCGCAGCCTTCTTGTTCTCCAGCGTCTTGTCAAAGGAATACCGGACCGCGGTCTCTTCAAGCCCGATGAAGGAGTCCATGTAGTCCTCGTTGAGGAACTTCAGCGCTTTTTCGTTTGCCTCGTCCGCAGACATCTGGCTCAGATCCTGATCCGGGAATTTGAGGACGTAGTAACCGATCCGGAAGAAGTCGTACTTCGGCTGTGCAAGCATTTCCTGCGCCGTTTTCTCGAGGGACTTCAGCACCTCGATCGTTTCGGGCGACGCTTCGTTTCCGGCCGTGCCGGCGCCGAACTTCTTTTTCAGCGTTTCGACAAACCGGACTTTGGCCTTCTCTTCGCGCTTCACCCGGTCCAGATCCGCGGAAAGGGCGCTTAGCTTTTCCGCGTTGTTCGAGACGAAATACTTGTCGTCGATCTTCTTGAGGTTCCGGGCGATGAGATTCAGCTGTCCGTCGACGTCGAGCTTCTGCTTCTTTTCCGTCAGGAAAAGGAAGTCTTCGATCGCGGCGATCATCTCTTCTGTGGCCGCGCGGGCGCTGTTGTAGCTGTTCTCCAGTTTGGTGCCCTGAATGTTGAAATCGTCGAACGTTTTGATGTACTGATCGATTTCCGCATTCGAAACGTTCTTGTCCGGCTGCTCGGCAACCGCCTTTTTCATCGTCTCGGACAGGACGGCGAGCGTCTTGTTAAAGGTGTCGCGGCCTTCCTTGTGGTTGGCCTTGTTCTTGAGCAGCATTGCCTCGGTGATCTGCTTCCCGATCCGCATGATCGGGTTCAGGGAGGACATGGGATCCTGGAAGATCATGGCGATCTTGTCGCCGCGGATCTTGTGCATCTCCTCCTCGGGAATCCGGACCAGATCCTGACCGTCGTAGAGGATTTCTCCGCCTTCATGGATGGCGTTGACTGCCGAAATACCCATGATTGCCCTCGAGGTCACGGACTTGCCGGACCCGGATTCTCCGACGATCGCGAGGGTTTCTCCTTTGTAAAGATCAAAGGAAATATCGCGAACCGCCTGGACTTTTCCCGCGTCTGTACGGAAGGAGATCTTCAGATGATTGACAGATAATCTGACCTCTTTATCCATGATTATTCCTCCGCTCCTCTGAGCGACGGGTTGAACGCGTCGCGCAGGCCGTTTCCGAACAGGTTAAAGCTGAGCATCATGAGAACCAGGAACATACAGGGGAAGAGCGCCACGTATCCGGCGTTCGCCACGATGGACTGCTGTCCCGCCGCGATCAGCGTACCGACGCTGGTCGTGTTTCCGGCCTCCAGGTTGATGATTCCCAGATAGGAAAGGCTGGTCTCCGAGTAGATCATATAGGGGATGACGAGCGCCAGACTCGTCACGATGGTGCCGAGGCCGTTCGGGAAGATATGCTTGAACATGATTCTTCTGTCTCTTGCGCCCAGCGTTCTGGCCGCCAGGACATACTCCTGATTCTTGAAGCGGTAGAACTGCATTCGGGTCGTTCCCGACATTCCGATCCACCCCGTCGCGAAGAACGCGATGAATAAGACGAGTGCCTGACTGGTCGTTCCCATATGGTATTTCAGAAGCGTGATGACGATCATGGTCGGAACGGCGCCCAAAATCTCGGCGAACCGCTCCATGATCAGGTCGGTTTTTCCTCCGTAGTAGCCCGCGATCGAACCGTAGGCCACGCCGACGATAAAGTTCACGATCGCCACGACCGACGCGAAAATAAACGAAAATCTAGCACCGTATGCGAGGCAGGCGAAAATGTCTTTTCCGGTCTGCATGGTGCCGAATAGGAAGAGGGGCTCCGTGATCCCGTCTTTCTTGACCTGGGTGTGCTGGTAGATATAATACTCGTAGTACTCGGCTCTGACTTCGATTCCGCCGTCGACCTTGCGGCCGTACGCGTAGAAGTACTGCTTGCCGTCCTCTTCGATTCCGTTCTCTCCTTCAATTCGGGAGGAGTGGTAGTCGGCGATCAGAGGAGAGGCGTCGCCTTCTTCGTATTTCCAGTAATTGGGAATGATGTTGCCGTCCTTGTCGGTTTTGGGACGGACAGTCGACGCGCTCTGATTCTCGACTTTGTAGTAGATGTTTGCGTCGTATTTGTTCTTTTCCAGAGACGGTCTGTCCTGTAGTTTGACGACAGGATAAAGGATCTGAGCTCCCGTTTCATCCTGATATCTCTGAATATCGTCAAACTCCGCCTGGGAGATGATCTTGTACTTGCCGAATCCTACCCCGTAATAGGTGTTGTAGCGGTAGGTGTAATTGGAGCCGTCCTCGGAGACGGTGAACTCGCCTCTTTTGATAACGTCTCTTCCGGTTTCCTGGGCCAGCGCCAGGTCCTTGAGATAACCGATGTAGTTCGTGCTCTTGACCCGGCAGCCGTCCCAAAAGTCGGCACCGTTATCCGCGAACAGGTGGCATTTGGGGGTTACGTAGGCGTATACCATGTCGTAGTACGCTGGCCGGAACGGAGTGAAGAAGGGAGCGATAATCGCGAAAAGCAGCAGGGTCGCGATAACGATGCCGCCGACGACCGCGCCCTTGTTTTTGCTGAACCGCCGGAAGGCGCCCTGAAAATAGGATACGGGCTTCGTCTCAAACTTGCTGTCATGATTCAGGTCGCTTCTTGTTTCAAACTGAAACATTTCGGCGGGGATATCATTTACATTGATTTGAGCCATCTTACTTAGCCCCCATTCTGATTCTCGGATCGATGAAGCCGTAGCTGATGTCAATTACGATACCCGCCACCAGGCTTATCAGCGTGTAGAAGCCGGACAGCAGCATGAAGAAGTCGTAGTCCTGGAACGTGATCGAGTTCAGATACAGTCCGCCGACGCCGTTGATTCCGAACATTTTCTCGATGATGAGCGAACCGGACAGGACGTTGATGAATTCACTCAGGATCGAAGGGAAGATAACGACCATGGAGTTTCTCATCGCATGGCGGAATATGGCCTGCCGCTTTGTAAGCCCCTTGGTTCTCGCCAGTAGCATGAACTCTCCCGTCAGCACCTCGGAGAGTTCCGCACGGGTATACCGCGCATATCCGGCAATGGAACCGAGACACAAGGCAAACACGGCGGGAATCATGGACCGGAACACTTCCCACGTGAAGTAATCGTTGCTTGTCGACATCGTCAGCGGAAACCAGCCGAGCTTGAAACAGAACACGTACTGAATCATCAGAGCCATGACAACGCTCGGAACGGAAATCAGCAGAATGATGATGACGTTGATGACCTGATCCTGCCATTTGTTTTTCTTCAGCGCGGCCAGTATTCCGAGGCCGAGGCCGATCGGCACGCCGATGAGCGTCGAATA
>JAGAFM010000023.1 GCA_017612655.1 Clostridia bacterium | reverse complement strand
TATAGATGTTTCCCTCATTCGCAACGGAAGAACGAATGTATTCCTCGATCCGCGCAGAGACGGAAGCGAGGGACACCATCCCCGCCCAAGGTCCTCCTTTTTCAGAAAGGAACGGATCAATCAGCATGTGATTCTGTTCGACCAGCTCTCTTTCCGCAATCGGGTAAAAACCGACCCAGGAAGTACCGCAGGAGAGAAGCATCTGACCGGGTTTCAGAACGCCGACTCCTCTTGCGGCAGACGGATGGTCGAACGCGCCCGCGATGACGGGAACCCCTGCCGGAATCCCGCAGAGTGAGGAAGCCTCTTCTGTTACGATTCCGATCACGGATCCGATCGGAACGACAGGGGGCAGCTGCTCCAGTAAAAGACCGAAGCGCTCCAAAATGTCATTTCGGTAAGAAGCAGTCTTCTGGTCGATCAGGTAGAACGGGGTACCTGCAGATGTGGAAATCCCCCATGAGCCCGTGAGATTGTAATACAAGTACTCGGTACTCATGCAGAAATAGCCGGCTTCCCGAAGGATCGCGGGATTCCGAACCGCATACCGGCAGAGGACTGCTAGCGGGAATGTCCGCTTGTCATACCCCCATCCGGTAGAACGGTAGTAGGCGTCCAGATCGAAATCCGCGCCCAGAACCGCATCGGATTCCTCCGCCTTTGTCTGAGTATCCTGCCAGTTGAAGATCGGGGTCATCGCCCGGTGATCGCTGTCCAGGAAAAGCGCGTTCCCGGAGGCGGAACCGGCGCAGATTCCTGCAAGCGTTCCGTTCTCGGGGAGAGAGGAAAACAAGCTGCGCAGTGCGGTATAGGCGCAGTTCAGATAGGATTCCGCCGAAATCTCCACTTTCCCGGTTTTGTCCGTTTCATACCGGAACGGGACGCGGAACGTGACCGGAGGACGCTTTCCGGAGGCGTCAACCAGTGCCCCTTTGATGGAACTGGTTCCGATGTCCAGCCCGATGACATATGGCTGTTTCATGTTGATAACCGAAGAAGCCCGTCACGGCTTTTTGTCCGTGGCGGGCCGATCCTTTCTCAGATGATGTAGGTCTCCAGGCCGAGCAGAGTCGCGAAGAACTCGATCTGCTCCGCGGTAGCGCCCATGACGAACGTGCTGTGGTGCGTAGCTCCGAAGCGGCTCAGGTTTTCAAGGAACTGCGCCGTTCCGCAGGCGGGACGAAGCCATCCGCGCATATCTCCGGGGAAATTGTCCTCGTCGAAATCAAGCAGATCGCATTCGGAAAGAACGATCTTGTAATCGTCCTCGCCTCTGCTGACGTTGACGTAAACGCCGTGGCCGCCCTTCATGCGGGTGTATCCCGCATAGGGGAATCCTGCCGGAGTGAAGTTCTTTCCGCAACGGCGGATGACCGGTTTCACGGCTGCCAGATTGTAGTTGAGCTCGCCCATATGACTGAGCATCACGATGTCGTTTTTCCAGTCAGGGCAGAAAATCTCGCAGAAGGTCGAATCCGGATATCCCCGCAGGAAAGCGCCCGTAAACGAAGCCGTCAGGGGATCGCCTTCTCCCGCGTAACCGATGCCGCGGGTCATTTCCTTGCAGCATTCGATAAAGGGCATGGAGGTCAGGCCGGAGTTGTCGGGACCGATCTTGGTGAAGTTTACGGAAAACGCCGTCAGGCCGGCTTCGTCGATGTACTTGCGGAGCGCCAGACCGGAGCGGACTGCTGCGTCGTACTCTTCGGGAATGATCGTCCCCTCAAACTCGTAATTGTCCTTGTCGAACTGCTTCTCGGCCGCCACTTCCTCATCGGTCAGCGCCCCGTAGATGGCGCGAACGCGGTCTGCGTCCACGTCAATCGTCCGGATGCCGAACCGGTCGTTCAGCTCGTAAGCGGGAACGGAGAAGTCTCCCATTCCTTCGAACACGCCTCCAAAAAGCGCGACGTTTGTCTCGGTCAGAGCCTCTGCGCAGACGGCGGCACGGACGAAACCGACCACACGGTCCACGACATCGGAAGTCGTATAGTATCCCGCGGCGATCGCGTACGGCTTGCCGCGTCTCATCATCATGCTGCAGAAATCCATGACGCCGTGAATGCCGTGGTTGTAGCTGATTTCGCCGGGATCTTGCATGTTCGTAAATTCTTCGGTTTCTGTCGTATCCATGACAATGACGGGGAGATCGGTTGCGCAGATCGCGTCGATGCTCTCCAGGGAAGGAGAATACGCCAGGTGCAGGGTTACAATCGCGTCTGCGCCCTGATCCTCGTAGCTGAGGACGGCGGCGTCGAACTCGGGCTTGATCCGGCAGATAGGCGTGCGGATCACTTCCAGCCCGGCTGCTTCCAGCCGCTTTGCCATGGTCTCGTAGAACGCTTCGCAGCGCGGACGCATGGACGGAGAAATCTCGTCATACAATGCGATATAAAGGGGCAAAAAACCGACTTTCATGAGTGGAACCTCCCTTATGATTTGTTGTGTTATTCTCCGATAACCATGACCTGCACGGTACGGGTCCGCGCCCGGGTCTGGTCAAAATCGATGAAGTAAATGAACCCGAATTCGCCGAGATCCATTTTCCCGTCTTCCACCACGATGGTCTCGCTCCTTCCGATGATGGAGGAGCGCAGATGTGCATCGGTGTTGTGGCAGCCTCTGGCATCTTCCCCGTGCTCTTCCGCGAACTGAAGCGCCTTGGGCCCGGGATGAAGATACATCCCCTCCTTATGCTGGGTGGGAATGAAGCTTCCCATGACTTCCACCAGATCCTGCTGCAGGGTTTCCAGGCCGGTCATCGAAACATCAAACGCGGCTTCCTGGGTAATGACGGCGCAGGTCGTATGATGGGAGTAAACGACGACGATCCCGTTTTTGATCCCGGATTTTGCGAGAACCTCCTTCGCCTGAGCGGTAACATTGTGGAATGTGCAGACCTTGTCGTTGGACTGCACCTTGAACGATTCGCGGTAAACCATACTGCTCCTTTCCCGGGGACACCCCGGCGATTCGTTTCCGGAACGGTTCCGGGTTACGGCTGCGCTGCCGCCTTACGGGCGAGATCGTCCGCCGCGCGGCGGGTGGCCGCAATCATTTCATCGATCATGGCAAGCGGATCGGCGGCCTTCATAATGCCGGACGCGGCACCCGCCGCTTCGGATCCCGCCATGATGAAATCGTAAACCTGCTGGCCGTTGGTAATTCCCGCGGCCTGTTCCACGAGAATATCCGGATAGATCGCCTTGATCTCGCGGATCGAAGCGCGGACAAATCCCATGTCGCTGACGCCGCCGCCCGTCCCTCCGATCAGTTCGGAAGGCTCCGGATTGATGATGTCCGGGTGCAGCTGGGCGATCGCTTTTGCTTCGGCGATCGTGTCCGCGCAGGCAAAGACGAGCATGTCCAGTTCCCTCGCCCGGTCGATCGTCAGCTTGATCTGCGGAATGGACATCGGCTTTTCGCAGTGATTGACCACGACGCCCTCCGCTCCAGCGGCGCGGAGCGCTTCGGGAAGGATATCCGCCATCCCGCGTCCCGGTCTCAGCGTATCCATGTACGGTGCCAGGACGATCAGATGCTTCGTGTTTTCCACGACGCGGCGGATTTCCACCGCCGGGGTGATGAACAGAACATCGATATCGTATTTCTCCGCCGCGGCGTCCGCCGCCTTGGCGTACTCGAGAACGGTGTCTCCGTAAATATAGTTTTTCGTGCCGATTTCAAAATACGGCGTGCGGATGACTCTTTTCATGACAGGCAAGGCCTCCCCGGAACGCGTTCAGCGCTGCTGCTGAAGAGTATAGTGGACGTCGTCGCCCTTCTCTTCGTCGAGGAACTTGTGAAGCGTATCGATTACCTTTCCGTCGTTCCATTTCCGGTCGCCGACGTCTTCCGTCGTACCCATAACCGTGACGTTCAGCTGTCTGTGACGGGCGCGGACGTGATCCCAGTCGATAAAGTACACGTGAGCGAACTCGCCGCCGTCCAGCTTGCCGTCTTTAATGGTCATGGTCTCGCTTCTGCCGAAGAACACGGAACGGAGATGTCCGTCGGTGTTCATGCTGGTATAGTCGCCCGGTTCGCCCACAAAACGCCCGAATTTGGCGTGCAGCGGTCCGGGATGACGATACTGGTGCTCCGTTTCGAAATCGGGAATCAGTTTCCGCATGATATCCAGAAGATCATGCTGGAGATACTCCAGATCGAACGAATCGATGTCGTGCGAGCACTCCTGAATCATCACCGAGCAGGTTGTGTGATGGGATGCGATGCAGACCGTTCCGTTCTTGACGCCGGAAGCCGCAACGATCTCGATGATTTCCTTGGAAACATCGTGAAACGTGGGGATCCATCCCCGGGACTGCAGTTCGAGTTCTTTTTGATACACCTTGAATTCCATGTCTGTATTTCCTTTCTGGATGAGATATCGATTCCTAATCAGGGTTTGCGGTTGAGCCGTTCTCCGACTGCACCGCCCGGATGAATCACGGCAAACTGCTCGTTTTGAAATCCGGTTTCCTCCATGAGGGCCGTGGTCAGGGTATGGAAAATGACGCAGAGTGCCGTGGACGAAGTCGTTCCCTGAGAATTGAAGCGGTCGGTTTCCCGGTTGACGAACTGGCGAAGCACCACGTCCGCACCGCGGGCGAGTTCGCTTTCCAGATTTTCGGTCACCGTAATCACGCGGATCCCCTTCTGTTTGCAGATATCGAGGATCGGGAGCAGTTCCTTCGTCTTTCCGCCGCGGGACGCGAACACCATAGCATCGCCTTCCCGGAGGAAGCCCATGGCTCCATGGACAGCTTCCGCGGGAGAAATAAAACGGGCGGGCTGTTCGATGCAGCAGAGCAGATGGGCCAGATGCTGGCACAGAATGCCGGAATGACCGCATCCGCAGGTTCCGATCCGCGGGGCATCCTTCAGAAAGGTGACCGCACGATCCAGTGCATCGGCATCGAAACAGGCCTCAAGCCCTTCGATGCATTCCCGCTCAATGGAATATACGTCCTTGACGAGGCGCAGCGTTTCTTCTTTCATACAGCAGTTCGATTCCGGTCCTCCGTTCGGGGGCCGGCGCTCCTTCCGTCCCAAAGATCTGTTTTTTGAAAACGGAACGTCGGCTGTAAGCCGGGTTCTGTCGTGGGCAATCATCTATCTTTGCTTTATGTCTCCACAAAGCTCCGTACCATCCTCTCGTCCGGTACGTGCCACCGGCGCGGCGGGCCTTGCGGCCCGATACAGGGATTTCCCGCGCGGGTGTTGCTTCGGATAGGGTTTACAGGACACGCCGGTTACCCGGTATGTCGGTGAGCTCTTACCTCGCCTTTCCACCCTTACCGGAGCGGAAACCGCTCCGGCGGTATCTCTCTGTTGCACTCTCCCGGAAGTCGCCTTCGGCGGATGTTATCCGTTATCCTTCCCTGTGAAGCCCGGACTTTCCTCACGATAATACCTTTCGGCCTGATATCGCGCGATTGCCTGCCGACGTTCGCATTTTCCACGGGCCGGAGAACCGGCTTTCCGCGCTTATTATTATACCAATTCTGCCGGAATCTGTCAAGCGAGAAGTCGTGGTTTTCCCTGCAAAAATCGTTCCTCCGAAACAGGGAAAACCGACCGTCCGACGTGCTCGGAGAATTCTTTCACTATGATTTCCGGAGCGTAAGCATCTGCGGGGCGTCGGTCACGGTGAGGCCCTGCACCTCCGGCTTCCCTTCCGCATTGGCGAAAGAGGTACCTGTGCGGTCTCCGAAGCTGAAAGAGAACCGTTCGCCCGGAGCCAGTCGGAACCGCTGAAGCCGGCGCAGAGTGACGTTTGCGGTCGACGACCTCGGAACCGGAATTCTTGTTTTCCATTCCTCCTGGGAAAGGAGTCGGAGCGAGATCGAAAAACTCTGCTCGGTATCTTTCCCGTTCTCCCAGCGGAAAAAGCCGTTCACCTGCCCAGGTGCCTCACTGGCTAGGTTGTCCGGCCAGGGAATCGGATCGTCCGTGGAAGCTTCCGTGAAAACAGGATATGCCCGGTCGCCCCGAACGGACCAGAGATCAAACGCTTCGACCAGATCATTGAATTCGGCGACTCTCCCGTGATTGCCATCGTGTCCGAACATGCCCCAGAATCCGTACAGCGCATAGCGACGTTCCTGCATTCCCCGGTACAGCACTTCGTGCCCGTCCGACCAGCGGTCGTTCTGCGCGGAAAAATCCACAACCACGGGAGGATCCGGAATGGAAAAGCCCTCTGGCATCGTGCCCTCCAGGCAGCAGCGATCCGAAGCATGCCGGACGCCTGCGGCAACGCCAACCTTAAGCGCAGCAAACAGATCGCCACGGCAGAGACCGACCCCGAGCGCGCCGCTCCCGCCCATGGAAATTCCTACCCCGTATACGCGGAAACGGTCGACCGGATAGTTGTCCAGAACCCATTGGAGCGTCGTGATACAGCGCCTCTCGACAGGCTGCGGCTCGATGCCGCGGAACGTTTCCGGGCCCTGTCCCCAGGCATTCTGCCCGCCCCACCACCAGTCGCGCTCAAAATGCTCTCTGCAATCGAGAAACAGGCCGAACATCTGCTCCGGGACGTGATAGAGATCGTGGTTCCCCGGGTAGTAGTTGCATCCGACGGCAGAATAGCAGTCATGACCGCCGGAATGAAACACCACGACCAGCGGGTAGACGGTTCCCTTTTCTTCGTTTCCGGGATGCAGAAGGCAGAACGTATCCTCCTGATCCTTTTCATATCCGCATTCCTGGCCGGTTCTGTGCCGGAAGACTTCCAACTGTCTGCCCTGGAGCAGGCCGCCGGACCGCAGATCGCGCAACATCATTGACTCCTCCTCTCGGAAATCGGAATCTCTCCTTCACTGGAGGCTCAGTTTCCGTTGTTTCTGGTATTCCAGTTGTAGTGCATTCCGAACAGACGCTTCTGTTCCCGGAATGCCCGAATCCGGTTCATGTAGGTCTTCAGTTCTTCTCCCTTTACGGAAGCCCGGTCTCTTGGCCTGCAGAACAGATCCAGATATTCCAGGGAGAGTCTGCTTCTCCGGAGGCGGGTGCGCTGTTCTTCGGTTTCCGCCATGGCATACGCTTCGTCCATCAGCGCCTCCGCCTCCTCAATCCTGTCCACCAAAGGTTTCAGGGGATTGTTCGGAAGTACCGGCTGAAACGGCCCCGCTTCGTAATTGTCATGCAGGAACCGGCGGATTCCCGGGATGGGAGGATCGCAGCTGTAGTAGAGGAAGGCAATGTCCACTTCCGTCATGCAGGTCATTTCGGCATGGGCGGTTGTTTCGTGCTCCAGCCTCAGATACTGATAGAACCGTTCCCATCCGGGGCCGTAGAAAGTCTCCAGGAACTCGGTAATCAGGCCGCGGTACTCCTCCTCGCTCCGGTAGGGATTCCAGAGCAGTTTCGTGAGCAGATACGCCTTCAGCTCCGGATAGGCACCTCCGGCCCCGCCTCCTTCGTTTGCCTCTTCATATACGTGTATGGTTCCGATATCCGCGAAAAACCGGAGATTGCGCCAGATCGATTCCAGAAGGGGAAACGGGGCGATAAAACAGTAGTAGTTGTTCGGGTAGTCCCAGATCGAGAAGCTGGCCGAGCAGGCTCTCCACTGTTTCAGATCCGGTCCGATTTCCGCGCTGTTGGTCGGGCAGGACTCGTCATCGATTCCGTGGCGCATGCAGGCGGACATGGTGCAGTACCGCAGAAGAACGTTCTTCCTCGGAACCGCGTGCTTCGGCGGTTTCCGGGAATATAGATAGGCAAATGTCTGAATCATGACGTCCGGAAATTCTGGCTCGATCGCCTCCGCAACCGCGTTCACGAACCGGATGACGGACCCGGAGGGGCTTCCCTCCTTCTCATCCACCGCTTTGCATTTCGGGCAGCGGCAGTAGTTTTCGTTATCCAGCTGGGACAGGTCAAGCAGTTTGGTGCCGGGCGCTTTCCTCAGGGCTTCCCTCACGCCTTCGGTGACGATCCGGAGCACGTCCGGATTGGAAAGGCACAGCTGTCCGGGACCGGCGCCGTCCACGCACGGAATCCGTTTTCCGTCCACGAGGGCATAATACTCCGGGTGTTCTTCATAATAGCGGTCGGCGGGACAGTAGCGCCAAAAAGTGTGGCAGTCGATGCCGTTAAACTCCTGTCCTCCGTAAGGGATGGATTCCAGCGCCCCCATGTCGGCGTTCAGCCGGCTGCGGGACATGAACTCCAGCTGTCCGTAGTACGGATCATACGACATTCTGCGGACCTGAAATGCAGGGTTGTCGATCAGATCCATTCCGCCGGGGACCTCCGCCTCGCCCGTAGAGACAATCCGTTCACAGTCGGGCGCGAACATCCGATAGCCTAGATACTTCTCAGCAAATTCGTAGGCTGCGTAGAGGATCCCTCTTTCGCAGTTCCCGTCCAGAAAAACGCTGTTCTGATCGGAAGAAATCCGGAAACCGTCCCACCGGATCCTCTCGTCCGATCCGCGAAATCCGATCCAAATTCCGTGATCTCCCTCTTCGACAATCGGAAGACGGACTCCGCAGGACTGTTCGATGACCCGCTGCAGAAAAACCGCAGCAGTTTGTTCGGCCGGAGAGCACCCTGATCTCCTCATGATCCGGAACGAAGACAGCTCGAAACCACAGATCGTCAGTTTTCTCATTTCAGCCTCCTGTGAATCATGCTCCGCTCGAGTCACCCGGGGAACATGTTTATCAGCGCAGAATACCATTCGGAATCAAAAGGGGAAGCGAATCGTTCGCGGTCTTCAACTCGATGAATCCCGTTCGAGACTACTGGTTTTCCCGAAAAGGCGCCTGTTCCATTCTATCAGAATCAGATGGGAATAGCAAGCTTTTCAAGGAAAAAGGGCTGTACCTTTCAGTACAACCCTGCGCTTGTCTTTTCCTAGAGGGAATCTTATTTGATTTCGACTTCTGCGCCTGCTTCTTTGAGCTGAGCAGCAAGTGCTTCTGCGTCTGCCTTGGCGATGCCTTCCTTGATCGCCTTCGGAGCTGCTTCCACGAGATCCTTGGCGTCCTTCAGACCGAGACCGGTCACTTCGCGGACGACCTTGATGACATTCAGTTTCTTGTCGCCGGCACCTTTCAGGATGACGTCGAATTCCGTCTTTTCTTCTTCTGCAGCAGCGGGAGCCGCACCTGCAGCAGCGACAGCGACGGGAGCAGCGGAAACGCCGAATTCTTCCTCGATTGCCTTAACGAGGTCAGCGAGTTCGAGAATGGTAAGAGCCTTGATTTCTTCCAAAAGCTGAGCGGTTTTTTCAGTAGCCATGAGTAATACCTCCTGTTATTCGAATCTGTAAGATCGGATTTGAGCCGGAAGCATTACGCTTCCGCAGGTGCAGCTTCTCCGCCGCCCTGTTTGTCGATGATCGCCTGGAGAGCAACTGCGAGACCGGAAAGCGGGCCCTGCAGACTTCCGAGCATTTTCGCGATGAGAACTTCCTTCGGCGGAATCGACGCGAGTTCTTCGATTCCCGCTTTGTCAAGAACCTTGCCGTCACAGAAGCCGGCCTTCAGTTCGAAGGTCTGGATCCTGTCGGCATAGCTCTTCAGGACTTTGGCCGGAGCAACCGGATCCTTTTCGGAAATAGCTACTGCCGTCATACCCTCCAGAGCGGATGCGAGTTCGCCGAAACCGACGGCCTCACAGGCGCGCTTGGTCATGGTATTCTTGATGACTTCGTATTCCACGCCGGCTTTGCGGAGTTCCGCCCGCATCTTCGTATCATCAGCTACGGTGATGCCGGAATAGTTTACGATGACAGCAGAAGCGGCATTCCTGAGTTTCTCCGTCAGTTCAGCCACAACCTGTTGTTTGGACGCAAGAATAGTTGCGCTTGGCACGAGATTCACCTCCTAGAGATTTCCCCTTTCACCGGGAGCACACCGCGTCGGGGTATCCGCGGCGGATGACCGAAAGGAAAAGAAAAGCAGCCTTTGCCGAATTCCGACAAAGACTGCATAACACACAACGAAACGCATCATGTTACGGTGTCTTCCTCGGCAGGATGGCGCATGATCGCCGTTTTCCTTTCAACCTGCTGTCTTCGGTACAACGCCGTGCATTCTACCACAATTATCGCGATCCGTCAAGAAGAATTACCGAAAAAACGATTGTTTACAATTCGTTCACAAAATGGCGGCCTCAATATGTGTGGCAGCACAGATAATCCACCCAAACCGGCATATAAGAGGCATTGACATGGAGTCCGTCCGAGGTCGCGTCGGAAAACATGTCCCCATCCGGTCCGGTAAACTTTTCCCCGACATTGACAAATGCGACGCCTTTTTCCTTGCACATGTTCACAAGCGCCTGATTGTAGGAAGCAATATTGTAGTTGTTGACGTAGTCGGAATAATAGCTGCAGGTTTGCCATTTCGGAGTATTCAGGGGAAGAATCGACTGAACATAGATTCTCGCCTGCGGATTGAGTTCTTTCAGATAATCGATAATCTGGTCGTAGTAGTAGATGAAAACACTCGCCGAACCGAATCCCAGCTCATTGATTCCGAACATGAGATAAATTTTGGAATAATTCGTCCGTTCAAGCATGGCCGAGCAGGAAAGATAGGACCCGTCTTCGGCTTCGAAAGATTCCTTGGAGAAAAACTGGGTGACATTCATCCCGACCGTCGCGTAATAGGTCGCATTCAGGCCGGAAGAATGGGAGAAACCGACAATCAGGGAGTTCCCGACAAAAACGGCATCATCGAAGTAGGAGCGATCCACTCTGGCGCTTTCGGCCAGCTGGCCGCTTGCGTCAAAGGTCGGAACGGGAGGAGGATTGACCGGCTCGTTGGATGTGACCGGTTCGGGCCTCTGCTTCTCGTCTGGATCCTGACTCTGAAGGCGTTCCTCCCATTCGTTCAGGGATTCTTCCCGCTGCTTCAGCTCTTCATCCCTGCGGATCAGTTCTGCTTCCTGGATCGCCTGTTCCTGCTCTTTTGCGGAAAGGTTCCCCTCACGGGCTTCCAGTTCAATCCCCTGTTCTTCGAGCCTGGTCCGGAGCGAGGACAGCTCTTCCTCCAGACGGCCAAGCCGTTCCGACTCCGCCGCATTCTTTGCTTTCACCTCTTCCGCCTCTCCCCGGGCGACGGAGATTCTCCAGACCAGAATGGCGGCAACTCCTGCATTCAGCAGAACCAGGGCGAGGAACAGGGCTATCAGGGTGTTGGCTCTTGTTTTTCCGGATCTTCTACGGTCGGTTCTCATGACTTGCTCTCCTCCCGGGGACGGAAAACGGATTGATCGATTGCAAAATGAACTGGCAGACCTTGGCGCCAGACCGTTTCAGGCTCTCCGACGATCAGGGGCATCAGGTAGTCCAGACACGGTTCGGTAACGCCGTTGCCGGAAGGGTTGATGAATTCATCCGGAAGACAGCGGATCCGGTTGGCGATCTGACTGACATCGGAAGATGTGACGCTGACACGGTAGGGGTTGTCGCTTTCGCGGCAGAAACCGACCATGATTCCGCTGCCTCCGTCCAGCGCGGCAGTCACGGCTTCACGTCCGATGGAAAAGGCTTCGTCCCAGTCCGTTTTCGAGGCACAGTGCGCAGCGCAGCGCTGCAGAATATTCAGCTCGACAGACCGGACTTTGCACCCCAGCGTCTCCCGGACAGCACCTTCCAGCACCTTTCCGGTTCCTGCAAGGTAACGGTGTCCGAACACGTCGGCGACACCGCTCTGGGCGCCGGATCCGACATAGGTTCCGTCCGAAAGACGGATGCCCTCAGAGACCGCAACCACTACATTGGGGTGCAGGGACAGGGCTTCTTTCAGATCTCCGAAAAACGCATCATAGGAAAAAGACCGTTCCGGAAAGTAGAGATAATCAGGCGCTTTTCCGCTAATTCTTCCAGGAAGGGCCGCAGCGGCCGTCAGCCAGCCAGCATCCCGTCCCATGATCTCTACGATTGTGACGGTGGGAACGGTATAGACGGAACAGTCGCGGAGAATCTCCTGAACGGAAACGGCAATATACTTGGCCGCCGAGCCAAAACCCGGCGTATGGTCGGTGCCGAAAAGATCGTTGTCGATCGTCTTGGGAACCCCGATGAACCTCATTTCCCAGTCCGAACCGCCGGAAGAAGCAAAAGCGGACAGCTTTTTGACGGTATCCATGGAGTCGTTCCCGCCGATGTAGAAGAAATAGCGGATATTCGCGGCGCGGAACCGCTCGAACAGCAACCGGAAGGTCTCCGGGTCTTCTTCCGGATCCTTCAGTTTTTTCCTGCAGGAACCGAGCGCGGCGGCAGGCGTCTGGATGAGGAGATCAAAACACTCTTTCCGTTGAAACTGACCGTTGAGTTCCGTCAGTCTGTTTTCCAAAATGCCTTCCAATCCGTTAATCGAGCCGTAGACTGTTTCGATTTCCCGGCTGAGCATAGCACCGCGGATGACTCCCGCAAGCGTTGCATTGATAGCGGCAGTGGGTCCCCCGGACTGCCCGATAACCGCATTTCCGAATAATTTCATAACGCCCTCTTACGTATTATAAACCAATTGACGAGCGGCCCCCCGAAAACGTCCAAGCGTTCTCTGAAACTCTCCGGGGAAACCCGGAAGAAAAGCCCCCCTGCCTTGGCGGGGGGTCAACTCGGTGAAGCCGTCCGACGCAGTCTAGTATACCACGCTCTCTGCCGTTCTGCAAGAGAAAAGAGGCGGAAACGGAACGTTTTTTCGCATTTCCGCTCCGGAGACGGCCCTGATGACTCTTTCTTATTCCGGAAGATAGACATCATACCGGACGGATTTCCCGGGAATCACGTAGGAGGGTTCCCTTCCCGCCAGATGAGGCCCTTTTGCAGGACGTTTCACCACGATTTTTTTCGGCGAGGCCGCGAATGCGGCGGACAGCAGCCGTTCCTCTTCGGACTCGGGCTCTTCCAGCATTTGGATCAGCTGCAGTTTCTTCTTCACCGCTCCTGTTTTGCTCCTCTGCGGAAACATCGGATCCAGGTAGATCAAATCGGAGGGATCGGTCCGGTCAATGAGATGCGGAACGGAATCCCCGAACCGCAGCGACATTCTTCCGACCGTCCCGGAGAGAGCCCGATCCATTGCCGCTCGTTTCAGAGCATCCTCCAGCAGGCTCGCAATAACGGGGTTTCTCTCATAAAGGATCACGGAGAACCCCGCAGCGGCAAGCAGAAAGCCGTCTTCTCCCAGCCCGGCGGCGGCGTCTGTGCAGAGCCCTTCCGCAGCTCCTCTTCCCCTGGCGGCGCGCACTATGGCCTCGGAGGAAAGATTCCTTTCGGAGATCCGGCCCTTCAGGCGGGAGAAATCTCCGCGGACGGATACATTTCCCATCCAGAGAGACAGCCCGTCTTCTCTCAGCCTCAGACAGGGTTCCTCTTCGGAAAGATCGTCCCGGAGGGGAAGATTCAGACGGGTCGCCAGCTCCTCTGCTTCGGAGCGGAAATCCCCCTCTGCCAAAACGAAAAGACAGGCCTGACCGTTCTTCACCTCACTCACACCCCTTCCCTTTTTATTTTACCAAATACCGGCGCAAAAGACAACCCCTGCCGGTTGGAAAAAGGTCCTTTCGTACAGAAGAAGGCTCTGATCGTTCGGGCATGAGACTGCTGAGCGGTTCCGATCGTTTTCCCTCCGGTTTTTCTTGCATTCCAGAGCCGGTTGTGGTATACTGACCACGCTGAGACTATGTTTCTCGGAAGAAGGGGAACGGATATGCAAATTGATTTTTCCAACCGGACCGTAATGGTGACCGGCGCAGCAGGCGGGCTCGGAACGGCAATCAGCGGACTGTTCGCGGAATGCGGGGCCCGGGTTGCGCTGTGTGATCTGAAAGGCGCGGGAGAAGCAGCCGCCCGTCTCAGGGAACTGGGATATCAGGCAGAGGGATTCTCTTTTGACGTCAGAGACCGGAACGGAATCGAGGAAGGGGTCTCGCAAATCGCCTCCTCCCTCGGCGGAATCGACATTCTGATCAACAATGCGGGCATTAACGGCGGGCCGGAGGAACGGCAGACCGTGGATGCCTATCATGACGATCTTTGGGACCGTATCATTTCCGTGGACCTGGACGGAGTGTACAACTGTTCCAAAGCGGTGCTCCGGAGCATGGGAAACGGGGGAACGATCCTAAACATTTCCTCGATCACCGGCCTGGTTCCCCTGCGGAACCAGTGCGCGTTCACAGCCGCGAAGGCCGGAGTGATCAACCTCACCAAAGCGATGGCGCTGGAACTCGCTCCGCGAGGGATTCGGGTCAACTGCATCTGTCCCGGAACCGTCGGGATCGCCGTCACAAACACTCTGTGGCAGAACAGCGACACTATGAAAGCGCTTCTTGCCCACATTCCCATGGGAAGACAGGCGCTTCCGGAAGAAATCGCTGGTCCGACCGTTTTCCTCTGCAGCGAATACGCTTCTTATATCACCGGCGCGGTCCTGGCAGTGGACGGAGGCTGGACCGCAGGCGGTTATGCGAGAAATTTCTGATGTCTTCAACCTGAAAACCGGAAAAACGAAAGGAACAGTGACGTGAAAGCTTTGACAGTTTACGGTCCGTACGATGCTTCGTACGGCGACGTCCCGACCCCGGAGGCGAAAGGCCGTTTCATGACGGTCAAGGTGGAAAAGGCCGGTCTCTGCGCAACCGATATTTCCATCTGGACGGGTAAATCAAGTTTTATTTCGGACGGACTGATTCGCTATCCCTGCCGGTTCGGACACGAGTGGTCCGGAACGGTTGTCGCGGTAGGGGAGAACGTCTCCCGGTTCCGCGTCGGGGACCGGATCTTTTCGGACAGCTCAGTTTCCTGCGGAGTCTGTCCGGACTGCCTCGCGGGAAACTACAGCCGGTGCAAGCACGCCCGCTCTCTCGGTACGGTGAACTGCTGGGACGGTTGTTTTGCCGAATACATGAGCATTCCGGAGTACAACGCCTACCGGATCCCGGCCCCGGTTCCGTTTGAGCAGGCAGCTCTGATCGAACCCCTTTCGATCTCCCTGGATGCCTTTCACGGAGCCTCAGTAGACAAAACCAGTACCGTCACGGTCATCGGGACGGGCGCGATCGGTATGGGAGCAGTCTGGCTCGCCAAATATTTGGGGGCAGGACGGGTCATCAGCATAGGCAGGACAGACTCCAAACTGGCTGTTGCGGCAAAACTCGGGGCAGATCTTCTGATCAACGCGAAGGAAACAGATGCCGTCGAAGCGGTCCGCGCGCTGAACGGGGGCGACGGATGCGGACTTGTCGTGGAAACCTCCGGGAACGAGGCAGGCCTGTTCCAGGCGCTTCGCATGGTATCGACGGGGGGGAGGGTCTCTGTTCTCTCCTTCTATGAAAAGAATCTGAACGGATTCCCGATGGATACGATCGCCCTGAATCAAATATCCGTTGTCGGAGGTGCAGGCCGGGTCGGCAATCCGGAACGGGTTGCGGGAGTTATGGCGGAATACGCAGTCAAGCCGACCCCGATCATCACACATCACGTACCGTTCTCCGGCATGCTGGACATGCTGAAAAACCTGGACGACTATCGGAACCGGATCAAGATCATGATCGATTTCGACTGAGGAGGAGTGGGAAAAATGGAACCGCTGAAACCGACTGTTGTCGACGTCGCCGAGGTTCTCCCCTTTCACTGCGGAGACTCCTACGACTCCAGAATGATTCTGGACAACGTTCTGACCGGACGGGAAAACACCATCCAGGTCAATCACGGAACCGTCAAGCCGGGATGCAAACTCGGAGGGGACGCACATAAAGAAGACGAAATCTATTACATCCTCTCCGGACACGGGAAGCTACAGCTGGGGGACGAGTGCATCCCCGTTCATGCGAACCAGATCATCTTCATCCCGGCAGGCGTCTTTCACGCTCTCGACAACCGCGAATCCGACGAGGAACTGACTATCCTGACCATGTGGCGGGAGGCTAGATTCAACGATTTATATCAGGTCCGGGTGGACGCCTGGGGCACTTCTTTCCGGACCGTGGAAGGAGAATCCCGATGAAACCGCTGAGCAAGTATATCGATCACACCAACCTGAAACCGTTTGCGCAGAAAAAAGACATTGAAAAACTTTGTGCGGACGCCGCTTCCTACAGCTTCGCATCCGTCTGCGTGAACCCCTGCGACATCGCGCTTGCCAAGTCTCTCCTCGCTGAGACGGACATCCGGGTCTGCACCGTCATCGGATTCCCTCTAGGAAGGAATCTGACCGAGACCAAGGTGGCGGAAACCAAGGCCGCCTTCGACCTCGGATGCGACGAGTTTGATATGGTTCTCAACGTAGGCCGTCTGAAAGACGGGGACACGGAGTACGTAAAGCGGGAGATCGCCGCTGTCGTAGAGGCGGCGGGCGGACGGCTGGTCAAGGTCATCATCGAGACCGGTCTCCTTTCCGACGAGGAGAAAGTGCTTGCCACGCGTCTGGCCTGCGAAGCCGGAGCCGGCTTTGTCAAAACCTGTTCCGGCGTGTCCGCGGGAGTCGCAACACCCGAGGACGTCGCTCTCATGAAGCGGAACTGCACAAACGGGGTCAAAGTCAAAGCATCTTCCGGAATCAAAACCTTTGAAGCTGCAAAAGCACTGATTGAGGCCGGAGCGGAACGACTCGGCACCTCTTCCGGCGCAGCCATTCTGGACGGCGCAGGAAGCAATCTGACGATCTGAGGTGAAGCGAATGGGAAAGATTATCGGACCGGGAAGCCTGATCGTTGATCTGACCGGATACGCTCCGCGTCTTCCGATTGCCGGACAGACGGTGATGGGAACCCGTTTTCAACTGGGTCCGGGCGGAAAAGGAAGCAATCAGATGACGGCTGCCGCAAGAGCGGGAGCGAGCGTGAAACTGATCGGATGCTGGGGAGACGACCCCCTCGGGAAGGCTCTACGGGATCACTACAACCGGGAGGGAATGAGCACAGAGTATATCCGAACCTCCAAAGAGAAAGAAACCGGTGTAGCCCTCATTGAAGTCGAGGAAGAGAGCGCCCAGAACCGGATCATCATCCTCCCCGGCGCCAGCGACGAACTGATGGAAGCGGACGTTCTGGCGGCGGAAGGAGACTTCGCCGATTCCGATGTAGTCCTCTGTCAGTTTGAAACCAGCCTGTCCTCCATCGAAACCGCCCTGAAACTGGGGAAGAAATACTGCAAGCCGATCGTCCTCAATCCCGCCCCTTATGTGGACGTCCCCCGTTCTTTCTACGACGGGATCGACTACCTGACGCCGAACGAAACCGAGGCGGAGGCGATTACCGGCGTTCATATCGAGTCGACGTCCGACGCCAGGAAGGCGGCGGAGATTCTGCTCGGAATGGGAGTCAAAAAGGCCGTCATCACACTCGGGAAGAACGGGTCCTACTTTTGGGACGGGAGCCGGGAACTGCACCTTCCCTGCCTTCCCATGAAGGCCGTCGATTCCACCGGTGCAGGAGATGCCTTCAGCGGCGGACTCGCGGCCGCCATCTCCTTCGGGCTTGACGACTCTTCCGCCATGAAATTCGCTTCCTGCGTTTCAAATCTGTCCGTAACCCGTCCGGGATCTTCCCTGTCCATGCCTCATGCCGAGGAAATCCGGGACCTCCTCCGGAACGCTTACGGAATTCAAATCTGACCGTTTTCCGAACCCCCTCCGGGCCTTTTTCCGGAGGGGGTTTCGATCGTTCTTTCCCTCGGAGAAAACAGACATGTCCGCTTTCCTCCGGGAATCTTTTTTTCACGAAAACTTCACTTGACAATTCCGGCGGAATCCCCTACAATTCCCGTATCAGAATCATTCTATAAAAATCGATAACCGCAGAGAAAGGGTCTCTCATGGCGCAGAAGCAGAAGAAGAAAAAATGGATCCGGTGGCGGCACAGAATCTCACGGGCGCTCGCCGGCATCGTTCTGGTTCCCTACCAGAGACTGAAGTACGGGACCCGTCCCGCCCGGTTCCGGGAACAGGGGAACCGTCCCTATCTGATCCTCTACAATCATCAGACCCCTTTCGATCAGTTTTTCGTAGGCGCCTCCTTTCGGGGACCGGTCTACTATGTGGCAACGGAGGACCTCTTTTCCAATGGATGGATTTCTTCCCTGATCCGGTTTCTCGTCGCACCGATCCCGATCGTAAAGCAAACCACCGACATTTCCGCCGTGATGACCATCCTGCGGGTTGCCAGAGAGGGCGGAACCATCGCCATCGCCCCGGAGGGCAATCGGACCTACAGCGGAAGAACCGAAACCGTCAGTCCCTCGATCGCTCCGCTCGCGCGGAAAACCGGCCTCCCGATCGCTCTCTACCGAATTGAGGGCGGATACGGCAAGGAGCCCCGTTGGAGCGACTGCGTCAGGAAAGGACGCATGCGGAGCGGCGTGGTCCGCGTCATCGAGCCGGAAGAATACGCAGGATGGGACAACGATCGCCTGTACTCCGAAATTCTGCGGGGGATCACGGTAGACGAAAACGTCCCCGACGCTCTGTTCCGTTCAAACAGGCGCGCGGAGTATCTGGAGCGCTGCATGTATTACTGCCCCTTCTGCGGCCTGTCCGTATTCGAAAGTGCGGGAAACAGGGCGACCTGCCAGACGTGCGGTACCCGGATCGAATACGGAGAGGATAAACGTCTTAGCGGGCTGGACCGGGATTTTCCCTTCCGCTTTATCGGGGACTGGTACGACGCCCAGGAGGCCTTCGTCCGGACCCTCGACCTGTCCGCGTACCGGTCCGAACCGGCTTATCGCGACCGGGCAGACTGTTCCCGGGTCATTCTGTTCTCCAAAAAGGTTCCGCTGCGAAAACAGGCGGCGCTCGCTCTTTACGGAGACCGGATTTCCGTAGACGAAGGAGAACCGGGAGAAATCATCCTTCCCTTCGGGGAACTCACCGCGGCTGCCGTGCTGGGGAGAAACAAACTGAATCTGTACCACGGGGAAACGGTCTATCAGTTCCGCGGAGACAAACGGTTCAACGCCGTAAAATACGTCAATTTCTTCTACCGTTGGGTTTCGGAAAACAAGGGGGACGGCAATGGAGAATTTCTGGGATTATAGCGTCTGGGGCACGGTATCTCTGGCTGCGGTTCTGCTCTGCAGCCTGCTGTTCGCGAGTTTTCTGCGGAGGAGGATTCCCTTCCTCCGGAACTCCCTGATTCCCACTTCCGTGCTCGGGGGTGTCCTGATCGTCATCGTCGCCTCCGTCTACAAGGCCGTGACCGGGGATGTCCTGTTTGACACCGCTTTCTTCGGCGGGAACGGAACCGCCGAACTGGAAATGATTACGTACCACTGTCTCGCGCTCGGTTTCATTGCCTCCGCATTCAAACCCTCCAAAGGGAAACTGACGCGGAAACGGACCACCGAGATCTTCAATACCGGAGTCACGACCGTTTCCACCTATCTGCTGCAGGGAATCGTCGGGATGGCCATTTCGATCATCGCGGCATTTCTGATTTCCGGATTCTTCCCCGCTGCCGGGGCTCTTCTCCCGTTCGGGTACGGTCAGGGGACCGGCCAGGCAATGAATTACGGGAATATCTATGAAGCCGAGTTCGGATTCTCCGGCGGAAAGAGTTTCGGTCTGGTCATTGCCGCATTCGGCTTTATCTCCGCCAGCATCGGCGGGGTCATTCACCTGAACGTTCTGAAACACAGCGGAAAGATCCGTACGGAACAGCCCGCCCCTGCGGACGAAACGGCTCCCACGACTCCAGCCCCCCTCCGGGAGAGCATAGACAGGCTGACCGTTCAGATCGCCCTGATCTTCGTCGCATATCTGCTCGCGTACCTTCTGATGTGGGGACTGGGAACGCTTCTGCCGGGAATGAAATCCGTCATTTTCGGATTCAACTTCCTGCTCGGTGTTCTGACCGCGACGCTGATCAAGCTGCTGCTCAGGGCGATCGGCAGAAAGCGGCGCAGGAACACGGAGGCAACCGACGCCTTCCTGATGACCCGCGCCAGCAATTTCTTCTTCGACCTGATGATCGTCGCGGGAATCGCCGCGATCCGCTTCCACACCATTGACCGCTACTGGGGCGTCATGATCCTCATGGGAGTCGTAGGGCTTCTGGTTACGTTCGTTTACAACCGGATTGTCGCGAAACTGCTGTTTCCCGAGTACGCGGAAGAACAGTTCCTCGCCATGTACGGCATGCTGACCGGCACGGCGAGCACCGGGATCATTCTGCTCAGGGAAATCGACGGGGACTTCGTCACGCCTGCGTCGGACAACCTCGTCTATCAGAATTTTCCGGCGATCGCCCTCGGGTTTCCGATGATGCTTCTGGCTACCTTTGCGCCGAAGCAGCCCGTTCTCTCTCTGGTCATCTTCCTGGTTCTCTTTTGTGTGATGAATCTGCTGCTCTTCCGATCCTTCCTGTTCAAAAAGCGAAAAAAAGAGGACCGGGCGGATTCATGAACCTCTCCCTGCTCTTTGGCCGTTCCTTTCCGTTCTTGACTATCACTCATCTGCTGTGAATCGGAGGTTTCCAATGT
Organism: Clostridia bacterium; assembly: GCA_017612655.1. Classification (GTDB taxonomy): domain Bacteria; phylum Bacillota; class Clostridia; order Oscillospirales; family CAG-272; genus RGIG3925. The sequence continues at coordinate 10,572 of JAGAFM010000023.1, read as the reverse complement.
CGATCCCTCTTCCCAGACATCCTCTGGTCTTTCGCCCCGACGGCACCTTCCGTGTTCTGATGATGTCGGATCTGCAGGAATCCGCTTCCTACGATCCCCGTTCCCTACGCTCCGTGGAAGTCCTTCTGGAGGAAGGAGATCCCGATCTGGTGATTTTGGGGGGAGACAACTGCTTCGGGCCAGAGATCTCTTCTGAAGAAGATCTGATTCGCTTCCTTGACATTTTTACCGCCCCGATGGAGCGGCGCGGCATTCCCTGGGCTCACGTCTTCGGAAATCATGACCATGACGTCCCGATTTCTCCCGACCGCCACCAGGCGCTCTATGAGCGTTATCCCATGTGCGTATCCGGTCATACGGACGGAATTCACGGAAAAAGCAATTTTCTCCTTCCCGTCCTCAACCGAAGGGGCGAGATCGCCCTGGCGGTCTGGGGACTGGATACCAACCATACCGTAGACGACCTGGACTGCCTGGTCCCGGGCATGCGGATGCGGGATGCTGCCGGTCTTCCGAACCGGCCGGTCGGATACGGAGAATGGGGCACCCTCTTCTTTGATCAGCTCCTCTGGTATTACAGCACCTCTCTCGCTCTGGAACGCGAAGCGGGAAAGAAGGTCCCCGGACTTCTCTGCATGCATGTGGCCCCGTTCGAATACAAAACGGCCCAGGCAAATCCCTCCTGCGTCCGGGAAGGCCATTTCGACGAATCGCTCGGCAGCGGGCCCTTCAACAGCGGTCTTTTCTTCCTGCTCCTTCAGCGGGGCGACGTTCGAGCCGTATGCTGCGGGCACACCCACCGGAACGATTTCGACGCAGACTACTGCGGGATCCGGCTCCTGTGGGATGCCTGTGTCGGATACCGTTGCTACGGGGTTGACGAAAGACGCGGCGGAAGGCTCTTTGTCTACCGGGAAGACGCGCCGGAAGAAGTCACCACATCCATGATCCGCACATTTGGAAAGGTGTAAACAGCGAGGTCTGTTCTTTTAGGAACCGTTCCGGACCGGAGATTCTCACCGATGCAAAAAAGCCTGTCGGCACAGCCGGCAGGCTTTTCATTCTCTTCTCTTCTCAGACTAAAACGGAACTCCGATCCCCCTATTCTGCGACGACCGGAGCAGCCGCTTCGGAAACCCCGACGTGCAAGAAACCAACCTCGGGAGCATCCGCCACTTGAGAAGCCCGGTCCCGGTTCAGGGTTACGAGGAAGCATCCGCTGTATTCCCGGATTTCCTGCAGTTCCCCGTCCCGGAAGAGACGTCCCGCGAGTTCCTCCAGTTCGGCGCTGTGCGAATTCAGATTCCGGAGCGCCTCCAAAAACCGCTGATGCAGTTCCAGGTCGTCGGAAGCCTCCAGCTCCGCCATGCCGGACAGGCCGATCGAACGGGCGGCAAGCTCTTCCCGCTCCCGTTTGTCCATGGTGTCCAGATTACCCCAGAGGTTCTTCCAGTAGACCCGGCACAGGACGGTTTCCTCCCGTTCGAAGGCGGCCTTCAGCTCCTCCGTCAGCTTCTCACCATCCAAAAGCGTGCGGTCGGAAACCAGATAATAATCGGCAAACGTCAGTTCTGCGGCGTTCTCCGGCACGCCTCGGAGGATCAAATGACCGGACTGCTCCAAAAAAGCATCTTCAAGGGACAGGATCTTTTCTCTGGTCCCGCAGTAGACGGCTTTGCACCCGGTCAAATCGAAATAGGCCAGCCCTGTCTCACCGTTCACGTCATACAGTTTCTCCAGCCCGCAGGAAAGCAGGCAGGCGTCCTGCTCCGCGTACAGGGTGTACCAGTACCGGAGGTAGCGCCTTGCGTACTCCTCTTTGGCCCGGAGCGCTTCCTGTTGCGCCTCCCGGTACGCATCGGTCTGTTCGATTCTGGCGTAGGCTTCCGGCCAGCTCATCCCGGACGATATCCATTCTTCAATCAGCCCATAGTTGTCCAGGGTTCCGATCCGGTTCTCCGCCTCCATCAACGCTCGGGAGGCCTGCTGAATTTCAGGCGGGTATTCTTCCGGTACCCGTGACGAATCCACCAAAAACCAGACTGCAAACGCAATCCGGTCCGCTGCTCCGGCCTGATTGATCTGATCCAGAAGGGACTCCGAGAGTTCAAGATGGGATCCAAGAGGAACGAGACACTCATCGGACGGCTTCTCAGTCTTCACATAAGGTTCTTCCGTCCATCGGATCGGATTCTCCGTTTCCGGCTCCCGGGTCGTCTCCTCCTCCTGCGAGAAGACCGGATCAGGCTCGGTTGCCGGGGCTTCCGTACCCGCATCGGAAGATGCGGCGGAAGACCCTTCTTCCGACGGAGGCAGAACCGGGGCCTCCCGGAAGGGAGAAAGCCGCAGCCAGACCGCGCCCGCAATGAGAAAGGCCGCCGCTGATGCCCCGATGTGCAGCCACAGGGTTCCGCTCTTTTTCCGAACGGGTTGATTCGCCTCTTCCAGAAGGTCCGGAGAGATCTCCGAAAGGGCGGTCAGTAACTGATTTTCTTTCATGACATGATTCCCTCTTTTTGTAGGTATACCCGCAGTTTCCCACGGATCCGGAAGAGCATGGAACGCACCTTTCCGGACGTCATTCCGAACTGACGGGCGATGGCATTCGGCGAATCGAAATACCAGTAGCGGCGCAGAAAGACGTTCCTCTGCTCCACGGTCAGGGTTTTCAGAAACGCACTGGCGGCTTCGGCGAGCTGTTTCGCCTCCAGGGGGGATTCCTCGGGGGCGGCGAGGCATTCCTCCATCTCCTCCGTCAGCTCAACCCAGACAGCGCTCCTTTTTTGCCTGCCGGATTCCTTCAGACGGTTGATGGAGAGATCCCTCATGATCTTGGCCAGAAAGGAAAACAGATAGGCATGCGGCGTGTGAGGCGGAATGGATTTCCAGGCCGCGAGATAGGTGTCATTCTCGAGTTCTTCCGCATCCTGTTCGCTCATCCCGAGGTTGCGCGCGATCCCGCGCAGCGGTTTCCCGTATCGGCTCTTCGCTTCCCGGATACCCCGCTCGTCCCGTGCAAGAAACAGTTCAACGATTTCCCGGTCCGTCATGCCCCGTCCTCCTTTCCGACAGATTTGAATGCATTCACCCTGAATACCAACAAAAAGAGCGGTCCGTTGCGGCGATTCCGAAAAAAAAGAATCCGCCGCGGTACGGAGAAGGGGGCTGCCCGAACAGGAAGCCCCCGCAAAAATAAACTGAACGGCAAAATGCTTATGGCCTGTAGGTCTCGACCTCCCGGTAAATGGGATCCGCGAACCAGTCGTCCGCGTCCCGGACCCTCAGCGTAAACTCAACTTCCTCCACCTCGGTAATCCCGTTTTCCTCGAAGGAACTTGAGAGGAAAGAAACGTCAAAATACCCGCGTGTACCGGGACGAAGCGTGGTGCTGAAGTACGGATCGCACATAAAGCCGTTGACGCTGACATCGTCCCACGAAATGGTCAAAGCCTGATTCGACCTGTTCTCCGCGTAACAGAGCATGGTGTATCCCCAGAACCCCTCCGGATCCTCCTTCAGAATCAGAAACGACAGTTGATCGTTGTCGACAATCACCTGCTCTCCCTCATAAGAAAGACGTTCCGGGATCACGACGTCTTCAGGCGCCGCGCCGGACGGATGAACCGTGAGCACCGTCTTGCAGAACGGTTCCGCCAGAAAGTCCTCGGAATCGGACACTGTCAATTCAAACACGACCTCGTCCAGAGAGGCAATCCCGGTCCTTTCCAGGAAAGAATCGGAAACGGAAACGGATTCATTGACTTTTTTCCCGGGGGAAACCGTCTGATAGGACAAAACGCTCTCCGAGTAACCGTTTACGGTCATCCGGTCTATGGAAAAGGATAAACTGAATTCCTCGCTCACGTTCTCAAGAAGAAAGCCTAGGGAAACTCCCCAGAATGAATCGCTCTTCACGCCGGTAAAAGTCACCCGGGCGAATTCGTTCTCGAGAAGCACCTCCTCGGCCTGGGAACTCGGAATTGCCGAATTCTCCGTTGCGGCCGGTTCCGTTTGAGAACCGTTTTCACCGCTCGGGGAGGACGAACTGTCTTCCGTTATCCCTGCCTGCCCACCGCAGCCCAAAGAGCACAAAGCAAAGAGGAACAACGCCAGAATCAAAGCAAAAACGCGCATGGCCTCAGATCTCAAAATTGGATGCCTCCTCCTTTGAACATACTCGCATGACCTCCCCCGCCACCGAACGGACAAACCGCGGAAGCTGAGGGCCGGATGTCTGAACCGGCAGTTCAGCCGATCGGATGATACCGATCAGTAGTTCTCGGAATTGATCTCGAAATAACTCTGAGGATGTGCGCATACAGGACAAATTTCCGGTGCTTTCGTTCCGACGACAATGTGACCGCAGTTCCGGCACTCCCAGACCTTCACTTCACTCTTTGCGAAGACCTGCTGCATCTCCACGTTCGAGAGGAGCGCACGGTATCGCTCTTCATGGTGCTTTTCAATGGCCGCAACTCCGCGAAACTTCTTCGCCAGTTCCGGGAAGCCCTCTTCCTCGGCCGTTTTCGCAAACGACTCGTACATATCGGTCCACTCGAAGTTCTCCCCGTCGGCAGCCGCTTTCAGATTCTCCGCCGTCGACCCGATTCCCTTGAGTTCCTTGAACCAGAGCTTGGCATGTTCTTTTTCGTTTTCCGCTGTTTTCAGAAACAGGGCTGAAATCTGCTCATACCCTTCCTTTTTTGCGACGGAAGCAAAATAGGTATACTTGTTTCTTGCCTGGGATTCTCCCGCGAAAGCCGCTTCCAGGTTCTTTTCCGTCTGAGTCCCCGAATAGGGATTGCTCCCCTTCGCGCGGAATTGGCCCACCTGGCCGCACTTCGGGCAGGAGACTCCTTCCGCTGAGGCTGCTTCTACTACGGCGCCGCATTTTTCACAGATCCATTCCATGACGATACCTCCTTTTGTTCTCTCTTGCGGATACGGTTCTTTTTGAGTGATTGCAAAGAGTGCCTGGGCTGCTGAGCGCTGTCAGCGGCCGTTTTTATAATTGATTCCTTGTGTCAGGACTCCCGGGAAAGCAGCCATTCAAAACCTCTGGCGGTTCTTTCGGCATAACAGTTTTTTCGTCCGTTTTCAGTCACCCCCAGAATGCTGTCCACCCCGTCTTCCGTAACCAGTTTATCGCAGAGTTCCTCAAGCGCATTCCTTGCGTTGAATCGTCGAACCGGTTCGCGGACATGGGTTTCCCTCCGGTCGATTTCGAGATAGATCCGTTTGGTCAAAGGCTGATTTTCTTCTGCGTACTGCTGAAAGCCGGGGAACCAGACGGAAGGGGAAATACACGCCGCCCCTGAGAAATCCCGGAGCTGGTAGGTCGCCCAGAGGGCAAACAGGCCCGACAGCCCGCATCCTCCGATATAAAATCTTGTCGTAAACTGTTTGCTGCGAATCGGATCGATGACGTGCTTTTTCAGATCCTCAAGAGTGAATCTTCCATACCCGAACGAAAACCATCCGTCGGGGAAAGGCCCTGCCTCCCACGGCCCCATCTCGTCGCGAGGCTTCTGGCAGCAGAGGGCGCAGAACCCCAGATCCAGACGTCCCGTGTGAGATTCAACCAGTTTGACGGTTTCATAATACAGATCGATGTCGGACAGATCCACCGCCTGAATCAAAACCGATCCGGGGCGGTCACTCCCCAGGTACATTTCCACCAAAGGCCTTCACCTCCGAACGCATTCGGAATGAGAAGCGATTCTGAAGAATCTCCCCCTGTCCCTGCCGAACCTGTCCGATACAGGGCGCAATTCGAGAAAAAAATCGAATCGGTTCACACTTCTCCCGCCCGCACCCACAGTTTCTCCGTGAAAGGCCCCCCAAAAGCTGTCCGTCAGGGGAACGGTTAGAGCGGCAGCAGCAGGAGGATAGGATCTTTGCCTGTTCACAAGGATAATTATACCATACCGGTGGGAAAAAAACAAGTGAAAACGTTTCCGCCTCCGAACCCATCCAGAGATTCCGCCCCGTGCAACGTCTCCGATTCGGGAAGAACCTATCGTGGTTCCGGGGGAAAACCTGCCTGCGCGTCTTTGATCTGAGAGCTTCGGGACAACCGGGACGAAGGGCAACCGAGAAAAGACGCCCGTCAAAGAAGGGCGCCTTATCATGTGGAAAGGTTTTCCCGGAGATTACTGTTCTCTGCGGGCATGAATGCAGTGAAGCAGGATCACTGCCCCAATCATGAGGGCGATCCCGACGGGAAGAACGATCCATACGTTCGGGAGGAACCCCGCAATCAGATAAGTCAGCGCACTGACCGCCGCCGCGGTCACTGCATAGGGAAGCTGGGTTGAGACATGGGTGACGTGGTCGCACTGGGCACCGGCGCTGGCCATAATGGTGGTGTCGGAAATCGGAGAGCAGTGATCGCCGCATACCGCACCGGCCATGCAGGCGCTCATGCATACGATTCCAAGAGGATTGGTCAGCGGGAAAACGGACAGCGTGATAGGAATCAGGATGCCGAAAGTGCCCCAGCTGGTTCCGGTTGCAAACGAGAGGAAGCAGGCAATGAGGAAAACGATGACTGGGAGAAAATACTGAAGGCCGGACGCGCTTCCCTTCACGACCGATTCCACAAACTCCTTCGCTCCCAAAGAATCCGTCATGGCCTTCAGACTCCACGCGAAGGTCAGGATCAGGATGGCGGGAACCATAGACTTGAATCCTTCCGGAACACATGCAGCCATTTCCTTAAAGGAAAGCACTCTGCGCGCCAGGTAGTAGAGGAACGTAATAATCAGTGATACGCCGGAGCCTAGCATCAGTCCGACGGAAGCATCGGAATTCGAGAAAGCATCAATGAAACTGCTTCCATCGAAGAAACCTCCGGAATAAATCATTCCGATAATGCAGCATACGATCAGAATAACAACGGGAATGACGAGATCAACCACTCTTCCCTTTTCATTGGCTTTCTCTTCCGCTGTTTCGGCTAGCTGCTTCATTCCGGAAAAGATATCCCCGTTTTCCTTCGCGTTTTTCTCATGTTTTGCCATGGGGCCGAAATCGAATCCCGTTAGGGAGATGAAGACCATCATGACAATCGTAAGAAGCGCATAGAAGTTAAAGGGGATCGCCTGAATGAAAAGCTGCAGCCCGTTCCCGTCCCTGACGTAGGAAGAAACGGCAGCGGCCCAGGAACTGACGGGAGCGATAATGCAGACCGGAGCCGCCGTGGCATCTATGAGATAGGCCAGCTTTGCCCGGGAGATTCCGCTCTTGTCCGTCACGGGACGCATAACGGAACCGACGGTCAGGCAATTGAAATAGTCATCGATAAAAATCAGGATTCCAAGAACAATTGTGGCGATCTGTGCTCCGATTCTTGACTTGATGTGAGCGGAAGCCCAACGTCCGAAGGCAGCAGATCCACCGGCTTTGTTCATGAGAACAACCAGAATCCCAAGCACAACCAGGAACACGATGATTCCGACGTTGGAAGCGTCCGCCACCGAGGCTACAATTCCGTCCTCAAAAGCATGCGTCAGCGTCCCTTCCAGATTGAAATCGGAAAACAGAAGCGCACCTGAAACAATTCCGACAAACAGCGAGGAGTAAACCTCTTTCGTCAGAAGCGCCAGAACGATTGCAATGACCGGCGGAAGCAGGGACCAGTATGATTTGAAAAACCGGGAGGTTCCCTCCTCAGCCGGGGCTCCGGTCGTCAGGGCGGCAATAACGAACAGTCCGATAAAGACTGCACAGACAATTGCAGTCGCAATCACTCTGCTGCGGGACTTTTTCAAAAGAATCACTCCTTTTATTCTGTCGAAAACCTTTCCGGTCTCACCAGCGTTTCCGCCAGACTGATTGTGAAATATTCTATCACAGTATTTCACTTCTGTAAAGACATTTTCATGATTTTTGGGGGTTTTTATCAAGAAAAATGAAAAAGGGCCTTTGTCAAGCAAAGGCCCTTTAGATTGGGTAAGCTCTTCCTACCGGATTGAGTCAAACGTCTTCAGCCACTCCCTGGTAATCAGCTCATGTCCCGCCGGGGTGGGATGAACGCCGTCGAACAGCCAGACCGCATTTTCGGATCGTGCAGCGGCCTCCTCGAACAGCGCCTGAAGGGGGATAAAAGGGAGACCGTAACTCTCGGCAACCCGCTTTACGACCTCCGCCCTTTTCTTCACCTCCGAGGAAAAGATCCGCCATTTATCAGGATGCTCTTCCTGATTGTCGGTATTCGACCCTCTCAGGCAGAACGGTTCCAGCAGCATGATCTTGACATTCGGGAGCGCTGCTAGTATTTCTTCCATCATCATGCAGTAGATTTTCTCGAATTTCGGTGCATCGACACCGTTTCCCCAGAATTCGTGCCATACGTCGTTCACACCGATCAGAAGACTCATATAGTCCGGCTTCAGGTTAATGATATCCTCCTTAATCCTGGCATAAACATCCACGATGCGGTTTCCGCTGATTCCCCGGTTATGGAAAGTGAACTCCCCCGGATAATCCATTCCCAAACGGGCGGAAGTCAGAAGCGGATAGCCTGTACCGAGACCGTTTCGTCTGTCGGCATCGGTAATGGAATCTCCCTGGAACAGAATCGTCTTCACTGAATTGATCCTCCTACTCAACTGAAGTCAATATTTATTTGCGGGGCAAAAAAGAATCGTTCTTCCTAACAAGTGGCTTCTCGCGGAATTCGAAGCTCGGGTCAGTCGATTTCATACGTCAGGGTAACCGTATCCGACAGTTCGAGATCGTCCGGTTCCAGATTGAGGTCATATCCGGACGCCTTGGCCATGGGCGCAGCTCCGTTTGCTCCCATAAGCGCCCGGTTCATCGGACGGACCTCAAAATTCGGTTCCGACCAGGAATAGTTGACGTTAATCAGGCTTCCCAATGTAACGCCGGAAGCCTCGGCCAGAAACTCCGCTTTCTGCCTGGCATCCTCAACCGCTTTTCCAAGCAGTCTGTTCTTTGCGGCTTCTCTGTCCTTCACGGTGTAGCTGATCTGAATCTCAGGCGTGAGGGAGCCGTGCGCCAATGCGTATAAAACTCTTCCCATCCGTTCCGAATCCGAATCGAAATCCACTTTCATGACGTGCCGGTATCGATATCCGATCAGCTTCTGGCGGTAGATCCCGTCTTCGTGGTAACCTTCGTATTCCGCGTCAATGTCAAAACTCAGCGTCTTCAGATCCTTCTTTTCAAATCCTTCTCTTGAGAGGATTTGTTTCAGGTCGTCGGTATCACGGGAAGAATGGTACAGGGCATCCGCATACTCCGGATACTTTTCCTCCAAAGTGACGGTGATACGTGTCTGATCGGGCCTGACTTTGATCAATCCTTTTCCCGTCACCCGGATGGTCCTTCTGCAATCCACAACGAGGCACCTCCCTTTCCCCAGCGTTCTGGCCGTCCTCCCGGCTGACGGGAAGATTCCCGTGATTTGCCGGATTCGAATCGGGAGCCCCGTTCCGTGAGCGACCATCCGCTTCGCATTTTTCATTTTCTGTTTTATCATATCCGCACGTGGTTGTCAAGACCTCTGCAAAAAGAATCTCCCGGGAATGCAAAGAGGCGATAGACACAGGGTGAAAGGTCTCGTGCCTGGTTCAAGTCGCGAAAAATCGTTGAAAACCGGAATGGATTATGGTATAATGAGGCAGACGGATATCGGCTGATTCCAAACCATGGAATCAGAGAAAAGAATCCTCATTACTTTAAACAAAAGCAGGAGGCTTCTCCAAATGAGAAAAACGTACGCTTACAATTCGATCATTATCGGTGTCCTGGTCGGTATTCTGGTCGGCGTCTCTACGAACAACCTAGTTTTGGCAATTCTCGCCTGCCTCGGCATCTCCATTGTCGGTTTTATTCTCATTCGTCTTCTTGAGAATGCTCTCAGCCGCGGGGTAGACAAGGCCGTCGACGCTGCGACCAAGGCCTACGAGAACCACAAGCAGAACAAGCAGAACAAGCAGAACGATCAGGACAAATGAGCCCGGAAGATCCCGGGGACCACAGATCAGTAACAATCGGAGGATAAACAGATGATCTGGGCGATTCTGGCAGTGGCAGCGGCGGTATTCGGTATCGTTTTCTATTTCTCCTACAAGGAACACAAAAAGTTGGTTGCCGCCGGGGAAATTCTCAGCAGGGCAACGAATTTCATGGAAAAGGGGGAGGAGTTTACCCTGTCCCTTCCTGACTCCGCTTCCGTGACGGAAGGCAACCGGAATCTCCCTTACGAGAAAATGTCCGTCAGCGTCAAAGGGAACAGCGAAGACCAGTTCTTCCGGTTTCAGGGGACGAAGTGGACGGCAATGTTGAGGCGGCAGAGCGAGGAGTCCGGGATCTCCGTCTACCGTTTTGAGTTCACGGGATGGAAGACTTCCCGGGGGATGGCAGAGGATTCTCTCAACATGAACCGGTTGCAGACCGCGATTGAGAAGATGTTCCTCCGACTGGATCCCGAGACAACCGTCCGAGAATTCCCTCTCGAACTGAAAACCAGACACAGTCTTCTCTAAGTCCCCGCAGACACCTCTGCAATCCTGCGTTTGGCCGTCTTTTTGAAAAAGGATTTAT
>JAGAFM010000022.1 GCA_017612655.1 Clostridia bacterium | reverse complement strand
TGTCACTTCTTCGTGTCCATCCTCCCTCACGTATCATCTCCATGCATATCATCCAGCGTCACAAGATTGACACTCCGCCCCCCGGCTGAAACCGGAGGATTCTCGTTTCGTTGGGACTGCGCCGCTGTCCGAAGGCATCGTTCGTCTTGCTTCCTCTCCGCGAGCATTTTGATGATAATATTCTATCACATTTCCAACCTCATTGCAAACCTATGTTGAACGAATTTCGCGGCGGCTTACATATTATCTAAAGGCAGGGGTCTTACGCCGCTATTTGATAAACGGCAAGCGACAAAGCTTGCAAGAAAAAAAGGCGCGGGGCGAGAGCCCCGTAAGACTGCTCAGCAAAACAGTCGCCTGTTACGGGAGAGACTGCTGCAGTGAAAAAACATCCCGGCCTCGATCTTTCGAAGCCGGGACGCCTTATTTCGTTTTGTCTTCGGACTGGGAAAATCAGAATCCCGATTCCCCGCCGCGCCCCCGTCCTTTTTCCGAAGCGGGGACTCCCTCAGCCTCAGAACTCGGACGCAGGCTCAGAGTCACTTCAATCTGCATTTCCTGGTAGTTTCCGCCGTTCTGAAGCCGCTGGATTGTCAGCGTTACCGTCTCTCCTGCCTCATAGTAGGAAAGAATCTTTGACAGAGCGGTGCGGCTGGATACCGTCTCTCCGTCAAACGCGGTAATGATGTCTCCCTTCTGAAGTCCGGCCTCTGCCGCGGCAAACCCCTCGGAGACAGAGTTAATGTACACGCCGGCAGGCATTCCGTAGCCCAGCTGTGCCGAAGCCGAGATATCGTAAACAGTCAGGCCGAGGTAGGCCATTTTTGCCGGATCCGTTACGGCGATCCGCGTGGTTCGGGTCATCAGCTCCTCCAAAATCGGCATCGCTGTGTTGATCGGGATGGCGAAACCCATCCCCTCGACAGCTTCATCCGCGTATTTCGCGGAATTGATTCCGATCACCTGCCCCCGCAGATTGACCAGCGCGCCGCCCGAATTGCCTGGATTGATGGCGGCGTCCGTCTGAATCAGGTATGCCGTATTTCCGTTTTCATCCTTCACGCTGCGATTGAGCGCGCTGACGATTCCAACCGTCACGGACTGACCCAGTCCGAGTGCGTTTCCGACCGCTACGACCCATTCCCCGATTGCCAGATCATCGGAATCCCCGAGTTCGGCGCAGACAATTGCGTTTTTGGTCTCCTCTTTCAGCTCTTCCAACCGGACCACGATAACCGCCAGGTCATTGGACTCGTTGGCTCCCTTGAGAAAAGCCTGGTTGCTCTCTCCGTCAACAAACTGAACACTGATCGAATCTGCCCCACTGATGACGTGGTTGTTCGTTACGATCAGCAACTCCGTTTCATTCGTCCCGACAATGATCCCGCTTCCGGCGCTGGAGAACTGATACTCCTGACTGCCCCAGATGGAGGAAACCTGCTTGGTCCCCGTACAGGACACGGAAACCATGGCGGGCTGAAGAATGACGGCAATCTGCGGAACGGTCAGGACGCCTTCCTGCGTCTCCCCGAGCTTAGCCAGCGCTTCCGCGATCACTTCCGAAGAGGAACGGATTTCTCCCGTGTTCAGTTCGACGGAAGACGGCTCACTGCGGGAATCCTCTTCCGTTCCCGGATTCTCCGTCTGTTTCTGAGGGGTCTGTCCGGACTCCGGTGCGATCGTATTGCGGTTCACCAGATAGAAGATTCCCCCGGAGATCGCGCCGAAGAGAATCGCCAGCGCGACGGTAGCGGCTATTTTCCGGAGAAAGGGGTGCTTTTTCCGGGGCTTTTCAGTATTCTTCTCCGCTTTCGGCTCCGGGATGGGCTTCTCTTCCGGTTCCGGACCGGACTTCCACTCTGCCCGATAGACAGTTCCCGCATCCGTTCCGATTTCGGGGTCGGGTTCCGGTATAAAAACCGTCGATTCGTCTGCGGGTTCCCGAACCGTGTCCTCTCCGCTGCTTTCCCCGGCGGAAACGGAATCCGAAGCTTCTTCGGAAACCGAGGCTTCCCGGGCCTCATTCTCATATTCTTCCGTAAACACTGTAGATCACTCCTTATCTGCTCCCGCGGGATCCCGAAACGGACCGAACGGGCTGCTTTCTTTTCGGTTTCTATCCTATCACATGTTTTTGATTGTTTTGTGAAGAAAAGGAAAAAGACTTGTTAAAAAGAGGAACTTCTCCGTCGTTCCGGGAAAGAAACCCCTGCAACTTCTCACGGACTACTGTTCCCTGCCGGTATCGAGCAGTCTGGCCATCTGATCCAGTACTCCCCGAACCTCCTCTCCGAAGGCACGCGCGGAAACACGCCTTGCCCCGTGTCCGAGGATAATCATCTGCTCAAGAGAATCCGACGTGGCGACACGGACTTCCCTGTTTTTCCCGATGTCGTAGGTCACCCTCTCGATAAATGCGTCCGCAGTCTCCTTCGTTCCCGTGAAAATGAGGAAAATTCCCCCGTTCCGCTCAATGCGTCCCCGGGGAATGTCAGTCCGGTACGCGTCAAATACCAGAATCAGGTTGCACCCCGTAAACCCCTGATAGTTGACCATCATGCGAATCAGCATTTCCCTGGCCAGGTCCATGGAATCCCGCGCCACAGAGGCAAGTTCCTCCCATGCGTGGATGATATTGTATCCATCCACCAGGACATACTCCTCCGCCGGATCGGTATGGGAGAGGTATGTTTCCCGGGTCTCCGCGGTTTTCCCGGGGAGAGAAGGTGAAAAGAAAGTGAGGGAGCGGACCGGACCGTATGTCCGTTCGAATATTTCCCTCAGCTCCCGTTCGCTCCATTCCCGCGCGGAGCGGGAAGGCCCTTCCGCCTGTCCGGACTGCGGGGGAACGTCTGTTCCCTCCTTCCCATCCCGCGGGCTGAGAACGCTTTCCGCGTGCATGGCGCGGTCTGCCTCCTCCCAGGGAACGAGAAATCCGGCGCCGCTGCGGCAGAAAACCGATGCGGACGGACAGTCCGGATCCTTCTCTGGATCGTATCCGGAGGCAGAGATCGCCCCCTCCGGATTGTGGCAGGGAGCATACCCGTGCGGAACCAGGGTCAGCTTCCCCCTTCCTCC